>JBKBRT010000051.1:0-15241 GCA_046291585.1 Hyphomonas sp.
CCTGACCGGCACGCCCGCGCCGGAGGTGGAAAGGGACCACGCCATTTCCCTTGCCCGTCATTACGCCGCGCTGCCGGAGGCCGATATCCGGTCTGTGGAAATCGTCGACCGGTTCTCGACCGAGTATCCGGAAATTAACCGGCTGCTGCCGGTCTGGCGGGTGGCGTTTGACACGCCGGAGGGGCTGGCGGTTTACGTCGATACCGGGGCCGACCGGCTGGCGGCGGTGACCGACGGGCAGCGGCGGGCGCTGCTGTTCGTGTTTCAGAATGTGCATACGCTGAAGTTTCTGAGCTTTGCCGAGCCGCTGCGTGTGGCGGTGCTGGCGGGGCTGATCCTGAGCGTGATTGCGACAAGCCTGATCGGGGCCACTCTGCTGCTGAAGGCAAAGGGTCGGGGCTTGCGCAAGGCGCATACTCTGGCGGCCTGGGCGGCGCTGCCGTTCATCCTGACTTTCACACTGTCGGGCATGTTTCACCTGCTGGTGACGATGGGGCCAGGGACGGCGTTGCCCCCGCCGGGGGTGTTCGATGTGGCCGATCTGGAAGCGCCCCGGCCAGGACCGGGATCGCTCTACGGGTTGACGGCAACAGCGGGGCCGGACGGCAAGCCGGTCTGGCGGATCGAGACGGCGGGCGGGATTGGCTATCAGGCGCACGGGCAGGGGCAGGCGGCAGGATATTCAGATGCGAGCCGGGCACGAGAGATTGCCGGGGCCGGGGCAGACGCGGCGGTGTCGCTGGTGAGCCGGTTTGGACGGGACTACAGCTTTGCCAACAAGCGGTTGCCGGTGATGCGGGTGGAGAGCGCGGAGGGGCCGGTATTTGTGGATGTGCGCGAGGGGCGGATTGCGGCCGCGCCTAGAAAGACCAAGTTGCAGGCGGCCGAAGGCTGGAGCTTTGATGTGCTGCACAAATGGGAATTCCTGCGGCCGATCGGAACGCGCAACCGGGACTATCTGCTGATGGCGACGGTGGCGGTGATCTTCATGACGGCGGCGCTGGGGCTGGCGATCCAGCTGCGGCGGCGGCGGGCGAAGCAGCCGGGCGGCTAAAATCGCTTGCTTGCCTCAGGGTCATCTAGGGCCGATTACGTATTCACCTGCCTTCCTCCCAGGGCAAAATTTGCAAGCAAGTTTGATGGCTCCGCGACAAGTGGACGGAGCCCAGGGAGGAATTCATGGCGGATACCGCAGCGGTCAAAGAACGCAAACCCAAGGCAAAGATCGAGCATTTCGATGTGCTGATCGCCGGCGCGGGCATTTCCGGGGTTGGCGCGGCCTATCACCTCAAAACGCAGACGCCGAAGAAGAAATTCCTTGTGCTCGAAGCGTATGAGAGCTTCGGCGGCACCTGGTACATGCACCGCTATCCGGGCATCCGGTCGGATTCTGATCTTTACACGTTCGGTTACCGGTTCAAGCCCTGGGTCGGCCCGCCGATTGCGAGCCGGGACGAGATCCTGAAATATATGGGCGAAGTGATCGAGGAAGCCGGTCTCGCCGAGCATATCCGCTATCGCCACAAGATCCGGTCGGCGAGCTGGTCGAGCGCGAAGAAGAAGTGGACGGTGAAGGTGGAAAACCTTGAGACCGGCGATATTCTGACGTTCACCGCAAACTTCCTCTGGATGTGCCAGGGCTATTACAACCATGCTCAGGGCTACACGCCCGAATGGGAGGGGATGGCCGATTTCAAAGGCCAGATCGTGCACCCGCAGACCTGGCCGGAAGACCTCGACCTGAAAGGCAAGAAGGTGATCTGCATCGGATCGGGCGCGACGGCGGCGACGGTTGTGCCGGCCATTGCGGGCAAGTGTGAGCACGTCACGCTGCTGCAACGCTCGCCGACCTATTTCATCCCGGCACGGAATGAAAATGTGCTGGCCGATGAGTTGCGCACGCTGGGCGTGGATGACGCGTGGATCCACGAGATCGTGCGGCGCAAGTATAATCATGAGCAGGCCGAGTTTACGCGGCGCTCGTTTGAGGAGTCCGACGCGGTGCGTCAGGAGTTGCTGGACGGGGTGAAGGCGTGCCTGCCGGAAGATTTCGACATGAGCCATTTCACGCCGAGCTATCGCCCCTGGCGCCAGCGGATCGCGTTTGTGCCGGAAGCCGACCTGTTTGAAGGGATCAAGGCGGGGCAGGCGAGCGTCGTGACCGATCATATCGACCGGTTCACAGAGAAAGGCATCCTGCTGAAATCCGGCAAGGAGCTGGAAGCGGACGTGATCGTGACCGCGACGGGGTTTAACCTCTCGGTGCTGGGCGACATTCCGTTCGAGGTGGACGGCAAGCCGGTCGACTGGTCGCAAACCGTTACCTATCGCGGGATGATGTTCACCGGCGTGCCAAACCTCGCTTGGGTGTTCGGGTATTTCCGGGCGAGCTGGACGCTGCGGGTGGACATGATGGGCGACCTGATCTGCCGCCTCCTGAAGCATATGGACGAGAAGAAGGTGAAACAGGTGGAGGTGGCCCTGCGGGCGCAGGATCATAATATGGAAATCCTGCCCTGGATCGATGAGGCCAACTTCAATCCCGGCTATCTCGCCCGCTCGATGCACCTGATGCCCAAGCGCGGCACCACGCGCGACTGGCAGCACACGCAGGACTATTGGCGCGAGAAGGACGAGTTCCCCCTGATCGACCTCGACGGGGAAGAATTCCGCTACAGCTGAAGCGGTCAGCGCGCCTGCTCTTGCCGGGGAACGACAACCCCGGCATGAGTGGCGCCAATGACCGACATGAGCGCCCCCTCCCAGCCAGAATCTGACGGTCTCGACCCCGTCCTGCTCCAGGATATCCTGGACGCTGTTGACGAGCGCGATACGCGCTGGCTGTCACGCACGCTGAAACGGATGCACCCGGCGGACGCGGCCGATGCGCTCGAGACGCTGCCCTATGATATCTTTGAAGATGCCGTAGAGCTGTTGGGCGAGGACCTTCCGTCCGAAATCCTGATCGAACTGCGCGACGCTTACCGCGAGGGCGCGGTGGAAATGCTGACCGATGAGGCGGTGGCGCAGGCGCTCGACGAGCTGGATTCGGACGACGCGACGACCATTCTGGAAGACCTTGAGGACGAGCGCCGCGAGCGCATCCTGGAGGATCTCGCCCCGGTGGACCGGGCGGAGCTGGAGCGCAGCCTTGCCTATGAAGAGGATTCGGCCGGCCGCCTGATGCAGACCGAGTTCGTGGCGGTGCCCGAATTCTGGAATGTGGGCGAGACCATCGACCATACGCGCGGGCGCGGGGAAGATCTGCCCGAGACGTTTTACGAGATCTATGTGGTAGATCCGGCGCATCGCCTTCTGGGGATCGTCCAGCTCTCGGCGCTGCTGCGCGAGCCGCGTGAGACGCCGATGGAAGATCTGATGCAAGACGCCATGACGACCCTGACGCCCGACCTTGATCAGGAAGAGGTGGCGTTCCGCTTCCAGAAATACTCGCTCGCCTCGGCGCCGGTGACCGATACCGCCGGCCGGTTGGTGGGGATGATCACCGTCGACGATATGGTCGATGTTATCCAGGAAGAGCATTCCGAAGACCTGCTCGCCCTCTCCAACGTGTCATCCGCAGATGCCTCCGACACGGTGTTCGAGACGGTGAAGGCGCGGGTGCCGTGGCTGGGGGTGAACCTGGTGACGGCGTTCATCGCGTCGGGAATCATCGCGATGTTTGAGGGCGCCATCGAGCAGATCGTGGCGCTGGCGATCCTGATGCCGGTGGTGGCAGCGCTGGGCGGGAATGCCGGCAGTCAGGGGCTGGCCGTGGCGGTGCGCGCGATTGCGACGCGCGAGCTGGACGGCACGGCGGCGCGCCGGGCTGTGCTGCGCGAAACGCTGGCGGGGCTGATCAACGGGCTGATTATCGGCGTGGGCGTGGGAATCGCGGCGCTTATCTGGTTCCAGGATATCAAGCTGTCGGTGGTGATTTCGATTGCGATGCTGGGCACTTTCATCTGGGCGGGGCTTTCGGGCATTCTGGTGCCGCTGACCCTCAAACGCCTGGGAGCAGACCCGGCGGTGGCCTCGTCAGTGTTCGTGTTGACGCTGACCGATGTGATGGCTTTCTTCAGCTTTCTGGGCCTTGCCAGTCTCGTCCTCCTGTAAATTGGCCATATTCTCGCCGATTCTCACCTTTCAGGCGAAAAGGCGCGCCTTTTGCAGGGCGTCCCTGTAGGCATTTTGCCAGTTGTACCAGAATGGGAGCAACGGACTTTGGGTGGTCCGCTTCGCACATCTGCCAGGGGACTCGACCTTATCAAGGGCTTCGAGGGCTTCCGGCCGCGCGCCAGCCGGCTGCCGGATGGGCGCTGGATCGTCGGCTATGGCCACACGCGCACTGCGCGGCAGGGCCTTCAGGTGACCCCGCAGGACGCCGAGCTGGTGCTGACCCATTCAGATTTGTCGCTGATCGAGCAGCTGATCCGGGACGAAGTGCTCGCCCCGCTGACCCAGAACGAGTTTGACGCGCTGGTTTCCTTTGCCTGGAATATCGGGCCCGGCGCGTTCCAGTCTTCCAGCGTGCTGGCCAATCTCAATGAGGGCGACAGGCTCTCGGCCGCGTCCGACATGTGGCTGTGGCGCAAGGGGCGGGTGAGCGGCGAGGTGAAGATCATCGACGCGCTCGTGCGCCGGCGGGCAGCGGAGATCTCGCTGTTCCTGACACATCCTTCGGGGCCGGCAGCGGTGCCCGGCGCGCTGATCCGGCCGATCCCGGAAGACGGCGGCCAGCCTTTCCCTCCGGCTTCAGAGCGCACAGTGATCATTGAGGCGCGCGGCGAGGGCGAGCCGGCGCTGCCCCGCGCGCGGACAACAGACACAACGCCCAAGGCAGCGGCCCGGGCGGTCAGCGAGCGGATTGCGCGCATCCTGGGCGAAAGCCCGCCGCCCCCGCCCTCTGCGCCGAGCAAGACGCTGGCTCCCGGCGAAGAAGGCCCCAGCGTTGAAGAGATTACCCGCGCGATTGCCGATCTGGCAGGGCCTGCCGATGAGGCCCCGCTATCTCCGCCGCCCACCGGAGTGAAGGGCGCGCCCGACGGGATAGAGCGCCGCCGCCCCGCGCGGCCGCAGACGGCAGAGATCCCGGCCCCGCCCCCCGCGGCGCCTCTGCCGCAGCCGGTGATTGCGCCGCCTCCAGTGCCCGAGGCACCGTTGCCCCCGGCAGAAGGCGTGATCGTGGACGATCTGGCGCCTGTGGAAATCGACGAGACCGGCGTGCAGCGCGCGCTGGAAGAGAACGGTCCTGTGAGCCAGCCAGCGGGCGTGGAAGCGCTGGGGCGCTGGGTGCCGTATGCGCTGCTCTCCGGGCTGGGGCTGGTGAGCCTTGTGCTGGGGGTTGGCGAGCTGATTGATGTGGCAGCTGAGCCCGCGCTTTATGAAGGCCAGGCCTGGTTGGGGCCACTGCTCGCGCTGGGCGGCGGGTTCCTGTTTGTGGTGGCCACTTATTACCTCTACCGGGCACTGACGCAGGACGAGTGAGCCGGTGACAGGCGGGCAAGCTCTTGCTAGGAAAGCGCCATGCTGACGAACACATATCCCTCATTGAACTTCGATCTCGGTGAAACTGCGGACATGATCCGCGAGACCGTGAAAAACTTTGCCCAGAATGAAATCGCGCCGCGCGCCGCCGAAATCGACCGGACGGACGTGTTCCCGCGCGATCTTCTGCCGAAGATGGGGGAGCTTGGCCTCCTCGGCATCACGGTGGAAGAGGAATGGGGCGGCACGGGCCTTGGATACCTAGAGCATGTCGTGGCGATGGAGGAAATCTCCCGCGCGTCGGCTTCGGTGGGCCTGTCTTACGGGGCGCACTCGAACCTCTGCGTCAACCAGCTGCGCCGCTGGGGCAATGACCAGCAGAAGGCCCGCTACCTGCCCAAGCTGATCTCGGGCGAGCATCTGGGCAGCCTCGCAATGAGCGAGAGCGGGGCGGGGTCGGACGTGGTGTCGATGAAGCTGCGCGCCGATAAGAAAGGCGACCGCTATGTACTGAATGGCACGAAGATGTGGATCACGAATGCTCCGGATGCTGACACTCTGGTGGTGTATGCCAAGACGGATGCGTCCGCGGGCTCTAAGGGCATCACGGCGTTTCTGATCGAGCGGGGCTTCAAGGGATTTTCGGTGGCGCAGAAGCTCGACAAGCTGGGCATGCGGGGCTCGGAAACCGGTGAGCTGGTGTTTGAAGACTGCGAAGTGCCTGAAGAGAACGTGATGGGGCCGGTGGGCGCCGGCGCGCGCATCCTGATGAGCGGGCTCGACTATGAGCGCGCGGTGCTCTCGGCCGGGCCAACGGGCATCATGCAGGCGTGCCTGGATGTGGTGATCCCCTACATCCATGACCGGAAACAGTTTGGCCAATCCATCGGCGAGTTCCAGCTGGTGCAGGGCAAGCTGGCGGACATGTATGTGCAGATGAATGCGGCCAAAGCCTATGTCTATGCCGTCGCCAAGGCGTGCGACCGGGGCGAGACGGCGCGGAAAGATGCCGCCGGCGCTATTCTGTATGCGGCCGAAACGGCGACGAAGCTGGCACTCGATGCGATCCAGCTGCTCGGCGGCAATGGTTATATTAACGACTATCCCACGGGCCGCCTTCTGCGCGACGCCAAGCTCTACGAGATCGGCGCGGGCACGAGCGAGATCCGCCGCTGGCTGATCGGGCGGGAGCTGTTTGCGGAGACGGCGTGAGCGCCGCGCGCGTTACCTGAAACGATCCGGGTCGGCGGCGATCAGGGCTTCGAGTTTTGGCATGCCTTCTTTCAGGCCCTTGGTGAGCTGGCCGGTGATGACGCCGCCGAGAACAAGGGGCGCGCTGGCTTTGCCCGACCAGTGCATTTCGCAGCCGCCAGCGGTGGGCACGACGCGGTAGTCTTCGACGGCGGCGGAGACCGGCAGGGTGGACGCTTCAAAGCGGAAGGCCATGCGGCGCCCTTCTTCCCAGGCGAAGAACGTTTCCTCGATCACCTGTGGGCCGACTTCCACGGTGCGCGTGGTGCCGGGGCCGAAGGGCTTCGGGCTGGTCCAGGTGACCTTGGTGATGGGCAGCCACTGGGTCCAGGCCTCTGCATCCAGCAGGGCATTCCAGACCATTTCGGGCGGGAAGGGGAAGCGATGAACCACGCTCGATTGCGGGGCGGTGGCCAGGTAGTCCTCACCGACCGGCTTATGGGTTTTCAGCGACTTCGCCATGATACGTCTCCACGCGGCAGCCCGCCGGAAAAAGGACGGGCAATCTCTATCTTGGGCCGAGTATAGGCGGTATTTGCAAGAACCGTCTACGGAACGACAGGCGTCGGGGTAGGGTCACCTCGCGTCAGCCCGCCGCGAGGAGCGCTTCTGTTTCCTCGGAAGGCACGCTGAGAACCTGGCTGATGACAGTGATCATCGTGCGCTCGTCGATCGGCTTGGAGACATAGCCGTCAAAGCCCTTGGCGAGGAATTTCTCGCGGTCGCCATGCATGGAGTCGGCGGTCAGGGCGATGACGGGGACGAGACGATTGAGGCTGCCCGAGATGCGCAGGCGTTTGAACGCTTCCTCGCCGTCGAGGCCGGGCATGTGAATGTCCATCAGCACGAAGTCGAAGGTTTCCTTGCTCATGATCTCGAGGGCTTCATTGCCGTCGCACGCTTCGCGGATGATGATGCCATAATATTCGAGGAAGGAACGCGCGACGCGGCGGTTGATGCCATTGTCGTCCACCACCAGCGCGCGGCATCCGGTGAGGCCGGTGCGCGCGGTGCGCACAGGCATGTGGATCATGTTGGTCGTGTCCCCGGAAACCGCAGCCGAGGAATGCGCGATGAATTTCAGTGTAAAGATGGAACCCTTGCCGGCCTGGCTGACGGCGGTGACATCTCCGCCCATCATCTGGGCGAGGCGGCGGGTGATCGACAGGCCAAGGCCCGTGCCGCCGAATTTGCGGGTTGTTGAGCCATCTTCCTGCGCGAAGCTTTCAAAGATGCGGTCCAGCTTGTCGGGCGCGATGCCCACGCCGGTGTCGGACACGTGCATGACGACGCGATAGGCGCCGCTTTGGACCGGTTCGCTCGTGACGACCAGCATGACCTCGCCCTGGCTGGTGAACTTGATGGCGTTGGAGAGCAGGTTGCTGACGCACTGGCGCACGCGGACCGGATCAAAAAGCAGGCGCGAGGGCACGCCGGGATCGACAAAAAGGCGAATGCCGATGCCTTTTTCCCGGGCGGCAGACTCATGCAGTTTGAACAGTCCACTGAGTTTGTGGCGCAGATCTCCCGGCACGGGCGAGAGGTCCATACGGCCGGCCTCGATCTTGGAGAGGTCGAGAATATCGTTGAGCAGCACCATAAGCGTGTTCCCCGAATCGAGGATGACGCCAACCTGTTCAGCCTGTGTCTCGGTCAGCTTACCGTGGGCGAGCACCTGCGCCATGCCGAGCACACCATTCAGCGGTGTACGGATTTCATGGCTCATATTGGCGAGGAATTCTGATTTCAGGCGCGTTGCCTGTTCGGCGCGGTTCAGGGCGTCGCGCAGTTCATGGGCTTTGAGGCGTTCCTCTCGCACGTCGCGAATATAGGTGATGAACACCATGGCGCCATCTTCGCCCCAATGCGCGCTGGAGGTGGAGGCCTGAACACGGATCTTCTCGCCTTGCCGGGTGTAGGCTTCGGCGTCGGAAATATGGCGGATCAGTTTTCCGCTTTCGATCTCAGAAACAACACGATTGCCGAGCGCCTTTTGCGGCTCAAAGCTTGTCACGCCAAACAGGATGCCAACATCCTTACCCAGGAGATCTGCCTCGGAATAATCAATCAGCTCACAGATGGCTCGGTTAACATAATGAATTTTGCTGTCCCTGTCCGTGATGACGATGCCGTGAATCGCGTGATCACAGGCGGCGCGGGCCAGCTGGAAGCGTTTGAGGGCGGCGTCGCGCTCCTCTGCCAGCTCGGTCACCTCATGCGAACAGGCAAGCGCGCCGTACTCGGTTGGTGTAATGACGGTCTTCATCACCTTGCCGAGCATTTTCGCGGCGCGGCCATGGCCCGTGACATAGGTGATCGGCGCGCCGGTTTCGATGACCTTGATGACGTTCTTCGCCATTTCAGATTCGCGATACCCCGGATCAAACTCGAACACCCGCATCCCGACGATGCTGCCGCCACCGGGCAGGATCGATTCGTTCATCAGGCGGTTTGCATCAATCCATTGCAGGTCAATTATGGCGCCAGCGTCGTCGCGCACCGGTGCCAGTTCGCATATGACCACAGGCAGCAGGTCAAAAAGACGCGCATCCATTGATTGAAATCCTTGAGAGCCATCCGTCTATAATTAACATAAGGATCGGCTAACAAACTTAATGTAGCGTTGATATTACACGATTTCGGAGTCGAAACTGAGCCTTCAGTCAGGGCAGCACAGTGTACGGATTTCGTGGTTCTTGAGAGCGTCCATGGCGGCAGTGTACCCTGCCTCAACCGAGGCGTCGTATGCCTTCCAGTCGCGCAGTTCTACATCCGGCAACTCTGGCAGGATCAGAATATCGGCCATGTCGCGCGGGGTGAGGCGGTCATCCCGGATGGTTGCAGCCCGCATCAGAAGGCCTGCGATGGGCGGGGGCGCAGAGAAGCCGTGTTTGAGCACCCATCGCCAGAACGTCAGGGGCTTGATGAACTCATCGCGGTTGAGGCCATCGGGCAGGGCTGACACGTCTGACCCGACGATGATGCCTTGATGCAGATCGCGCATCGGTTCCACCGGGAAATTGTTGAGCACGGCGCCATCCACGAGGATGTCATCGCCGTCCACCAGCGGGGGCAGGATGCCGGGCAGGGAGATGGTGGCGCGCAGCGCATGGCGCAGGCTGCCATTGCGATGCAGCCTGGCCTGGCCACTGGTCAGGTTGGTTGACAGGGCGAAGAAGGGGATCTGCAGGTCGCCTATATCGATATCGCCGAAATGTTCCTGTAGTCTCTGGTTGACGCGTTTCCCTTTGACCATGCCGACCACTGGGATGTTGTAGTCGCCCAGGGGATTTGACTCCACGAAGGCTTTCCGGATGCGCCAGTCGATCTCGTTATCGTCCCAGCCAATGGCGGCGCAGGCGGCCACAACCGCGCCCATTGACGCCCCGCCGGCAAAGTCGATCGGAATGCCCAGTTCACGGATGGCGCGAATGGCGCCGATATGGCTGTAAGCGCGGGCGCCGCCCCCGGAGAGGACAAGGCCGATCGAGCGGCCCGTCATCACGCGGGCGAGGCGCAGGGCGTCTTCGGCGCTGTCGCCGCGCCAATGGAACAGACGCTTGGCGCCAGCTGCGTTCACCCATTCCTGCGGGCGGGAGGCACGCCGCTCCGCGCCGGGATGGATCAGGATCACGTCGATCAGCTTGAGGCGCTGGGCCGGGGAGGTTTCCTCCGGCATCAGCGGCGTGGACGGGCGCGCGTCAGAGCGGGCCAGCACCCAGATCCGGTCTGCCTGCCGGGTGGCCAGGCGGAACCAGGGGGTGGCGCCGATGGGGGCTGTGAGAATGACCGCGTCATGGTCAGTCTCCAGCGCGTCGAAGAAGGCCGCCGGCTTTTCAGCGCCTTCCAGTTCACTGATGATGACCGCGCGTTTTCCGAAACGGGCGAGCGCCGATTTCAGCGCATTGGCCCGCAAGACGAGGTCGATGGTCGGAGAGGTGGAGACGAGTGTGTAAACCTTGGGCAGAGATTCGGCATTGCGATGGTCGCCCCGGCCGAGGCGGCGCAGGATGATGCGGATCATCCCCTCCAGCAGTTCGGGCTCGGACTTTACCAGCAGCTTCCAGCCTGCCCGGGATAGGGCGATCACTTCAGAATCGCGCAAGGCATAGACCGAGCCGCTATGGGGCGCGTCATCCCTGGCGCCGTCGCCATTGGTATCGGCGCCGCCGAGGAACAGGGCCATTTCGCCAACGGGCTCACCGGGGCGGATATTGCCGACAAACTCACCCTTCGCGCCAAAAGCGCCGAGCGCGCCGGAAAGGACAAAATAGATGCTGTCGGCCGCCTCTCCCGCCAGAAACAGGGGCTGGCCGGCCGGCAGGGCAAACCAGCGGGCTTCCTTGCCCGCCGAGCGCATAGCCCTCTGGGAGACGTCCTTCAGGAGAGGGATCGTCTTGAGATCGGGGGTGAAATCCTTACGCAGCAGGGAGAACATGCGAGGGTTACTTGAATCCTGACAGAGGCAGCTTCAAGACCTCTAGCACAAAAGAGTTTACCAACGGGTGACAGCGGCGGAGCAGGCCGTTAATCCTGCCGCAACGAAAAGTAAGGGAGGGCCCATGCCGGTCCTGAAGTCTGCGCTGGATGTGTCCGGTGCCAAATTCGCTGCCAATCGCGCTGCCATGCAGGCGCTGGTCGAGGAACTGCGCGCCAAAACGGCGGAGGCTGCCCTCGGCGGGCCGGAAGACAGCCGCAAGCGCCATACCGAGCGGGGCAAGCTGCTGCCGCGGGAGCGGGTGGAGCGGCTGATTGATCCGGGCAGCGCCTTTCTGGAGATCGGCGCGCTGGCGGCCAATGGCATGTATGATGGCGAGGCGCCGGGCGCGGGCCTGATAACCGGCGTCGGCCGGGTGGAAGGGCGCGAATGCCTGATCGTCTGCAATGACGCCACCGTGAAAGGCGGGGCGTATTTTCCCGTCACCGTGAAGAAGCACCTGCGCGCGCAGGAAGTGGCGATGGAAAATCATCTGCCCTGCATCTACCTCGTCGACAGCGGCGGGGCGAACCTGCCCCATCAGTCTGAAGTTTTTCCGGACCGGGAGCATTTTGGGCGCATCTTCTACAATCAGGCCCAGATGAGCGCGAAGGGCATCCCCCAGATCGCTGCCGTAATGGGCAGCTGTACGGCGGGCGGAGCGTATGTGCCCGCGATGAGCGACGAGACGGTGATCGTGCGCAAGCAGGGCACGATCTTCCTGGGCGGTCCGCCGCTGGTGAAAGCCGCGACGGGCGAGGAGATTTCGGCCGAGGATCTGGGCGGGGCCGATGTGCATGCGCGCCGCTCGGGCGTGGCCGATCATTACGCGGCGCACGATTCCCATGCGCTGGCCATCGTGCGCTCGATTGTCCGTACACTTGCAAATCCAAAGCCCCAGCCGTTCGAGATCCAGGCGCCTGCCGAGCCGCTCTATGATCCGCGCGAGATGCATGGGCTGGTGCCCCAGGATGTGCGCGAGCCCTATGACGCACGCGAAGTGATTGCGCGCACGGTGGACGGCTCGGAGTTCCACGAGTTCAAGAAGCTCTATGGCGAAACGCTCGTCTGCGGCTTTGCGCATATTTATGGGATGCCGGTCGCGATCCTGGCAAACAATGGCATTCTCTTCTCCGAGAGCGCGCAGAAAGCGGCCCACTTTATTGAGCTGGCCGATCAGCGCCGCATTCCGCTCGTCTTCCTGCAGAACATCACCGGATTCATGGTCGGCTCGAAATATGAAGCAGGAGGTATCGCCAAGGACGGCGCCAAGATGGTGACGGCGGTGGCAACCGCCAGCGTGCCGAAATTCACAGTGGTCACCGGCGGCAGCTTTGGCGCAGGCAATTACGGCATGTGCGGGCGGGCCTATTCCCCGCGCTTCCTTTTCATGTGGCCCAACGCCCGTATTTCCGTGATGGGCGGCGAGCAGGCGGCCAGCGTGCTCGCCACCGTCAAGCGTGACGGTATCGAGCGCCGTGGCGGCCAGTGGAGCGCGGAGGAAGAGCAGGGCTTCAAACAGCCGATCCGCGACCTCTATGAAACCGAGGGCAACCCGTATTTTTCCACCGCGCGGCTCTGGGATGATGGCATCATCGACCCCGCCGACACGCGCCGCGTTCTGGGCCTGGCGCTTTCCGCCAGCCTCAATGCGCCCTTCGGCGAGCGGGGCTTTGGATTATTCCGGATGTAGAAAACCCCTCCCGCCGGGTGGCGGGAAGGGCTTCTGCGATCTGACATTCTGCCAGATCAGAGCTGGATCTGCTTGGATTTGCCAAGATCTGGCTGCTCATCCTTGATGTTGGCTTTGGCCACTTCAAACATCACGCTGATGGTCGATTTATCCGATGCCCAGACAGCGGCGTCCTGGGGAACGAATTTCAGCATCAGCATTTTGGGGTCAGTCTTGCCGCCCGGATACCAGGCATCGACCATCGGGCCCCAGAACTTGTCGATGGTGGCTTTGTCATGGTGCGGATGAAGCTGGCCGCTGACGCAGGCCTGATAGTCATTGTCGATATGGCACATATGTACCTTGCCGGGTGACTTCAGCACCGCCTTGCCGAGATCGCTGGTATTGTCGGAATAGAAATAGATGATGCCGGCATCTTCATCGACCTGCGGCGCCATTGGCTGCATATGATGATCATGCTCGGGAGAGCCGAGCATCACACACCGGGCACCCTTGATTTCCTCCAGCAGCTGGCGCTGCGGGTTTTCTTCAAACTTTTTCAGATTGGCCATGTCAGTCTCCTTGTTCCTGGAGAGTCTAACGCGGCGGCTGGGTCAGTTGTTCCAGAGCTCCTGACATGAGCCTGCGCCCATGCCATCCCTGCAGGTTACGTAACATTCCTGATCCATCCGCGCCGCCTTTCGACTTAGGTTTCCCTTGGAAACGAGGCGCACCCATGACCCAGACCATCTGCATCGTTGACGGGCATCCTGATCCCGACCCCAAGCGACTGTGCAGCGCGCTGGCCAATTCCTATGCCGACGGCGCCCGAGCGTCCGGGGATGAGGTCAGCCGGATCAATATCCGTGAGCTGAAATTACCCTTTCTTGAAAAGAATGATGACTTTCTGACCCCGCCCGCTGAGCCGGTGCTGAGCGAGCGAGAGAAGATCGCCCGCGCCGATCATGTGGTCATCGTGTTTCCGCTCTGGCTCGGGGGCGTGCCGGCCAAGCTGCGCGCCTTCTTCGAGCAAGCCGCAAGAGGCGGATTTCTCGTTGCCGAACCGGAGAAGAAGGGCAACTGGCCGCGCCGGATGATGGCGGGAAAATCCGCGCGGGTGATCATCACGATGGGAATGCCGGGGACCGTTTACCGGATCATGATGGATGCCGGCAGCCTGAAAGCGCTTGAACGGGGCATTCTGGTATTTCAGGCTTCAAGCCGGTACGCCATACGATCCTAGGCAATGCGGGCAATGTGCCCCCTGAGCGCTTTCATGCATGGATGAGCCAGATGTGGGAACTCGGCCATTCTGCTGATTGAACTACAGCGCCGCTAAGGCTGCCACATTTTCGCCTTCAGCCTGTCCCAACTTTAACGCATCGTTTGCGCCGCAGATGCGTCCTTTATGCAAGGCGCCGGTAAAGTCCCGGCGTCATGTGTAAAGGAGTGAAACACATGATCCGCGTTACCCTGATTTCCGCTGCTGCGTTTGTTGGTGCCATGGGCGCCCAGGCCGGTGAGAAAGCAACCTTCGCCGAAGTCGATGCCAATTCCGACGGCGTGATCACCGCCACCGAGTTCGTCGCCCACAAAACAGCTGACGGTAAGCAAACTGAGGCAGAAGCTGCCGAAAAGTTTGAGAAAATGGCCGGTGTGAGTGGCCAGATCACCGAAGCCGACTGGAATGAAGCGAAAGAAGAATATCGCGACAAGAAGAAAGACAAGACCGGCGACACCAGCTGGTAAGTCACCCCTGACCTGAGCTTCGAGCCCCCCGTCTTTTCGCTCAGGTCATCCATGACCCTTCAGGTCATGACGAAGCCCGCTTCCTTCCCGGAGCGGGCTTCTGTCATGCGCGGGCCGGCAGGTTGCACGAAATTTCCGCAGGCTCTGTCAGCGGCAAGGCTGGACATTTGCGGCGGTCTGCCTTCGATGGCCGCGTAACATGTTCAGAGTTTTCAGATGATGCCGCAATTGGCGAACCGGTTTGATTTCATTCGCCTGATGCTGGCTGCTGGTGTGTTCGTGTATCATGGCGTGGCGCTGGGCGCGGCCACCCCTTTCAGTCAGGTCGAGCTTGCGCTGGCCGAGCTGGCGGATGTGTCCATCCAGGGATTTTTCATCGTGTCGGGCCTTCTGGTCGCCGGGTCGCTCGACCGGGCCTCAGACCTGTCGGACTATGCCGGCAAACGCATCCGCCGGCTGTATCCGGCCTATGCGGCGGTGATCCTCATTCCTGCCCTGATCAGCCTTCTGCTGACCTGGGACGTTGCCGGTGTGGCCAGCTATCTGGGCGCAAATCTCGTTTTCCTGAATTTCCTCTCGCCGACTTTGCCGGGCCTTTTCGAGGA
>JBKBRT010000052.1:0-15187 GCA_046291585.1 Hyphomonas sp.
AGACCCACAAAGAACAGGAACGCGATGGCCGACATGCCGATCCGCTGATCGCCCGACCAGCGGGTGAACTGCTCGATCAGCAGTGGGCCAAGCCAGACCGTCACCGTCCCGGCAATCGCAAACAAGCCGAAGAACTCCCCCCGCATATGCGCGGGCGCGACATGGATCAGCATCGACCGGCTGGAAGAAATATTGGCCGTGGCGAAGATCGCGATCAATGCGCCCTGGAGCAGATAAAGCAGGTCTGAGGTGCCGGAAAAGAACGGCGTATCCCACACTTTGACATTCGGCAGGAGGCCGAAGAAGGCCGAGTCGCGCGTGATCGACAGGCCGAAGAACAGGATCAGCACGATCGCGGCAATCTCCACCATCAGGGCATTCTTGGGCCCGAGCCGCTGATCCAGCCAGCCACCGAAGATACCCCCTGCCACGCCCCAGGCGGACGCCCAGATGGCATAAATCGTCAACTCGATCAGCCCCCAGCCCAGGAACAGGCTGACATAGACCGCGCCGATGGTGAGCAGGGCGAACATGCCATCGGCATAGATCGTCCGCGCAATGAGGTATTTGAAGGCTTCCCGGTGCTGGGCTGCCTGGCGGATGGTGCGGATGACGCCCCGGGCGCCTTCGCTGATCGCGCGCAGCGGCGGCGTGCCGCGAACGCCTGTATCCTTCGCATAGAGAAAGAAGGGCACCATGGCTGCCAGCATCCAGACCCCGCAGATGGGCCCGGCAATCCGGAACTGTTCGTATTGGGCCGCATCGATCCCGAACAGCGGCTGGGCAAAGGGCCAGGCCAGCGCCAGGGGCAGGGCAAACATGAAGACGATGGCGACAAACATCAGCGTCGCCATGCCGTTGCCGAGCGCCAGACCGAGGCCAGAGACGGCCGGCAACGCGTCCAGCCGCGCTGCGTCCGGCAACATCGAATTATGCGCCACTTCGCTATAGCTGTAGCAGACATAAGCGATGATCAGCAGCGACATGACCGCCCCGGTCGACAGGCCGGCGGGGCCGGGGATCGCCCACCAGAGCGAAATGCCAATCAGCGAGATCAGCGACAGGCAGAAAAAGATCAGCGGCTTGCGGCGCAGGCCCCGGTCAAACGCCGCGCCAAGGAACGGCGCGGTGAGGGCGGCGATGTAGCCGGCGGTCTTGGAGAGGTTGGCCACCATCGCCTGGCCTTCGGCGCCGGCGACGCGGCGGGCTTCTTCGGGGGAAAGACCCTCCAGCTGACCACTGGCGAGAATGTCAGCCCCGACAATGTCGCGCGCAAAATATGGCGCGAACACATAGATGACGATCAGGATGTAGTAGGGATTACGCGCCGCCTCAAACCAGGCCCAGGAGAAGCCCGTCTTGCCGAGCGCCCCACCTTCTCCGAGATGTTTGTGAACCGGGCCTTCGCCCGCGACATCCACGATCGCTTGAGCCATTCGCATCCTCCCGGCGCGTGTGCTCCGCGCGTCTTTGAGCGAAGACTAGACACTAATCTGCAAAGCGGAAGCGGGTTTTATCTGTGACCCGGCGTCAGCCCTTGAGCTTGTCTGCGAGTTCCCCGGCATAGCGGGTGATGTCCCCTGCCCCGAGGCACACAACCATGGCGCCGGGCCCCGCCAGCGTTTTGACAACTTCGGGAAGCTCGCCCAGCGATGTGAGCGCGCGCGCGCTGCGATGACCATGACGCTGGACCGAGCGGACGAGTGTCTCATGCGTGATCCCGGGAATGGGCGCCTCGCCGGCCTCATAGACCGGCGCGACCAGCACATGATCCGCCTGATCGAAACAGCGGGAAAACTCTTCAAACAGGTCATTCAGGCGCGAATAGCGGTGGGGCTGGCAAACGGCAATCAGTGTACGGTCCGCCTGCATCGCGCGGGCAGCTTTCAGCACGGCGGCGATCTCTACCGGGTGGTGGCCATAATCATCTATGATTTTTACCGGCTCTGCCCCGGCCACCGGCAGCCAGTCTCCGACCGACGAGAAGCGTCGCTTCACGCCGCCAAAATTTGCCAGTGAGGCGCGGATCTGTTCGTCACTTGCGCCGAGTTCCAGCGCCACGGTAATGGCCGCCAGAGAGTTCTGCACATTGTGTTCGCCGGCCATCGGCAGGGTCAGCCCGTCGATACGGCGGGGCGGTTCGCCTGCCCCGCGACGGATCTCGACATCGAAATGGGCGCCGCCGAGATCCGTCCGCAGATTGACGGCCCGGACATCGGCCTGAAGGTTGAAACCGTAGGTAATGCGGCGGCGATCGGTAACCCGAGCGGCGAGCGCCTGCACTTCCGGATGATCTGTGCACAGAACGGCAAACCCGTAGAAGGGCAGGTTCTCGACAAATGTGTCAAACGCCTCGCGCAGCTTATCCATGGTGCCGTAATGGTCCATGTGCTCGGGGTCGATATTGGTGACGATGGCGCAGGTCGGATGGAGCTTTGCGAACGTCCCGTCGCTCTCGTCGCTCTCCACGACCATCCAGTCGCTCTCTCCCGCTTTATAGTTGGAACCATAAGCGTGGATGATACCGCCATTGATGACGGTGGGGTCGATGCCCGCGCCATCCAGCAGGCAAGCAACCAGAGAGGTGGTGGTCGTCTTGCCATGCGTGCCGGCAACGCACACCGTGTATTTGAGGCGTGTGATCTCGGCCAGCATGTTGGCCCGGCGCACCACGGGAATGCCCGCCGCGCGCGCCGCCAGAACTTCAGGATTGTCGCGCCGGATGGCGGTGGAAATGATGACGGTGCCCGCGCCGGCCACATTCTCGGCTGTATGCCCGATGAACACCTTGACGCCGCGTGCCCGCAACCGCTCAACATTGGCGCTGTCGGAGACGTCCGAGCCCTGGACCTCATAGCCCATGGTCAGCATGACATCGGCGATACCCGACATGCCGATACCACCGATACCGACAATATGGGCAGGGCCTACGGGAAAGGGTGTGGGGGTCGTCATGGGAAACCTTGAACTCCTAAATCGTCCGCCGGGTCAGTGACATGAAGAGGCCGGCAATCGCAACCAGCAGCATCACACCGATGACGAGGGTCAGCGGGCCTTCGCCGTCTGGCACTTCGATGCCGTTCATCAGGATCTGCACATTCGAAAAATAGGTCATCCAGAACACCCCGACCGTGACGCCCCAGGCGGCAGACAAGAGGCGGGACGATCCCTGATTGAGCGTGCGCACACCGCCCCAGACCAGCGCGCCGGCGGCAATGAAATTGACCGCCCAGAAAGGCCAGGGCTGCCAGTTGCCCCAGTTGCGCGCGATTTCAAAAATCGCGAGCACCAGGCCAAACATCAGAGCAAGATAAGCAGATTTGCGGCTCATAGTTCTGCAATTCTCTCTGCCATTTCGGCCAGTTTCTGGGCGGCATCGGGGCGGGCGGCGGATTTTGCCGCGCCGGCCCGGGTGATCAGGTCTGCGCCATCCGAGAGACGCGCCGAGATCAGCTCTCCCAGCAGCTTGGGTGTTGCATTGGCTTCCAGGATCATGTCGGCCGCGCCGATCGCTGTCAGCGCCTCGGCGTTTGCCGCCTGATGGTCGTCCATCGCAATCGCCAGCGGAATGAGGATGGAAGGCCGCCCGACGGTCGCCAGCTCGCTGACCGTGCCAGCGCCCGAACGCGCAATCACCAGATGGGCAGCTGCCAGACGCTCGGGCATATCCTTGAAGAAGGCGGCGAGTTCGCACTCGATCCCTGCGTCGCGGTAAAGTTTGGAGACGCTTTCGACCTGTTCTTCGCGCACCTGCTGAACGACTTTCAGGCGAACGCGCAGCGGCGGGGCAACATGGTTGGCAATCGCCAGCGGGACGATCTCACCAATGATCCGTGACCCCTGACTGCCGCCGGTGATGAAGATGTTGAGCGGGCCATCCGTAGGCGGAAAAGGCATTTTGCCAGCGGCGATGATCGGCGCGCGGACCGGGTTTCCAATCGCCATATGGGCAGAGCCGCGGGGCAACCGGTCAAGCCGATCGAAGCCGCTGGCCACCAGCTGGGCATGTTTGGCAAACTGCCGGTTCACCCGGCCGAGAACCGCGTTCTGTTCATGGATGATGATCGGCACGCCGAGACGCCGCGCCGCTGCCAATGCGGGAAAGGCAGGATAGCCCCCAAAGCCGGCCACCAGCGCTGGCCGGTGCTGTTTCATCAGGCGCCTTGCCCGCGCGATGCCCGCATTGATCTTGAGGGCGGCGCCCGGAACGGTCCAGGGTTTGCGGAAGTTGGGGCTTGCCGCCTCGATCTCTTCTTTCCAGCCGGCGGGAAAGTCCGACGCATAGCGCAGCCCCCGCGAGTCCGAGATCAACGCGGTGTTCCAGCCGCGCGCCCGCATTTCGTCGGCAAAGGCCCGCGCCGGAAACATGTGACCGCCGGTGCCCCCGGCCGCGATGATAACGAGTTTTGACGTCTGGGTATCAGCCATACTGGCCCCGGCTCCTTGTGCCTTCTCCCCGGACGAGAGCAAGCGCAAGACCGAGCGTCAATCCCATACCCACCATGGAGGAGCCTCCATAAGACACAAAAGGCAGTGTCATGCCTGTTGGCGGCAGGACAGCCAGGTTGACGCCGATATTCACGGCGGCCTGCAGGCTGAACAGGGTGATGAGGCCGGCCGCTGCGGTGCGGGCATAGCCATCCTCAATCCGGGCGGCCGCGCGATAGCCGCGGATCGCCATCATGGCGAAAATCGCCATCAGGACAACAATGGCAACAAGCCCGAACTCTTCGGCCATGACGGCGAAAATGAAATCGGTATGCGCGTCCGGAAGGCGTGCCTTTACCAGGCCCTCCCCCGGACCGACCCCGAAAAGCCCGCCCCGGCTGATTGCCTCGGCCGCCTTGTCGAGCTGGTAGCGATCAAGATCCTCCGGATTGAAAATCAGATCCACGCGCCGCTTCACATAGGGCAGAAGGGAGTAGAGCAGGAGCGCCAGCGCCCCCCCACCCAGACCAAAGAACGCCACCCAGCGCTTGGGAAGCCCGCTGACGAAAAAGGTGATGATGAACGCAAAGGTGAGCAGCGCGGACTGTCCGACATCTGGCTGCAGCAGCAACAGGCCAAGCGTGACGGCATAGAACAGGAACGCGATCAGCGCCCAAGGGCCCTTGGGGTAAAGCTCGCGCTGCGCGAGCAGCCAGCCGCACAGGAGGATCAGCGCGGGTTTGACCATCTCGCTGGGCTGGATCGAAAAGCCTGCAAAGCGCAACCAGCGCTGCGCGCCTTTGGCCTCGTGCCCGATGCCGAGCACGATCACCATCATCCCCAGGCTGACGAAAAAGATCATCGTGGCCGCGCGCCTGGCCCATTTGCGGTCCATGAAGCTCATTACCATCATTATCGTGAAGCCGATGGCGGCAAGGGCGGCCTGGCGGTAGACGAAATGATAGGCGTCGCTGTAGCCGATCCGCGCCGAGGCGGAGGGGCCGGCCGCGAGCGACATGAGAAGACCGATGAACAGCAACAGGACAGCGCCCGCCACCAGGCCCCAGTCCAGTGTGCGGCGCCATTCGGTAAACCAGGATGTATCCGAACGCGGCAAAAGCGGTGCGTTGGCCGTGTAGCTCACGCGGTCACCTTAAGTCCCGCGGGCGCGATGGCATGCACGAGCGTGCGGAACACGTCGCCCCGGTGCTCGAAGTCCTTGAACTGGTCAAAGCTGGCGCAGGCAGGCGAGAGCAGGATCACTGCGCCCGGATCCCCGGCCGCCTTGGCGTCCCGGTAAGCTGCTTCCACCGCCCGGTCGAGCGCGCCGCAGACCTGGGCGGGCACCTTCCCGTTCAGCGTTGCCGCAAACACGTCTTCCGCCTGGCCGATCAGGTAGGCCTTGGTGATGTTGGGAAAGTACGGGGCAAGCGGGGCAATGCCCTCCGCCTTCGGAACACCGCCGGCAATCCAGTAGATATTCTTGAACGAGCGCAGCGCCTGTTCGGCGGCCTGGGCATTGGTGGCCTTGGAATCGTTGATGAAGCGGATGCCGTCGACTTCGCCGACCGTTTCCATCCGGTGCGCGAGGCCGGGGAAGGAGCGCAATCCCGCCATGATGGTCGCCGGATCAAGACCGAGCGCGCGGCAAGCCGCATAGGCCGCGGCGGCGTTCTGGTAATTGTGGCGGCCGATCAGCGCCGGGCACTCATCCAGCTTGCCGACGAGTTCTGCCTTGCCTGACTGGTTGTCATACAGTCGGCCATCGACCGCGCTGATCCCCTTGCCGAGGGTATAGGTGGAAGAAATCTGCACCACCCGCTGCGGACCCCGGGCTGAAAGGCCGATCGCAATCGACTGGGTGTAGATGTCGTCAAAACCGATGACGGCGACATCCTTTTCCGTCTGGTTCTGGAAGATGCGCATCTTCGCGGCCTGATAGCCATCCATGCCGCCATGCCGGTCCAGATGGTCGGGCGAGAGGTTCATGAAAACCGCCACATCGCAGCGCAGGCTCTTTACCAGGTCGAGCTGGTAGGACGAAAGTTCCAGCACATAGACCGCGTTGGAATGCAGGGCGGCAAGGTCGAGCACGCCGGTGCCGATATTGCCGCCGACGCGGGCATCGCGGCCCGCCTGTTTCAGGATATGACCGATCAGCGCGGTGGTGGTTGATTTGCCGTTCGTGCCCGTGATCGCCACGATCTTCGGCCGGGCACGTTCAGGCAGCGCCTGCACCGCGCGCGCAAACAGCTCCATGTCTCCGATCACCGGAACGCCAGTCATCTCCGCCATGCGCACAAGGCGGTGGGGCTGAGGGAATTTGTACGGAATACCCGGCGACAGGACGAGCGCGGCGAAGGTCTGCCAGTCGCGCTTGTTGATGTCGGAGAGGGCAATGCCGGCCGCTTCAGCCTTGGCGCGGGTTTCCTCATTATCATCCCACGCATGGACGCGCGCGCCGCCAGCCTTGAGGGCTTTGGCCGCGCTGAGACCGGTGCGACCAAGGCCGTACACCGCAACGTCTTTTCCAGCGTATTCGGTAATGGGGATCATCGCGCGGCGCTCACCTCAGCTTCAGCGTGGCAAGGCCCATCAGGGCGAAGAGGACGGAGAGAATCCAGAAGCGCACGACAACCCGCGTTTCGGGCCAGTTCTTCTTCTGGAAATGGTGATGCAGCGGCGCCATCAGGAAGATACGCTGGCCTTCACCGGTCAGGCGCTTGGTGATCTTGAACCAGCCGATCTGGGTCAGCACCGAGACCGCCTCGATCACGAAAAGGCCGCCGATCACCACCAGCGCAAACTCATGCTTGGTCGCCACTGCCACAACGCCCAGCATACCGCCGAGGCCCAGCGAGCCGGTGTCACCCATGAAAACCTTGGCAGGGTAGGCATTGTACCAGAGAAAGCCCATGCCCGAGCCGATCACCGCGCCGAGCAACACAGCAAGCTCCCCCGCCCCCGGCGCGAATTGGATGCCCAGATAGGAGGCAAAGACGAAGTTACCGGTCAGATAGGCAATCATCGCATAGGCAGCGGCGGCAAAGGTCATCGGCACAATGGCAAGGCCATCCAGGCCATCGGTGAAGTTCACCGCATTGGCCGCGCCGACGATGACGATCATCCCGAAGAGGATGAAGAAGCCGCCCAGAGGCAGGAAGTAGTTGTTGACGAAGGGCACGGCGACACCGCCGGAAAAATCGGGATCGGCCGGCTCGACAGAGGTCTGCGGCGCAAAGCCGGCAATCCATTCGGCCAACGGATTGAACGGGCCCCAATCGGCATGTCCGGCCGGTGTGTGCGCGCCGTGCAGGCCCATGATGATAGCGCAGGCCAGCGCGGCAATGCCGAAGCCGGCAATCAGGCGCACTCCGGCCGAGACGCCATCGGTCGATTGTTTGGTGACCTTGGCATAATCATCCAGGAAACCGAGAACCGCGTAAGAGAAAGTGACGAACAGGGTAACCCAGACATAGGGGTTCTGCAGATTGCCCCACAGCGCCACGCCGACAATCAGGCCGAGCCAGATCAGGAAACCGCCCATCGTGGGCGTGCCCCGTTTGGACATCTGCATTTCCAGCGACAGGTCGCGGATGGGCTGACCCTTGCCCTGGCGGGCGCGCAGGAAGTTGATCAGCATGTCGCCGAACAGAACCGTCACCAGAAATGCCGTGACGACTGCCGCGCCGGTGCGGAAGGTGATGTAGTTCAGAAGATTGAATAGGCCGCTGTCTGCGGCCAGCAGTTCATATAGCATCAGCCTACCCTCGCAGCCCCTTCTGGACCGCCATCCATCTTGCCCATTTCGGCCGGCACGCTCCATTGGCGCAGCCGGTCCGCTAGTCGACCCATCCCGGACGCATTCGACCCTTTGATCAAGAGAACATCCCCAGCCCGCAGTGCTTTTTGCAGCTGATTCCACAACTCATCAGCCGTCTGAGCAGATATCTGCTGCAGATCGCGCGGAAGTGCCTCCGAAAGGTGTTGCATTTCAGCACCAGCGAGGAACACGCCCTCAACGCCTGACTCTACGACAGCGCTGGCCAGGCCGCGATGTTCTGCCGCCGAAGAGTCGCCGATTTCGCGCATGTCGCCCAGGGCGGCGAGGCGGCGCGACCCGGCGCGCTGGGCGAGGCCCTTGAGGGCTGCGCGCATGCTGGCAGGATTGGCATTGTAAGCGTCATCAATCAGCGTGATTTCGCCGATTTCCGGCAAAACAAGCGTTTCGGAAGTGCCGCGGCCGGGCGGGGGCGCATAGCCCGAGAGCGCCTCTGCGCTGTCCTCCAATGACAGCCCGGCCTGACTTGCCGCCAGCAGCGACGCCGCCACATTCTGCGCCCAGTGCGCGCCCACGGCATTGAGCGTGACGCTGACCCGGCGGCCGACGATTTCCACGTCCACCCGGCTGATGCGCCCATCGGTTTCACAGGCAACAATCCGCGCAGTTGCGTCAGGCGAAGTGCCGAAAGTCTCAATATTTCCGGTCGGGCAGAAACTCCGTGCACGCTCGGAGAGATAATCTAGGAAAACATCATCCGCTGGCAGAATGATTGTGCCGCCCGCCTCCAGGCCTGCAAATATGTTCGCCTTCTCTTCGGCAATGCCCTCAACGGAGCCGAGCCCTTGAAGGTGAGCCGCCGCAATGCAGGTCACGATGCCGGCATGTGGGCGCACCATCTGGCTGCGCGGCGCGATTTCCCCGGGCGTGTTCATGCCGATCTCGAACACGGCGCGCCGGGTGTCTTCGGGCATCCGGGCGAGCGTCAGCGGCACGCCCCAGTGATTGTTGAAACTCTTGACGTTCCAGTGGGCCGGGCCAAAGGCGCGATATATCTGCGCCAGCATCTCCTTGACCGACGTCTTGCCCGCAGAGCCCGTCACCGCCGTGCGATGCGCGCCGCAGCGGATACGGGCGGCAATGCCCATCTGCGTCAGCGCTTCAAGCACATCCTCGACCTGGACCACCGCGCCGCCCGGCATCGGCCGCGCGACCAGCGCGCCCGCCGCGCCCGCCTTGAAAGCGGCCTCGACGAAATCATGCCCGTCGCGCTGGTCTTTCAGCGCCACGAACAGGTCGCCGGGCTGAAGCGAGCGCGTGTCGATCGAAATCGAGCCTGTCACATCGAAGGGGCCGCTGGCGCGGCCGCCGGTGGCAAGCTCAATATCACTGGAGGTCCAGAGCGGGCGAGTCATCTCGCGAGGCCTTTCAGGGCGGCCAGCGCCTCATCCTGGTCGGAGAAGGGCAACACCTGCGCGCCGATGATCTGGCCGGTCTCGTGTCCCTTGCCGGCAATCACCAGCGTGTCGCCCTTTTTCAGCTCACGGATGACCGTATGGATCGCTTCGGCGCGGTCCCCGATCTCACGCGCGCCTTTGGCGCCGCCGAGCACAGACGCGCGGATCCTGGCGGGATCTTCCGAGCGAGGGTTGTCATCGGTGACGATCACATCATCGGCCTGACGGCTGGCGATCTCGCCCATGATCGGGCGCTTCTTGGCGTCCCGGTCGCCGCCACAGCCGAAGATCACCTTGAGCCGCCCGGCCGTATGCGGACGGACCGCGCGCAACAGAACGTCCAGCCCGTCGGGCGTATGGGCATAATCCACGAACACGCCGGCGCCGGTTTCAGTCTTGCCGACGAATTCAAGACGGCCCTTCACAGGCTTCAGAGTCGCCAGCCCGTCGGCCACGGCGGGAAACTCCATACCCAGCGAGAGGCAGAGCGCGGCCGCCGCCAGGGCGTTGAGCGTCTGGAACTCGCCGATCAGCGGCAGTTCGATCGGCTTCTGCTCGACATCTTTCCAGTAGAGGAACAGCGTCTGGCCGGTCGCCTTGGGCATCAGCTCGTCGATCCAGAGATCTTCGCCGCGCCAGCCAAAGGAAACCACCTGAAGGCCTGCCCCGCGCGCCGCTTCTTCCACCCCTTCGCGGTGGGAGCTGTCTGCGTTCACGATGGCCGGGATGCCTTTCGGCGCCAGGTCGCGGAAGAGGCGCAGCTTGGCGTCCAGATAGGCGTCCATCGTCGCGTGATAGTCGAGATGGTCCTGGGTCAGATTGAGGAAGGCAACGGCTGACAGGTCTACCCCGTCGAGCCGGTGCTGCTCGAGGCCGTGGCTGGAAGCTTCCATTGCGCAATGGGTCACGCCCTGCCCGGCGAGGGCTTTCATCGTTTCACTGACGGTAACCGGATCCGGCGTTGTGTGGCCGATATCGACCTTGCCGCCCGGGCCGATAGCGCCCAGCGTGCCCATCGAGGCGGCCTTGATCCCGGCCCGGCTCCAGATCTGGCGGGCAAAATCGACGGTAGAAGATTTGCCATTCGTACCGGTCACGGCGACCACGAATTCGGGCTGCACGCCGTAAAAGCGCTTGGCCGCCAGCGCCAGCGCGCGGCGCGGCTCATCGGCAATCACATGAGGCGCAGACACTTCGCCAATGCTGCCATCCGACAGGATCGCGGCGGCGCCCTGGGCGATGGCCTGAGGCACAAACTTGCCGCCATCCTGCACGCTGCCTTTCAGCGCGGCAAACAGCCAGCCGGGCTGAACCTTGCGGCTGTCCGAAGTCATTCCGAGGATCTCGGTCTCGCCATTCTCGGCAAGCGGAAAGAGGTCCGAAAGTTTCAAAGTTCACTCCTGTTCTGGGAGAGGGCCGGGGGCGGCGATGTGGCGGGCCGGAGATCTTCAAATCTCGGATCGATCTCGAGAAGCGGCGCCACACGTTCGATGATGCGCCCGGCAACAGGCGCGGCATTCACGGCGGCGGTCATTCTTCCATCCTCGATGGCCTTGGGCTCATCCAGCGTCACGATCAGGGCATATTGGGGGCTGTCTGCAGGAAACACAGCAGCAAAGCTGGAAACGTTCCGGTCCTTGGCATAGCCGCCGGGGATCGGCTTTTCGGCCGTGCCGGTCTTGCCGGCAACGCGGTATCCGGCGACATCGGCGCGCCGCGCGGTGCCGTTGAGCACCGTCTCGCGCATCATCTCGGTCACAAGCCGGGTGGTGCCTTCGGAGAACAGGCGCACCGGCGCAGGCCGGGCAACGTCCTCATCCTCGACCAGCACCGGCGGCGCCATCAGCCCATCATTCCCGAAAGCGGAAAAGGCCAGCAGGAAGGCCAGCGGCGTCACCGAGATACCGTGGCCATAAGACACCGTCGCGGCCGTTACCTCATCCAGGCGCTGCGGCATCAGAGGCGCTGCCGACCCCGGCAGGCTGACGGGCGCGCGGCGCGTCAGGCCGGCCGTCTCCAGCAGCTTCATCTGCCGCTCCGGCCCCAGCGCCAGGTTCACCTGCACGGTGCCGATATTGGAACTTTCGGCGAGGATTTTCGAGGCCGTCGCCTCGCGCGCAAACCAATGAGTGTCGCTGATCTTGAAGTTGCGCACCATCAATGGCTGGCCAACCTGGAACCGGTCTTCCGGGCGGATGGCCCCCGCCTCCAGAGCCGCAGCAATTGTAAGTGGTTTGAAGATCGAGCCCAGCTCATACACCGCGCTCACCGCGCGGTTGGTGCGGGAAGGATCGTCTGCCCGCGTATCACTGGCGCGGTTGGGGTCAAAGGGCGGCCAGCTTGCCATGCCGCGGATTTCCCCGGTGCGGGTATCCATCAGGATCGCGGCCCCGCCCTTCATGTCATAATCCATCGCAGCAGTGGCGAGCTCAGCCTCCAGCGCCGCCTGCGCGCCGATGTCCAGCGTCAGGCGCACGGGCTGCCCCCCTGCCTGCAGCGCGTCGTCATAGGAAAGCTCAATGCCCGCGATGCCCTTGCCGTCGACATTGGTGTAGCCCAGCACCTGCCCGGCAAGCACGCCGCGCGGATAGGCCCGGCGGGCCTCCTCGCGGAAATCGAGCCCCTCAAGGCCGAGGGCGACGACATGCTCGCGCTGGCGAGGGGTCAGCCCCCGCTTCACCCAGACAAATTTGCGGTCGGGATCCGACAGCCGCGCGGCAAGGTCGGTCTCGTTGATGTCGGTCAGCACGCCCGCCAGCTGCCGGGCAGCGTCCGCGCCGTCCCAGATCAGGCTCGGATTGGCCCAGAGGGACCAGGAAACGACAGAAGTTGCCAGAAGCTCGCCATGCCGGTCGACAATGTCGGCGCGAGTTTCGAGAGACGCCGCCAACGGAAAGGACGCAGCATGTGAGGGCGCTTCTGAAAGCGCCAGGAACCCGCCCCGGCCCGCCATCAGCACGAAGAGCAGGCCGATGGCCAGCCCGACGAGCCGTGTGCGATCCCGGGAGGCTTCGCTCATCTGGGCGTCTCCACACCTGTCTCGGTCTCCTGAGGGGATGGCCCGCGCCCCTCTTCGACCACCGAAAGGGCCTGAAGGGTCGTCACCGGCGGACCGACCACGTCATCCAGGTCGCTTTCGCTTGTCATCTGGCCGGGCTTGGGCGGGGACATGCCCAGCTCCTTGCGGGCATATTCCTCGATCCAGTCGCGCCGGCTCATATGTGCCAGCTCGGTCTCCAGAAGCGCCTTTTCGCGCTGGGCTTCCTCGATCTGGGCTTCCACCGCCATCAGTTCGGCGGCGGTATCCTTCGCGCCATATTTTGCCCGGTAGAGGCTGAAAATCAGCAACCCGGCGACCAGAAGACCAAAGAAAAATACCTTGCGGCTCATCGCGACTTCTCCAGCTCCGCGAGCGGCGGCAGGTTCATACCGTCGCTCGCCTCATCCAGGGCCGCGTCCGCGTTCGTGCGGATCGCCGCCCGCAACTTTGCAGATCGTGCGCGCGGATTGGTTTCCACTTCCTTTTCAGAAGGCTGCACTGCCTTGTTTTCCCGCAATTCAAAGGCGGGCGCGGGTCCTTTGGACATCAACGGCATATGCCGCGATCCGCCCGGCATCGCGCCGGCCCGTTCGCGCAGCCACTGCTTGACCAGCCGGTCCTCCAGCGAATGGAAGGTGACCACCACGAGCCGCCCGCCGGGCTTGAGGATACGCTCGGCCGCGCGCAGCCCGCGGGCCAGCTCGCCGAGCTCGTCATTCACATACATGCGGATCGCCTGGAAAGTCAGCGTCGCCGGATGAGAGCGCGCCCCGCGCCGCCCGCCGACAGCCTCTTCGACCACCGCCGCCAGGTCGGCCGTCGTCTCGAAAGGCGCCTCTGCCCGACGCTGCACCAGAACGCGGGCAATCCGCCGGGAATTTTTCTCTTCGCCAAGCCGGAAGATCACATCCGCCAGGCCTTTTTCGCTCATCCTGTTGACGACATCGGCCGCCGACGGACCACTCCCGCCCATGCGCATATCGAGCGGGCCATCTTTCATGAAGGAAAACCCGCGATCAGCCTGATCGATCTGGAAACTGGAGACGCCGATATCGAGCACGACCCCGTCGACGCCGGCATGACCGGCCTGCTCGGCCAGCGTATCGAGATCGCCGAAACAGCCGAGCAGCGGCACGAGACGGGGATTGGCTTCTGCCATCTTCTCGGCCCGGACGATCGCGTCAAGATCACGGTCAATGCCCAGAACGCGGCAATCTGCGGCTTTGAGGATGGCGGTCGTGTAGCCACCGCCCCCGAATGTGCCGTCGACAATCACGTCGCCATCGGCGGGCGCGAGCGCGCTCAGCACTTCGGCGAGCATGACGGGCAGGTGGCCCGGCGCGGCAGCGTTACGAGGCGCGGCGCGCAATGACATCAGCTGCCCTCCCCACCACGGCCAGCGGCCGCCCGGCGCTGGCGCACCTTGTTGTAAGCCGCCGCAAACGCATCGAGCGTTTCGGGCGCGGTGACGATGGAGCGCATCCGCATCTGATGCAGAGCGAACCGTTCGGGATTCCAGATCCGGAAACTGTCCATCTGGCCGGAGAATTTGATCTTGCCACTGAGTTCACCTGCCTCGCAGAGGTCTTCGGGCAACTTCACCCGTCCGGTATCGTCAATCTTCAGCTCAGCGGAGGCCGCAATGATGCAGGTCACGATCGCTTCCCGGATCGGGGATTGCAGCGGCAGCTCAGCCAGGGTCTCACGATAAAGCTCCATCAGCTCCTCGCCGCCACCTTCCAGAGATCCCGAGCCGTCGGGCGCCTGCCAGACGAAGATACGGCTCGATCCGCCCAATGCGGCGCGAAAAGGCGCGGGTATCGAAACCCGTCCTTTTGCATCAATAGCGCCCTCATAGGTGGAAACGAACACCCGCCTAGCCCAATCTTGTTTGCCTAAACCCCGCCATGGGTAAACCATGTGTAAATTTGGACTATCATGGGCACGCATGGGCCTCAATGGGCAGCGCTGGTGAATCGAAATTTCCACATTGGACCAATTCGGGAACAAATCACGATCAGGCGCGGAACCCAATATAACGGCCGGATGGGATGACATGGGATCGCCGCCAAAACCCCAGCGGAAACCGGGCCTTACCCCACAGTGTGGCGATGCCGCATCGCCTGCCCGTCAGAGCTGCATGAAGGGAGAAGTTTTACACTTCCTAACCAAGAATACATGGCCGACGCTCGGGATTGCTGCGAGTGCCGCAAAAGGAAAGCCCCCGGGCCCATACCGGCCCAGGGGCTCCCATTGATCTGGTCTTCCGGAAATCCGATCAGGCCGGCTCAGCCGCCAGCGCTGCTTCGGCCGCCAGGACCCGCGCCGCCGCGTTCACCACCGCCCCGATCCGGATCGCAGCCTGGATCTGCTCGCTGGTCACGCCATGCTTGCGCAGCTCGGCTTCGTGCGCGTCCAGGCACATCCCGCAGCCATTGATCGCCGACACCGCCAGCGACCACAGCTCGAAATCCACCTTCT
>JBKBRT010000053.1:0-15133 GCA_046291585.1 Hyphomonas sp.
GAGAGGCGGCCAGTATCGTGGAGCCCCTCCCCCAATCTGGCGATCTGGGAATGCGAATCGACCACGCGGAAGGTCTGCCCCCGCGGCTCTGCCACCAGAAGGCGGCAATTATTGGTGCCCAGATCGACCGCTGCATAGAGTGGGCGACTGGTTTTGGGGCGAGCCTGCACACGTTTGGGCGGCTCTCCCCGGTCTTTTTTGTCAGCCATGGTGTGGCCCGAATGGAAAACTTGAGGCAATGTCTACCACAGGAGCTGAAAATGACCAGTAGACGCGGCCGTACCGCATGGTTGAAAGAAATCTTCCGTAAACGGGGGCGCCCGGCGGAGGTGGAACCTCTTTTGCTCACCGATGCTGTCGATACGCGCTACTTCTATAACGCGATATCCAGGCACGAGGCACGGTTCCAGATCGGTCAAGTTGTCCGGCACAGGTTGTTTCCATTCCGGGGCGTCATTTTCGACGTTGATCCGCAGTTCGCGAATACTGACGAATGGTATGATTCAATCCCCGAAGAAGTACGCCCCAGCAAGGATCAGCCCTTTTATCATTTGTTCGCTGAAAACGACCGTACCCATTATATTGCCTATGTATCAGAGCAGAATCTCGTGCCTGACGACTCTGATATTCCCCTGAGCCATCCTGATATCTCGGACTGGTTCACGATGACGGGAAGCGGCACTTACGAACTGAAGAAACAGGCAACTAACTGATACTGACGGCCCGGCCTACGCGCCGCCATTGCTGCGCGCGATTGCAGCCGTTGTTGAGTGGCCCGGGACGAGCGGCACAATAACAATCTTGCCGCCAAGCGATTCCACGATGCCCGCCCCAACAATTGTGTCTCTCGAATAGTCCCCGCCTTTGACCAGGATATCAGGCTTTAATGCGGTGATGATGTCCAGCGGAGTATCGGTTTCAAAGATCGTGACCCCGTCCACCGCAGTGAGCGCCGCCAAGACTTGCGCGCGCGCCTGCTGGTCATTGATGGGACGTTGAGGTCCTTTCAGGCGTTTCACGGAATTGTCTGAATTCACCCCCACGATCAGCCGGTCACACTGTTCCCGGGCCTTCTCGATTACCCGGATATGGCCCGGATGCAGGATATCAAAGCAGCCATTGGTGAAGCCGATCTTCAGTCCGGCGGCACGCCAGCGCGAGACCTGCCCAATCATCGCGTCGATCGGCAGAACTCCCGCGCGGCCAACCGATCCATCACCTGAGAGCGCCGCTTTGACTTCTTCTGCCGATACGGTTGCCGTGCCTGCCTTTCCCACGGCGATACCGGAGGCCGCGATCGCCAAGCTGACAGCGTCTTTAAGGTCGCCGCCGCCAGCGAGGGCCGCAGCGAGCGCCGCCAGGCTGGTATCGCCCGCGCCAGACACGTCGAACACTTCACGCGCCCTGCCCGCTTCGTGATGGACATCTCCGCTCCGGTCGATGAAGGAAATCCCCCGCGCGGCTCTGGTGACGACGATCGCTTTGGCCGGCAACGTATCCAGGGCGCGCTGCAGGGCGGCAGCTGCTTCGTCGTCAGAACTGACGGTCATGTCCGCCGCTATGGCGAGTTCAGAGGCGTTTGGCTTGAGAATATCGACGGCGCCATAACGGGCAAAGTCCCTGCCCTTGGGGTCGGCGATCACGGGGATTTGGATATCCTTCGCCAGCTTCATGATCGCTTGGAGCAAACGGTCTGTCAGGAGCCCTTTTGCGTAGTCTGAGATTAGAATTGCTGCGGATCCCGGGGCTTCTCGGGAGATGAGGTCGATCAGCTCGCTTTCAGTATCCTCGCTGATGTGCGCGGCGTTTTCGGTATCGACGCGCAAAAGCTGGTGACCACCGGCAACAAACCGGCACTTCAGGGTCGTAGGGCGGCCAATTAGGGTCACAAGCCGGACAGAAATGGACAGATCGGGGTCAAAACGGGTCAGCAGCTCCCGGCCAGCGTCATCGTCGCCACACGCGCCGATCAGAACCGGCTCCATTCCAAGGGAAGCCAGGTTGCGCGCCACATTCGCAGCGCCTCCTGGCATCGATGCCTCCCGGGCATAGCGAAGGACCGGAACCGGCGCTTCTGGCGATATCCGGTCCACCGCGCCATAGATGAACCGATCAAGCATGACGTCCCCGATACAGAGAACCCGTTTGCCGGCTGCGCGATCAAGAACCTCCGAGAGTCTGGATGACATGCTGATCTGGGCCTCCAGCGGAAATGAAATGCCTTGTTGCCTTGGCTATAACGGCTGACATCATTGAGTGAAAGCGACTGTCACTGCAGAGGTGATCCAATCGCCGATTCAAGGCGTAAGATCAGAGTTACAAAGCGTTTTTTCGAGTTGGTCTGTTCATGTCTTCTTCTTCCGCGCCTGCGATTTTATGGTTTCGAGAAGATCTTCGCCTGACAGACAACCCCGCGCTGGATGCTGCGGTGCGCACAGGCCGTCCGCTGATATGCGTGTTTATCCGTGAAACCGGCGCCGAAGCTCCGCGCCCGTTGGGGGGCGCCAGCGAATGGTGGCTGGATAAAAGCCTTCAGGCGCTGTCCACCTCACTTGAGGCCATCGGTGGCAAGTTGGTTCTTCGCACGGGCAGCGCAGAAAACCAGATACTGGCGCTCGTCGAAGAGACAGGCGCAGAAGCTGTGTTCTGGAACCGCCGGTACGGAGTGCCAGAGCGCGATACAGATGCTGCGATCAAAAAAGCACTCAAAGAACAGGGTTTGGATTGCCAGAGCTTCAACGGCCGCCTTCTCATGGAGCCTTGGGAGCTGAAAACGGGCAGCGGCGGGTGGTACAAGGTTTTTACCCCCTTCTGGCGCGCGCTTCAGGCAAATTATAAGCCCCCGGAATTTCTGTCGGCTCCCACCCGGATTTCGGCTCACCCGGCAGCGTCTGAAAGCCTCACCGATTGGGCCCTTCATCCCACTAAGCCAGATTGGTCAGGCGGTCTCGCGAAAGCCTGGCAGCCTGGCGAAGCTGGCGCGATGGCGCGCCTAGACGCGTTCCTTGACGGGCCGGTCAGCGATTACGCGAGCACCCGCAATCTTCCCGGCGTTGGGACGGGCACGTCGAGGCTATCGCCCCACCTGCGGTTTGGCGAAATAGGACCGGCACAGATATGGCGGGCGGTGAAGGCCCGCCTCGAAGCACAGCAGGCGGATGAGGATTCGGCCCGCGTCTTCCTATCTGAGATCGCGTGGCGGGAGTTTTCCTACATGCTGCTCTATTACAATCCAGCGCTTGCGACTGAGAACTACAACGGCAATTTCAATCGCATGGCCTGGCGCGACGGCGAAGCTGAATTCGCTGCCTGGTGTCGCGGGGAAACAGGATATCCGATTGTTGACGCCGGAATGCGCGAGCTTTGGCAGACCGGCTGGATGCACAATCGTGTGCGGATGATCGTTGCATCCTTTCTGACCAAGCACCTTCTTCTTCCCTGGCAGCGCGGAGAGCAGTGGTTTTGGGATACGCTTGTGGATGCTGATCCTGCGGCCAATCCGGCAAGCTGGCAGTGGACGGCGGGAAGTGGCGCAGATGCCGCGCCTTATTTTCGCGTTTTCAACCCGATCTCGCAGGGGCAGAAGTTTGACTCGAATGGCGAGTATGTGCGTCAATGGTGCCCCGAACTTGCGCGGCTTCCGGACAAATATCTGCACGCGCCTTTCGAGGCAGATGCGCAGACACTCAGCCGGGCTGGTGTTAAACTTGGAACAACTTATCCGCATGCAATCATCGACCATCCAGTTGGCCGCCAACGCGCGCTAGATGCTTACAGCGCAATGAAAGAGGAGCAGACTGCGGAATGAAGAAGATTGCGATCATTGGCGCAGGCATCTCTGGGCTGGGCGCAGCCTGGGCCCTCAAGGACACCGCGGACGTCACTGTGTTTGAACAGGACGCGAGGGCCGGCGGTCACGCCTGCACGCACGAGTTCAATTATGAGGGCCAACAGACTACGGTAGATCTCGGGTTTATCGTCTATAACGCGTTGAACTATCCCAATCTTATCGCCTTCTTTGACGAACTCGGCGTTGAAACCCAGCCATCCGATATGAGCTTCGCGGTTTCTGATCCTGCAGGTTGGGAATGGGCATCCACCCTCCCCGGCCTGTTTGCTCAGAAGCGCAATCTTCTGAACCCGGACTTTCATCGTTTTTGGCAAACGATCCTCAAATTCAATAATACTGCGCGTGCCGAGCTCGCCGCCGGCCTGGTAACGGAGACGTCTCTGGGCGCATGGCTTGATCGCCACACCTTTGACGAAACTTTCCGCAGAAATTATATCCTTCCTATGGGCGCGGCAATCTGGTCGACACCTGAGCGCGAAATACTGAACTATCCTGCACAGAGCTTTTTCCAGTTTTTCGACAATCATAGGCTCATGCACAAAGAACGCCCGAAATGGCGGACCGTCACCGGCGGGAGCCGAAGCTATGTAAAAAGGGCAGTGGACGGATTAGGTTCCAGGGTCAAAACCGGCGCAAAAGTCGACAAGGTGGGCCCATTCGGGAGCAAGGTCTCTGTCGCGCTCGACGGCGGCCATACCGAACTCTTTGATGATGTTATCTTCGCGGCGCACTCCAACCAGGCTCTTCAACTTGTTCAGGACAGATACGAAGATCAGGCCTTCCTGCTACGATCCATCCACTACCGGCCCAACAGCATCTGGCTCCACCGGGACCCTTCCCTCATGCCGAAGCGCAAGAATGCGTGGGCAAGCTGGAACGTCCTGAAGCAGGACGGCGATGATATCTGCCTCACCTACTGGATGAACCGGCTTCAGGGAATTGATCCGTCGCGCCCCTTGTTTATCACCCTGAACCCCTCCACACCGCCGAAAGAAGAACTGACCTTCCTTCATTACACGCTGGATCACCCCCAATTCGACACGGCCGCCGAAGCAGCTGTCCGCGGCCTGAGACGCGTCCAGGGGCAGGACAATTTGTGGTTTGCCGGCGCATGGATGGGCCGAGGTTTTCACGAGGATGGTCTGAAATCGGGTCTGTCTGCAGCCCTGTCTCTGGGCGGAAAAGTTTCCTGGGAGGCCAAAGGGGTTGATATCCTGTCACCCAGGAGGAACCCTAATGTCGCTTCCGTTTCGGCAGAGGCATCTCTCTGATGATCCCTGCCCTCCAGCTCTGGTCCGGCAAGACGGTTCATCAACGCTTTGCCCCATTCGAACGGCGATTTTCTTATCGAATATTTTTGATTGATATTGATATCGACCGGACCAGGGAAGCTGACGGAAATTCAATTTTCTTCGGTATTAGCCGCCCTTCACTTTTCTCATTCAGGTCTGAAGACCATGGGGCAAAGAGGAAAGACGCGCCCCTGAGGGTGTGGGCCGAAGATATGTTCCGTGCGGCGGGCATCGACGAAGTAGACGGGCAGATCAGGCTGGTCACTTTCCCGCGGCACATGTTCTTCAAATTCGCGCCACTTTCTCTTTGGTATGGATACGGACGGAATGGCGATCTTCGCGGCATGATCTATGAAGTGAACAATACGTTTGGCGAGCAGCATTGCTATGTGGCCGCCGTCACTACACAGCGTGCTCAGCATGAAGCGGAAAAATCGTTTCATGTGTCCCCTTTCATGGATGTTTCTGGCCAGTATCGCTTCACCGCCCGCGTTCCGGACAAGAAACTCCTTGTCACTGTCGAAAATTGGGAAGCTGGCGCACGAACGCATATGGCAAACATGGTTGCGGATCAGGTGCCCGCCACGTCATTTTTCTTTCTCCGTCAAGCAATTACCCAGCCGATGTCATCGGTCGGTGTTGTGCTGGGAATTCACTGGCAAGCGTTGAAAATTTGGCTGAAGGGCGCAAAATATCGCCGGAAACCTGCGGCCCCCGCCAAACCAGCAACAGTGGCAAAGGGAATTCCCAACAAAGTGTCGGTCCGCAATGGAGAACCAGTATGAGCAATGTCATTGTCGCATCGTCAACCACGATCAGGACACTGAGCGGGGTTCCGGCATCATTTCGTATTGCAGGGCTCTTATTGCTGCGAACAGAGCACGGGCAATTGACGTTTCTGCTACCCGATGGCCGAGAGGTCGTGTTCAAGAATGCAGAAGAAGGCCCGACCGCCGTTATTGAAGTCCACGATTTCGGGTTCATCAGAAAAGCCATGGCCGGCGGCGATGTCGGCTTTGCAGATGCCTATATAGATGGCCTGTGGTCGACGCCGGACCTCACAGCGGTTCTGCGGTTTTTCTCAGTGAATTTTGAGTCTGCCGGACAACTCGCGCGAGGCGGATGGATAGTCCGTTCAATGAACATGGTGCGACACATGTTTGCGCGGCGCAACTCTCGTGAAGGCGCCAAGAAAAACATCATGGCGCACTATGATCTTGGCAACGAATTCTACGAGCAGTGGCTCGACCCGAGCATGACTTATTCTTCCGCCATGTTTGAGAGTCCCAATCAGACGCTTGAGCAAGCGCAACTCAACAAATACCGGGAAATCTGCGAGCGTATTCAGGCGGGGCCCTCAAGTGAAATTCTTGAGATTGGATGCGGCTGGGGTGGATTTGCGGAATACGCCGCCAAAAACCGGGGCTCGAAAGTCACCTGTCTGACGATTTCGCCATCTCAGAGAGATTACGCGGCCGCAAGAATGCAACGGGAAGGCCTGAGTGAACGCGTGGATATCCGGCTTGAGGATTATCGCGATCATGCAGGCTCCTATGATGGTCTGGCCTCCATTGAAATGTTTGAGGCGGTGGGGGAAGCCTACTGGCCGAGTTATTTTGCGAAAGTTTATTCGTCCCTCAGATCAGGTGGTCGTGCCGCGCTGCAAATCATTACGATAGATGATGCGCTTTTTGACCGGTATCGTCAGCGTGTGGACTTTATCCAGCAACATATCTTTCCGGGCGGAATGCTGATCAGCGAGGAAGGGTTGAAGGAGCAATTTGCAAAGGCGGGCCTACGCCATGATGGCGTGCATTTTTTCGGTCAGGATTATGCCCGCACCTGTCGCGAATGGTCGCGCGCGTTCAATGGCAATTGGGAAGACATCAGGCCGTTGGGATTTGACGAGCCGTTCCGCCGGCTTTGGAACTTCTATCTCAGCTATTGCGAGGCAGGTTTCAGCGACGGCCGGATCAATGTCGGCCATTTCCAGGTAACGCGGCCGGCGTGAAGGCCCCAGCCCCGAGGCTTTTTAGACGAGCCGGGATTGCTTGACGGCGGCAGCGATAAAGCTGGCGAACAACGGATGGGGCTCAAACGGTCTTGATTTGAGCTCAGGGTGGAACTGAACCCCGATAAACCAGGGGTGTCCTTCCAGCTCGACGATTTCAGGAAGACGGCCATCAGGCGACATACCAGAGAAGATCATTCCCGATTTTTCGAGACGCGGAATATAGCCTGCATTGACTTCGTAGCGGTGGCGATGGCGCTCGGAGATTTCGAGACTGCCATATACCTGCGCAACGAGGCTGCCTTCCTTCAGGCGCGCCGGGTAGGCGCCAAGCCGCATAGTCCCGCCCAGATCGGTGGTTGCGTCGCGTGTGACCTTTTCATTGCCCTTGGTCCATTCCTCCATGAGCCCAACGACGGGTTCCTTGGTGGGGCCGAACTCGCTGGTAGAGGCATCCTTGATCCCTGCCAGGGTGCGGGCTGCTTCCACGACTGCCAACTGCATGCCGTAGCAGATCCCGAAGCACGGCATGTTCCGCTCCCGCGCATACCGCGCAACCCGCATCTTGCCGTGAGCGCCGCGTTCCCCAAATCCGCCGGGCAGAAGGATGCCGTGCACGCCGTCGAGATCGTCGAGCGCTGCGTCCGGATTGTCGAATTTCTCGGAATCCACAAAGCGGATGTCGACTTTGACCTTGTTGGCAAGGCCGCCATGACCGAGTGCCTCGGACACTGATTTGTATGCGTCGGGGACGTCCGTGTATTTGCCGACCAGGGCAATCGTCACCTCGCCATCGGGATTCTTGATGGTGCGGGCAATCTGTTCCCAGGAAGACAGATCCGGCAGAGGCGCATCCGCAATGCCGAAATGGGAGAGCACTTCTGAGTCGAGACCTTCCGCGTGATAAGCCATTGGCACATCATAAATGTGGCCAACGTCCCGCGCTTCGATGACGCTGGTGAGGCGGACATTGCAGAAGCTGGCAATCTTGCCCTTCTCGTTGACAGGAATTGGACGATCGCAGCGGCAAAGCAGTATCTGCGGCTGAATGCCGATCGAGCGAAGTTCCTTTACCGAGTGCTGTGTGGGCTTCGTCTTCATTTCGCCCGCCGCAGGAATGTAGGGCAGAAGCGTCAAATGAATGAAGCAGGCACGCTGGGGACCGAGTTCCTGACCGAGCTGCCGAATCGCCTCGAAAAATGGGAGCCCCTCAATATCGCCCACCGTTCCGCCAATCTCGCAGAGCACGAAATCAACGCCTTCGCCGGGATCAGAGAGCACGAACTCCTTGATATCATTGGTGACGTGCGGAATGACTTGGATCGTTGCGCCGAGATAATCGCCGCGGCGTTCCTTCTCGATGATCCGCTGATAGATCCGACCGGTCGTGATGTTGTCTGACTGGCGCGCGGAGACGCCCGTAAAGCGCTCATAGTGCCCCAGATCAAGATCGGTCTCTGCGCCATCATCGGTGACGTACACCTCGCCATGCTGGCGGGGGCTCATCGTGCCGGGATCGACGTTGAGATAAGGGTCGAGCTTTCGCAGCCGTACGCGATAGCCGCGCGATTGCAGCAGGGCGCCAAGCGAGGCGGAGGCTATGCCTTTTCCGAGCGAAGACACCACGCCGCCAGTGATGAAAATGTAGCGGATCATGGGGTTATACTCATGAAATGATTCGCGCCTTACGCGCGACCTCCACCAGTGATTAGCAGAAAATTACTGGGGATTAGCCGATTCGGGCACGGAATCCGTAGCCACCGGAGCGTCCTCGACGGTCTCAGGCGCAGCTGGTTCTGGCGCCGGAGCAATGCCAACATCCGGAGATGCCGGGGATGTATCTTGCAGCAGAGGCGCTGTCGGATCGAACAAATCCACCGGGCCCTGCTGGGGCGCTGTCTGGGGGGATGTTTCGTCCAGGAGGCGCTCAATGCCACTCCGATTGTCGGCCTGCCGATTGGCAATCGACGTCAGAATGAGACTGGTCGCGAAGAAAATAGCGCCAAAAATCATTGTCGTTCGCACCAGAGCGCCTGCAGCGCCGCGGCCTGACATCAATGAATTTCCGGCGCCACCCCCGATTCCGAGGCCACCGCCTTCAGATTTCTGGACAAGCACGAGGCCAATCATCGCCAGACAGGCGAGAATATGGATGACGAGAATTACGTTCTGCATGGGCCCGACCAGCTTTCCTGAATTTAAGGCGCCCGCATAACCCCGATCACGCCGTTCGCCAAGTCAGCGGTTCCACACAAACTACTGCGCCGCCAGCCGGTAAATGGCGAGGAAGTCATCGGCCTTCAAGCTCGCGCCGCCAACCAGGCCCCCATTTACATCAGCAACCCCCAGGATTTCAGCAGCATTTCCGGGGTTCATGCTACCGCCGTAAAGGATACGGGTGTTGTGGCCAGCGTCCCCAAACCGTTTGACAAGCAAGCCTCGGATAAGCGCGTGAACCTCTGCAATTTGGTCAGAAGAGGCAACGCGGCCCGTCCCGATCGCCCAAACGGGTTCGTAAGCAATGACAATCGCGTCGGCATCTGCATGTTCGGGAATCGAATTGATCATCTGTGCCGAAATAACGTCGAGCACCTGCCCGGCGTCCCGCTGGCTCAAAGTTTCGCCGACGCAGATGATGGGCGCAATTCCAGCGCGAAGGGCAGCAGATGCCTGCGAAGAGACGGTTTCATCTGTTTCGCCATGGTCTGCCCTGCGCTCCGAGTGCCCCACAATGACATAGTCGGCGCCAGCATCTTTGAGCATTTCTGCGGAAATATCGCCGGTATGCGCGCCTTTCTCCTTGGAGTGACAGGTTTCTCCCCCGATTTTAAGGCCTGAGCCCTCGGATTTGGCAAATCCTGGATTAATCAGGGTTGCCGGGAGACAAAGCAGGATCTCTGCGCCGTCATTTGACTCGGAAACGCCCCCGGCGACCCGTTCGATCTCGGCGAGATTCGCCATCAGGCCATTCATTTTCCAGTTTCCGGCGATCAGCGTGCGTGGCATGCGGCCTTCCCTCTCTTGCAAGTCATAAACCGGTCGCCTAGCAAGCTGTGAGCCACCCGGCAAACCCCAGAAATAAGAGAAGCGCCGTATGCTCGCACTTATGAAGAAGATGACCCGTTCCCCCATGGGGAAACTGGTTTTGATGATCGTCATCGTCGGCATGGCGTTCTGGGGCGTTGACGCCATCTTCAATCAGATGCGGAGCGGACTTGGCGCGAATGTGGTCAGCGCAGGATCTCGGGGGCTTGCACCAGCTGATCTTGATTTCCGCGTGGAAACGGTTCTGCGCAATATAAACGCATCAGCTGAGCGCCCGATCAGCAAATCCGAAGCCCTGGAACAAGGCCTTATCGACCAGATTGTAGAGGTCGAAAAAGCGCGTATCACGCGCCTTGGATATGGCGAAAGCATCGGAATTTCCCCTTCGCCCGAAGCTGTCGTGGCGGAAATGAACAGCATCCCTGCTTTCCAGAACCCGCTGACGGGCGAGCTAGATCCTGCCATGTTCCGCGACCGTATCTCGCAGCTCGGGATGACCCCTGCGCAGTTCGAGCGCCAATTGCAGGACGATATTCTTATTCGGGCCCTCAGCCAGGCTGGCCAATCGGCGGTTTTCGGTCCGCGGGTCATCGCCAACATTCAAGCAAATTATCTGGGCGAAACGCGCGAAGTTGCCTGGTTTTTCTATGATGCGTCAAATGCCACCACAACGGCCCGCAGCGCGCCCACCGAGGCTGAAATTCAAGCCTACTATGACGAACATCTTGAGCGACTGAAGCAGCCGGAGCGCCGGGCACTCGATATCCTGAGAATGTCCACCGATGACTTCACCGGCAAGGTGGATGTCGCCGACCAGGAAATCGCAACGGTTTATGAAGCGACTAAGTCGGAGCGCTTCGCTGCTCCTGATCAGCGTACCTTTGCTGAGCTCCTGTTCCCCACACGTGATGCGGCGCGCACGGCCTTTGGCCTGCTCGCAGGCGGCGCTGATCCAAACAGCGTCACGGGCGCAAACTCAATCCGGATGCGAACCGCAAGAGCCGAAGACGTCTCTGACGAAGGCCTGCGCGATGCCATGTTCGGCCCCGGCCGGCAGAGTGGCGCCATGTACGGACCGCGGGAAGTTGGCGGACAGTGGATGGTATCACGTCTTATCTCCGTTCAGCCTGGCGCGGTCATGCCACTCGAAGACGTCGCAGAGGAAATCCGACTGGGCTTGGCGCGAGAGCGCGCTCAGCTACTGTTTTCGTCTGCCTTGGAGACGCTTGATGAAGCGCTGGCGGCAGGAAATGATCTCTCGCAGGTGGCCGAAGACATAGGTGTGCCGATCATCAGCATTTCACCGATTGATCAGAACGGACGTACCGAACAAGGTGAGCAGTTCACGATCCTCGCCGATATCCCAGAGGCTTTGACGCAGGCTTTCCGGCTGCCGGAAAATGAGATCGGGAGCCGCTTTGATGTGGCGAGTTCTGTTGTACTTGTAGCGCCGCGCCGGGTCGTCGCCGCCGCAACGCCAGATCTGGAAGTGATCAAAGACCGGGTGGTGGCCATGATTGTGGCCGAGCGCGCGACGACTGCTGCCCAGACTGCTGTAGACACCCTGACGTCCAGCATCCGCTCAGGCGCCGTGACGCTTGACGCGGCTGCGGCGCAGTCTAGCGCAGAAGTAGATCGGCTGCCGGAGCCCGTGTCGCGCTCCAATGCTCAAGCAATGGGTGTCCCCGGCCCCCTGATGCAGGCGACGTTCAACAATCCCGCTGGTAGCGTCATCAGCCTTCCTACGGGCGATGGGTCCGTCTTTGCTATTCTCAAGGTTTTGAGCGTGTCTCCGCCAACGCCGGAAATGCTGGCAAGCATGGGGACGGCAGCAGCGTCGGACGTCACTAATTCGCTCACGGCCGATCTTGAAGCCGCCGTGGACGATGAAATTCGGCGGGCAGTCAAAGTCAGAGAGAATGCCGCGGCAATTGCCTCTTACAAGCGAACGATAACGGCGGCCCAATGACGGCGCGTCTGATCGTAAGGCGGCGCATCGGCGATATCGAAACGCCGGTTGGCGCCATGATGAAACTCGGATCCGACGATCCGGGTAGTTTCCTGTTTGAATCTATCGCAGGCGGCGAGCGCCTCGGACGCTACTCTTTCATCGGTCTCAAGCCAGAGGTCTGGTTCCGAATTAAAGACGGCGTAGCTGAGACAAGCCGCTCCGCAGACTTTGACGATGCCGAGAGGCTTGCCGCTGCGCCAGTTGACGCCCTTCGCCAGTTTGCCGAAGCCGCCCGCGCCGAAACCTCAGAAGCCTTGCCACCCATGGCCTCCGGCGCATTTGGCTATGTCGGCTATGACATGATCCAGCACGTTGAGCCGGTATCGATTACCAAACCCGATCAGCTGGATGTGCCTGAGGCATTGCTGGTCATCCCGCGCGTGATGGTGATCTTCGATCACATCTATCAGGAGCTTTTGCTGATCGGGCGCGTGGCCGGCGAAGACGACGCGGCAATCAATTCGATTCTTGATGAAGTCGAAGCGCAGCTGGAAAGCCTGCCTTCCCTGCCTCCGAAAAACGGAAGCGCTCAGCCGGTGGCGCTGGTTTCCAATACCTCAAAGGAACGTTACTTTGAGATCGTGGATGAGTGTCGGGAATACATCAAGGCAGGCGACATCTTCCAGGTCGTGCCAAGCCAGCGTTTCTCCGCGCCCTTCAAACAGAAATCCATCAGCCTTTACCGCGCGCTCAGGCGACTGAACCCGTCAGCGTTCATGTTCCATATCAATCTTGGCAATGTGCGCCTTGTCGGCTCAAGCCCGGAAATACTGGTGCGCCTGCGCGAAGGACGGGTGGCCATACGCCCGATCGCCGGGACACGGCCACGCAGTGGCAACCCGGCTGAAGACGCTCTGCGTGCAGAAGACCTGATGAATGACCCGAAAGAGCGTGCAGAGCACCTCATGCTGCTCGACCTTGGGCGCAATGATGTGGGCCGCGTTGCCGCATATGGATCCGTGGAGGTCACGGAGCAGTTCATCGTCGAACGCTATAGCCATGTCATGCACATCGTCAGTCATGTGGAGGGCAACCTTCGACCGGGTCTTGATGCCGTTGACGCTTTGTTTGCGGGCTTTCCGGCTGGCACCGTTTCCGGCGCGCCCAAGATCCGTGCTATGCAGATCATCGACGAAATGGAAACTCATCGACGCGGCATTTATGGCGGCGCAGTTGGATATTTCGGCTGGAATGGCGATCTGGATACCTGCATCGCCCTTCGCACAGCGGTTCTGAAGGACGGAATGGTGCATATACAGGCAGGGGGCGGTGTCGTGCTCGATTCAGATGCTCAGTATGAGTATGATGAGACAGTGCACAAATCCGGCGCCCTGAAACGCGCAGCCGAACTCGCCGCTGCCTATGAGCACGACCAATGATCCTCGTCATCGACAATTATGACAGCTTTACCTGGAACCTCGTGCACTACCTTGAGGAGCTGGGTGCGCCGACGCATGTCGTTCGCAATGATCAGCTGACAGTGGAAGAAGCGCTCGCCCTGAAACCGGACGCAGTTCTGCTCTCCCCAGGTCCCTGCACACCAAATGAGGCCGGCATCTGTCTGGATCTGATCCGCGCCGCCCCCGAGGATCTCCCAATACTGGGGGTGTGCCTTGGCCATCAGGCGATCGGCCAGGCGTTCGGAGGCGACGTTATCCGCGCGCGCGAAATTCGGCATGGCAAGATTTCGGAGATATCCACCAACCAATCCGGCCTGTTTGAAGGGCTGCCTGAACGCTACAAGGTGGTTCGCTACCATTCACTGGCGATCCAGGCAGACGTCCTGCCCCCGTGCCTTGCCGCCGACGCTTACACAGATGACGGAGAGATCATGGCCGTCCACCACAAGACCCGGCCGATATATGGCGTGCAGTTTCACCCCGAGAGCATCCTGACCGAGCATGGCCATGCCCTGCTCAAGAACTTCCTGAAGAACGTGAAACCATGAGCGAGACCAAGCTCAATGCGGCCATTCAGGCAATCGCCCGCGGTCTTCCGCTGGACGAAACCATTCTGGAAGGTGCGTTTGATACTCTGCTCTCCGGAGAAGCTGCGCCCGAAGAAGTCGGAGCTTTTCTGGCGGGGCTGACCGTACGCGGCGAAACCGCTCATGAACTGACGGCAGGCGCCCGCATCATGCGCCGCCACGCACGGCGTATATCGGTGGAAGGGCCATTGCTCGACACCTGTGGCACAGGCGGACTGCCCTGGAAGTCGCTTAATACGTCCACCGCGAGCGCTATCGTCATCGCAGCCTCCGGCGGACGTGTCGCCAAGCACGGAAATCGCTCCGTGCCGCCCAAAACGGGCTCCGCCGATGTGCTGGAAGCTCTGGGTCTTCAGCTGGAACTTACTGACACCGCCTTCCGTGCCTGCCTGGATACAGCCGGTGTGGGCTTCCTCTTTGCCCGGAACTATCATTCCGCAATGCGCCATGTGGCTCCGATCCGTCAAAAACTTGGTATCCGGACGATTTTCAACCTGCTTGGTCCACTTTCCAATCCCGCGGGCGCGGAGTATTCCGTCCTCGGCGTATATGACAAGCAGTGGGTCACCCCAATGGCCGAAGCACTAAAAGCACTCGGCACCCGGCGCGCCTGGGTTGTTCACGGACTTGCCGGAATTGACGAGATATCCATCTCCGGCCCAACGCAGGTCTGCGAAGTGACGCCAGACAGCATCCGTCACTTCCAATTGACGCCATCGGATGCTGGTCTGCCGGTCCACCCTATTTCTGCAATTGAAGGAGGGGCGCCTGAGGAAAACGTCGCGGCCATCCGAGACCTTCTCGATGGTCGCGAGAGGCCTTTTCGCGATATCGTCCTGTTCAATGCGGCCGCCGGCCTGCTGGTGAGCGGCCTTGTAGAGGATTTGCCCGCAGGCGTTCAGCGCGCTGCCCTGGCAATCGACAACGGCGCCGCGCG
>JBKBRT010000054.1:0-14947 GCA_046291585.1 Hyphomonas sp.
AGCGCGTCCGTCCCGTTGGCGCAGGAGACGGCATGCTTTGCCCCGCACCAGGCCGCCAGCTGTTTCTCAAGCTCGGCGACTTCCGGCCCGAGAATATACCGGCCGCTCTCGATCACCCCCTGCACAGCGGTGTTGATCTGGCTTTCGATGCGGCGGCGCTGGGCCTGAAGGTCGATGAATTGCATAGGTCTCTGGTTTCCTGCTTGGGTGCCTGCATCAGGGCTTGCGCGGTGTTTGGCGCGGCCCGCGCCGGCTTTCCAGTCACACTTGGTTTCAACGTGTGTCCGGAGTTCAAATAGCAACTGCGCCTTGCGCAATCTTAAAGTTGATACGCGGCGGGTATACAGGTTACCAAGCCAAGCTGATGAACGGCAAGAGATTCGGTCGCGATGACGCAGTGCGCTTTGATTTATAACACCAAATTGTCCGCCGCGCGCCGCCCGCGTTGAGAGTTCCTGATCATGATCGACCCCCTCCCCACAGCCACCGAGGCGATTGCCCCGGCGATGCTTGAAAAGGTCCGGGGCTGGATGCTGGATCAGGCCCTGCCCCTGTGGATAGCCCAAGGGATCAGTGCAGATCACGGCGGACCGATCGAGACATTCAGCCTGGAAAACACACCCGCGCCCCGCATCACCGAAATGCGCACGCGTGTGACCGGCCGGCAGCTCTATGTTTTCAGCCACGCGCACCTGATGGGCGTTCCCGGCAGTCTGGCTGCTGCTGACAGGATGTTTGAATTTCTCACGACGCGGGTCTGGCTGGGCCTGAAGGCAGGGTGGTGCAAAACACTCTGTTCAGCGGGTCAGCCGCTGGACCTCAGCGCCGACCTCTATGATTTCAGCTTCTGCCTCTTCGGCCTTGCCTGGTATTTTCAAGCCAGCGGCAATGCTGCGGCGCTCGACTATGCCCGGCAAACTCTCGACCTGATCGAGACCCGGTTCCGGCATCCCTCGGGGCTGGGATTTCATCATGTTCTTCCCGAAGCGCTCCCCCGGCAGCAGAACGCCCATGCCCACCTTCTCGAGGCCGTGCTGAAGCTCAATTCCGCTGCGCCCAGCGCGGCGCTTTCGGCGCTTTCCGGAGACCTCGTCACTCTGTTTACGGATAAGTTTTACAACGCCAGACATGCCTGCCTGCCTGAGTTTTTCACCCCAGATCTCCTCCCCATCCGCGAGGCGTCCGGCGACTACCGCTTTGAGCCGGGCCATCATTTTGAATGGGCCTGGATCCTCGCGCAGCACCAGAAACAGTCGGGAACCGACCATTCCGACCTGATCCGCAGCCTGGTGGCGTCCGCCGAGCGTCTGGGTGTCTGCCGGCATAGCGGACGCACAGTCAACGCAGTGACAACCGGCGGCGCTCTGATGGATCCGGGGTCGCGGACCTGGCCCAACACCGAGCGGATCAAGGGATGGCTTGGCCTTTATGAGGTCACCGGAACAGATCCCTGGCGCAAGGTGGCCGCCACCTGCGACACGCTTTTCAAATTCCATCTGGGTCCGCAGGCTCCCGAGGGGATGTGGATCGACGCCTTTTCAGAACACGGATCGGTGACCGCGGACGCTATCCCCGCGTCCACGCTCTATCATATTGTCCTGGCTTTCAGTGAGATCCTCAGACTGTCAGAGGGTCAGGAAAACTCCACGCGCTCCTGCGAAAAATAGAAGAGCGACCGGGTTTCGTCATCAATCGTGGCAGCGTCCACATGCAACAGGGTGCGCATGGCATTCTTGCGATCTTTCAGCGCGTGAGCGAAATCCTCCTCGATCAGCTTGTCCACGGCCAGCCGCGTCATGGCATCGCGCACTTCCATATAAAGCGTCAGCGATCCGCCCAGAAACATCGACTCGTAGGCAATCTTGCTGGCGATCTTGTCATGGATATTGGCGTAGCCGAACTGGCGCTCCATCACCGACTGGCGCTTGGTGATGAAGTCGATTTCCTGGCGATGGTCGGGATGGCGCAGATAGATCGACTTCAGACGGATCATTTCGCCGTCGATCGTTTCTTTCACTTCATCGGGTAGCGCGTCGGACAGGATGATCACGATATCGACATCCGACCCGCGCACCATCTCACCCGAGGCGGCATGCTCGCGTGGCTCATTGTGTGCCAGAAAATAGGCCAGGTCACCGGCAATGAACGCGCAAAGCTGGCTGCGCGTTTCCCGGGTGAGCTTCAGAAACACCGCCTTCATGGCACTCTGGGCGAGCGCGATCTTTTCCCGGCTGATCTCTCTGTGGGTATTTGACAGAGAGCCCTGCCGCTCGATCATCTGCTCGCGCTGCCCCGGCAGACCAAACAGCGTGAAGGAGAGAAAGTCCCGCAGGATCGAGGGGCTGAGGCGCACCTGATCCTCGCGAGTAATGTCATAGCGCAGATAATAGCTCGCAAAATGCGAGATCAGGAAAGACTGGCTGCGGAAACAGGCCTGCCAGAGCGCCAGCACCGGCACATCGGGCATCGCAAATGCGAGTTCCTTGCCCAGCTGCGGCCCCTTCTCCGAGAGGGTCTCCAGTATCCGCTGTTCAATATCGCCGATGGAAATCATATGCCCGCCTCATGGTCTGATACGTCTGGCAGGCTGCACATTACTGCGCCCTCTGACAACCCGAACCGGATCTATTCGACCGTCACCGATTTGGCGAGGTTGCGCGGCTGGTCGACATCGGTGCCGCGCGTCAGCGCGACATAATAGGCAAGCAGCTGCAACGGCACGGCCGAGAGGATCGGCAGGGAGATCTCGTCCCCATCGGGCAGCTGGATGACATGGTCTGCCCGTTTGCCCGCCGCCTTGATACCGGCAGCGTCGGAAATCAGGATGATCTCGGCGCCGCGCGCGCGCACTTCCTCGACGTTGGAAATCGTCTTCTCGAACAGCTCGTCCTTGGGCGCCACCACGATGACCGGCAGGCCCTTCTCGATCAGGGCGATGGGGCCGTGCTTCAGCTCCCCGGCTGCGTAGCCTTCGGCGTGAATATAAGACACTTCCTTCAGCTTCAGCGCGCCTTCCAGCGCCAGGGGATAATACCGGCCCCGCCCCAGAAAAAGGATGTCACGCTTGCCAGCAATGTGCCTGGCGATGTCTTTAACATGCGGCGCGCATTCCAACGCCTCGGTCACCTTGCGCGGCAGAGCAAGCAGGCTGCGAACATAGGTCGCCTCGTCGCCGGGCAGGAGATGGCCGCGCGCTTTGGCAGCCGACAGCGCCAGAATGGCGAGTACGGACAATTGCGCCGTGAACGCCTTGGTCGAGGCAACCCCGATTTCAGGGCCGGCATGGGTCGGCACAATCGAGGCAGCTTCGCGGGCAATCGAGCTTTCCGGCACGTTCACCACGGCGATCGCCGGCGTGCGGTTTTCACGGCAATAGCGCAGCGCGGCGAGCGTATCTGCCGTCTCGCCCGACTGGCTGACAAAGATCGACAGCCCCTTCACCGGCAGGACCGGGCGGCGATAGCGGAATTCGGAAGCAATATCGGGCTCAAAGGCGAGGCGGGCGATCTGCTCGAACCAGTATTTCGCTGTGAAGGCAGCATAAAACGCCGTGCCGCAGGCAATGGCGACAGCGCGGTCTGCGTCGGCAAAGAGCGCCTGCGCCGCTTCGGGCACGCTGACGGTCTGGGTAGGCTGATTGATGTAAGGCAGGATGGACCGCGCGAGCGATTCGGACTGTTCGTGGATTTCCTTGAGCATGAAATGATCATACTCGCCGCGCTCGATCAGTGCGTCATTGACGGCCGACGTGACGCGCGGACGGTTGACCCGGTCACCGCGCACATTCCGGATATCGAAGGCATTCTTGCGCAGGACAACCCAGTCACCTTCTTCCAGATAGGTGACGTCCCGCGTCAGCGGGGCCAGCGCGATGGCATCCGAGCCGAGATACATCTCGTCCTCGCCATAGCCGAGCACCAGGGGCGAGCCCTTGCGGGCGCCGATCACCAGTTCGGGGTCATTCGAGAAGATGGCGGCGATAGCGAAGGCGCCCTGGAAATGCTTCAGCGCTTCTTCAAAGGCGGCAACAGGGTCTTTGCCCTCTTCCATATAGGCGTCGATCAGCTGGGCGATGACTTCACTGTCGGTTTCTGACTCGAAGGTCCGGCCGCGCGATTCAAGGTCCTCGCGCAGTTCGCGATAATTCTCGATGATGCCGTTGTGCACGATGGCGACTGCGCCGGACATATGCGGGTGGGCGTTTGTCTCATTGGGGGCGCCATGAGTGGCCCAGCGGGTGTGCGCGATGCCGGTGAAGCCGGTGAGCGGGCTGTCGGTCAGGCGTTCCTGCAGATTGACGATCTTGCCCTTGGCGCGGCGGCGTTCCACCCCCCCGGCCGTCGCCACGGCGATGCCGGCGCTGTCATATCCGCGATACTCGAGCCGCTTGAGACCATCTACCAGGCGGCCAGCCACGTCTGCCTTGCCTGCAATTGCTACGATACCACACATGAAATCCGCGCTCCGGTTCGACTACCCCAGCCGATAAACTGATCGTTTCCATAAACCCCCGGAGTCGGGCTGCACAATGACGATTTATGTGCATTTGTGACACCCATTATGGCGGATTCAGGCCGGCCGTTCCCAGCCCCACCGTTTAGCTTTACTGAAGGGTGGATGCGGACCCGCCCCGGAGCCTTTCTTCTGCCGGCAAGGCCCGCTACGGAACGCAACTGACGCGCCAGAACAGGATCAGCCGACCTTGCCCACCCTGACCCATCTTGACCGGCTCGAAGCCGAAAGCCTCCACATCCTGCGGGAAGTCGCGGCCGAATGCGAAAAGCCCGTGATGCTCTATTCCATCGGCAAGGATTCGGCCGTGATGCTGCATCTGGCGATGAAGGCATTCTATCCGGCCAAGCCGCCCTTCCCGCTGCTGCATGTCGATACCGGCTGGAAGTTCGGCGAGATGATCGAATTCCGGGATCGCAAGGTCAAGGAGCTGGGCCTGGAGCTGCTGGTTCACACCAATGAAGAAGGGGTACGCGAAGGCGTGGGCCCGTTCAGTCATGGCTCGGCCTATCACACCGATGTGATGAAGACCGCTGCGCTGAAACAGGCGCTCGACAAGTATGGCTTTGATGCCGCCTTTGGCGGCGCCCGGCGCGACGAGGAGAAGTCCCGCGCCAAGGAGCGTGTGATCTCGTTCCGCTCTGCCGGGCATCGCTGGGACCCCAAACGTCAGCGCCCGGAAATCTGGAACCTCTACAACACGCGCATGCACAAGGGCGAAAGCCTGCGGGCGTTCCCTCTTTCCAACTGGACCGAACTCGACATCTGGCAATACATCCGCCGTGAGGGCATCGAGCTTGTTCCGCTCTACCTGGCCGCGCCCCGCCCAGTGGTCACCTGGAATGACACGCTGATCATGGTCGATGATGACCGGGTGCCTGCCGAAATCGCGGCGAAGGCGGAGGTCAAATCCGTCCGCTTCCGGACGCTTGGCTGCTATCCGCTGACCGGCGCGGTGGAGAGCGATGCGCACACGCTGGATGATGTCATCCAGGAAATCCTTCTGACCACGACCTCCGAACGCCAGGGCCGCGCCATCGACAAGGACCAGACCGCCTCGATGGAAAAGAAGAAGCAGGAAGGCTATTTCTGATGCGCCTCAACGATGATCTCATTGCTTCGGATATCGGCGCCTATCTTGAGGCGCACGAGAACAAATCCCTTCTGCGCTTCATCACCTGTGGCTCGGTGGATGATGGCAAATCGACGCTGATCGGGCGCCTGCTCTACGATTCCAAGATGATCTTTGAAGATCAGCTGGCGGCGCTGGAAAACGATTCCAAGAAGGTCGGCACACAAGGCGAGGGCATCGATTTTGCGCTCCTGGTCGACGGCCTCGCCGCCGAGCGCGAACAAGGCATCACGATTGATGTCGCCTATCGCTTCTTCGCCACGCAGAAGCGCAAGTTCATCGTCGCCGACACGCCCGGACATGAGCAGTATACGCGCAATATGGCGACGGGCGCCTCGACGGCGGACGCTGCCATCCTGATGATCGACGCGCGCAAGGGGATCCTGACGCAGACGCGGCGCCACAGCTTCATTGCGAGTCTCCTCGGCATCAAACACCTCGTACTCGCCGTGAACAAGATGGATCTCGTCGGCTATAATCAGGATGTGTTTGACGACATCGTTGCTGACTATATGACCTTCGCCGAAGGTCTTCCGGGCAAGGTCAATATCCGCCCCATCCCGCTCTCGGCGCTCGCGGGAACCAACATGACAGAGCGCTCGCCCGAGACGCCCTGGTATGAGGGTCCAAGCCTGATCGAATATCTCGAAACGGTCGAGATCGAGGGCGAAGACACCGCGCGCCCGTTCCGTCTGCCGGTTCAGTGGGTGAGCCGTCCCAACCTCGACTTCCGCGGTTTTGCCGGCCAGATCTCCAGCGGCGCCGTTCGCCCGGGAGACCGGGTCCGCTCTCTGCCCTCGGGGCGGGAAACGACCATCACCCGCATCGTCACCGCCGGCGGGGACCTTGACGAGGCGGTGGCTGGCCAGTCCGTCACACTGACGTTCGCCGACGAAATTGATACCTCGCGCGGCGACATGATCGCCTCGGCTGATCAGCCTGCAGAAGTTTCCGACCAGTTCCAGGTGCACCTGCTCTGGATGAGCGAGCAGCCTCTTCTGCCGGGACGCCGCTACATCCTGAAAGCCGGCGCCAAGACCGTGACCGCCACCGTCAACGCGCCCAAGCATGGTATTGACGTCAACACGCTGGCCGAAACCCCTGCCCGCGCCGCCGAACTCAACCAGATCGTGGTGACAACACTCTCCCTCGACCAGCCGATCCCGTTTGATCCCTACAAGGACAACCGGCAGACCGGCGGCTTCATCCTGATCGACCGCCAGTCGAATGACACGGTCGCGCTCGGCATGATCGACTTTGCGCTGCGCCGGGCCTCCAACATTCACTGGCAGGCCATCGACATCAGCCGCGACGCGCTCGCCGAGCAGAAAGGCCAGCGCCCGGCGGTCCTCTGGTTCACCGGGCTTTCCGGCTCAGGGAAATCCACCATCGCCAACGCGCTGCAGAAGCGCCTCTTCGCCTATGGCCGCCATACCTTTATTCTGGACGGGGACAATGTTCGTCACGGCCTCAACCGGGATCTCGGTTTCACCGATGCCGACCGCGTGGAGAACATCCGCCGCGTGTCGAATGTGGCGCGTCTGATGTCGGACGCGGGCCTGATCACGCTGGTCTCGTTCATCTCTCCGTTCCGGGCCGAGCGCCAGCTCGCCCGCAGCCTGATGCCAGAGGGCGAGTTCATCGAAATCCATGTCGATACGCCCCTCGAGATCGCCGAAAGCCGCGATGTCAAAGGCCTCTACAAGAAGGCCCGCGCCGGAGAGATCCGCAACTTCACCGGCATCGACAGCCCGTACGAGCCACCGCTGAACGCCGAGATCCGCATCAGCACCGCCGATCGCACGGCAGACGACGCCGCCGAGGAAATCTTTGCCTATCTGGAAAAGAACGGGTTCCTGACCGTCTGGGATGGCCCCGGCAGCGGCATCTGACAGCGGCCACGCAGGCGCCGGTTGCATATCTGGCGCCGATGGGCATTGTCGCCCGCTGGTAGTAGACTGCGAGTAGGCAATGAGCATTCATCCCGTGATCATGTGCGGCGGCGCGGGCACGCGCCTCTGGCCAGCGTCCGACAAGGCCCGTCCCAAACAGTTTCACCGGCTGGTATCTGATCTGTCGGTCTTTCAGGAAACGGTTCTGCGCTTCCGCGCGCCGGAGGATGCTGGCGTCTTCGCCGCGCCGATCATCATCAGCAACGCTGCTTATGCCGAGCTGATCGAGACGCAGCTGGCTGAAATCGGCGTGGAAGCTTCCGCAATCCTGCTTGAGCCGGAAAGCCGGAACACGGCCGCCGTCGCCGCCATGGCCGCGCGCTTCCTGTCCGATCAGTTCCCCGGGGATCTGGGGCTGCTGGTGCCGTCCGATCACTATATCGGCCGGCCCACCGTGTTCATTGAGGCCGTCAAGGAAGCGGCCGCCATCGCCCGGGACGGCTATATCACCACCTTTGGCATCGCGCCGAGCCGGCCGGAAACCGGCTTTGGTTATATTCAGGCCGGCGCGCCCCTGGCGCGGTGCGTTGCCGCAGTCGCTGCTTTCCGGGAAAAGCCCGACGCCGCCACCGCCGCCCGCTACCTGGCCAGCGGCCAGTACAGCTGGAATGCCGGCATCTTTCTCTTTGCGGCAGAAACTCTGCTTACGGAGCTTGAGACCTATGCCGGGGATATTCTGGCAGCCTCAACCCAGGCCCTGACCGAGGCCCGCAAGGACGGCTGCAAGCGTTTCCTTGATCCTGGCACCTTTGCCGCGATCCCCAGCACCTCGATCGATTACGCGGTGATGGAAAAGACCCGGCAAGCGGCGGTCTATGCGCCGCTCGACTGCGCGTGGAGCGACATCGGCACCTGGGCGATGATCGGGGATGTTTCCGGGCGAACAAATACGCCGGAACCCGTCAGCATATCCTCAGGGGACTGCGTCGTTCATGCCGCAGACGGCATCTTGGTGGCCCTGGTCGGCGTAGACAATCTTGTCGTGGTCGCCGATGGCAAACGGGTTCTGATCGCCGCAAAGGACCGCTCACAGGATGTCGGCAAGGTGGCCCAGGAACTCAAGGACCGGGGCCTCGACGCGTATCTCTGATCTTCCGCTGGCGGATTAACCCGTCAGGTATTCCGGCGCTTGTGACGCGGCGGCCCATCTGGCCCCACATTGCCCGCATACGGGTTTTTACCCTGACGCACGAACAGGCGGATCGGCACGCCGTGCATGTCAAACGCTTCGCGGATACCGTTGACGAGATAGCGCTTGTAACCTTCCGGCATCTGATCGCCGCGAGAGGCAATCAGCACGAAGGTCGGCGGGCGCGCTTTCATCTGGGCCATGTAACGCGGCTTGATGCGTTTGCCCTGCACGCTCGGCGGCGGGTGGTGCTCGACGGTGTGGCGGAGCCAGCGATTGAGATCGCCGGTCTTGGCGCGCGCGGTCCAGTCTTTGTAGACTTTGACCACGGCAGGCATCAGCTTCTCGATATTGCGCCCCGTGAGGCCGGAGAGAAACACAACCGGCGCGCCGCCTGCGTTGGGCATCAACCGGTTGGCCAGATCCCGTATATGGCGCGCAGCGCCGTCCGTATCTTCCACCGTATCCCATTTGGAAATGACGAGCACGATGCCCCGGCCTTCGCGCAGGGCAAGGTCGGCGATCTGCAGATCCTGCTTCTCCATTGCCTCATGCGCGTCCATGACGAGGGCAACAATGTCAGCATATTTCAGGGAACGGATGGTCTCGGCAGTCGACATCCGCTCCAGCCGTTCCTGCACCTTGTTCTTCCGGCGAAGACCGGCGGTATCAACAAGGCGGATCTGACGTCCTTCCCATTCCCAGTTGATGGTAATGGAATCGCGCGTGATCCCTGCTTCCGGCCCCGTCAGCAGACGGTCAGACTGAAGCAGCTGGTTGATCAGGGTGGATTTGCCAGCGTTAGGACGCCCGACAATCGCAAGGCGGATCGGGCGATCTGCAGGCAGCGGCGCATCGGCGGCATCGGCATCGACATCAGCCGCTTCGATCGCGGCCACGAGATCATCATCCGAGAGCGTCGTATCGTCGATATCGATATGGGCGAGCTTTTCGAGAATGTCTTCGCCGGCGCCCTTTTCATAGTCCGGTTCGGCTTCTTCGAGCGCGCGCTCGAAGGCTTCCGGCCCCAGCGCGTTGCGGATGGCCTCGTAAAGCTCGGCCATGCCTTCGCCATGTTCAGCCGACAGGCCGACAGGTTCGCCGAAACCCAGGCTGAAGGCATCAAACACACCGGCCTCCCCGGCGCGGCCTTCGGCCTTGTTGGCCGCCAGCACGACGGGCAGGTTTGCCTTGCGCAGCAGGCCGGCGAAGGTTTCATCTTCCGGCGTAACGCCAACGCGGGCATCGACCAGAAACAGGACAAGATCGGCCTCGGCAATGGCCGCTTCGGTCTGGGCGCGCATCCGCGCCTCAAGACTGTCATCTCTCACATTGTCGAAACCGGCGGTATCGATCAGCGACAGCGGCAGGGACGCAAGCCGGCCATCGGCCATCTTCCGGTCGCGGGTAACGCCGGGCTGGTCGTCCACAAGGGCGATCTTCTTTCCAACCAGGCGGTTGAAAAGGGTCGATTTACCGACATTTGGCCGGCCGACAATGGCGAGCTTCAATGGCAAGGCAGGCGCCCTCCGCAGCGGCTAAAGCCGGAAGGTGCGCCCCCGGCCTGTATTATCTGATGGCGATCAGGCGTGCCTTGTCCGTCAGGACATAAAGCTTACCCTGCGCCGCGATGGGCTCAAGGTACACCGTATCGCCAAGTTTCAGCGAAGCGGTCTGCTGCCCCGTCTGAGTGGAGAATGCAAGCAGTTCCCCCTCTGAAGACACAGTGATCACCCGGTCAGAGGCTATAATCGGGGATGTATAGCTGATCCGGTTCTTCTTTTTCTTCTCATTCTTGAACTGTGGCAGATCGATCACCCAGAAGGCATCGCCGGTTTGAGAGTCGAGGCAGGCAAGCTCACCATTGAGGCCGACAATGAACAGATACCGGCCTGCCAGCGCGGGCGCGCGGGTGGAACCGATCGGCTTGCCCCAGATGCGATTGCCGGTGCGGCCATCGATGGCCACGGTGGCGCCAGACTGGTTGGAGGCAAACACCAGGCCGGACCCGAGAACGGGTCGGGAGCCGATGTCATTGATCTCCGAAATTGGCGTGAAGCCACCTGCCTGCTGGATCGCGTCGGTCCAGAGGCGGCGGCCATTGGCGGCCAGATAGGCAATGATTTCGCCCGAGGAGAATGGCGCAATCACAAAATCCTCAACTGCCGCGACGCTGGGGCTGCCCAGAACGCGCGCGGTTTCGGAGATCGCCTGATCACTCCAGAGCGTCTGACCGGTGACCAGGTCGAGGGCGAAAACTTCGTTATTGTTCGAGCTGACAAAGACGCGGCCCTCGGCGACGGTGGGCGAGCCCGTCATCGGGGCACCCAGGGCCCGCTTCCACTTTTCAGCGCCGGTCGCCTTGTCCAGCGCCGCCACATAGCCATACCCACTCGCCGCGATGACGGTATCGCCGGAGACCGCTATCCCACCGCCGATCGCGCCCTTGTCGCGTTTTGACAGGCCCTGAAGCCTCTCGGTCCAGACAGTTGCGCCGTCTGACAGGCGCATGGCACGTACGGTCTGCACCGCGTCCAGGACATAGATCTGTTCGCCATCAGTCACCGGCGGGGCGGTCAGGGCGGCGCGGCGGGTCGAGCCTTTGCCGGCAGAGCGGCGCCAGTCGATCCTCAATTCCGGAGCGGCCTGGACATGGCCCGTCGATTTGGCGGGGTTGCCGCCGGCTTCAGGCCAGGCATTGACCGCAACGGCGGCGGGCAGATTGATGGGCACACCGGCCAATCCAGGCTCGGGCGCCACTTTTTCTTCATCCAGCACCATCGTGAGACGGCCAGCCTTGTCCTCGGCCGCCTGCTCGGCCGCATTGCCGCGGCCGAAGCTCGGCAAGCTGTTGCAGCTCGACAGGGCGAGCACGGAGGCCAGCGTCGTTGTGATGAGAATGGTGCGGGCAAACTTCATTGGCCGGTCTCCTGCGGCTCAGCCGGCGCCGTCTCGGCGGGCGGAACCTCTGTTGCATCTTCAGTTTCAACCGGCACCGGGATCGCCGCCAGGGCAATCTCCGCGCGCTGGACCAGTCCCTGCGGGGCGAAAGCGTCCAGGCGCAGACGGTTATACGCCGTGCGCGCCCGGGCATAGTCTCCGGCCTCATAAGCTTTGGCGGCGATCAGTTCCCGCGCGAGCGCGCCGACCGTGCTGTCATCGGCAGCAAGGCTGCCAAGGGTCAGCTCGAGTTCTTCGAGGCTCAGCGTGTCAGCCTTGAAATAGGCCGACTTCAGCAGGGCGAGGCGCTCATAGGGCCCGCCCTCGGTGCCGCCGACCGAAGCCAGCAGCTCAGCCGCGCCGGCAGCGTCTCCGCCGCCTTCAAATTTGGTCTGGGCGAGGAGGTGGGCGGCCAATGGCGCCAGCTTGGGATCCTCGTTCATGATCCGGGTGAAGGCCGCTTCGGCCTCTTCATAGCGCGCATCGTCGAGCGCCCGGATGCCGCTTTCCAGCGCCAGGGCCCGCTCCTGCCGGCGCTGCTCGGCCTGGGGCTTGAGCACGAATTCATTGACGGCCACGCCAATGATCAGGACCGCAACCCCGCCATAGACAAAGGGGCGCCACTTCTTCCAGAGCCCCTCCAGCTTTTCCTGGCGGATGCCTTCGTCAACTTCAGTGAAAATATCGCTCACGCTGGGACTCCGGCGGGACTGGTGGGGACTCGGGCGCAAACTAGACGGCCCAAGGCGGGCCTGCAACGGATCACCGCTGTTACGCTCCCTGTTTTCGCAGGCTGTAGGTCTCAGCCGTGCCCGGGAAGCGCCGGGCGCGCACGTCTGCGGCGTATTCGGCGGCCGCCTTGTCGATGGCTTCGCGCAGATCGGCGTAGCGGCGCACGAATTTCGGGGTCCAGTCAAAGAGGCCGAGCATGTCCTGGGTCACCAGAACCTGCCCGTCACAGGCGGCAGATGCCCCGATCCCGATGGTCGGGCAGCTGACTTCGGCGGTGATCGCGGCGGCGAGATCTTCGGCGACGCCTTCGATGACGATGCAGAAGGCCCCGGCATCGGCCGCGGCGCGGGCTTCGGCAACCACGCGGTCGCGTTCATCTTCGGTGCGGCCCTTGGCGCGGAAGCCGCCATCGACGTTGATCGCCTGCGGGCGCAGGCCGATATGGCCCATGACCGGGATGCCGCGCTCGACGAGATGGGCGATCTGGCCGGCGGCATAGGCGCCGCTCTCGATCTTGATGGCCTGGCAGCCGGTTTCCTTCATGATCCGCACCGCATTCAGGAAGGCCTGCTCGGCGCTGGTTTCGTAGGACCCGAAGGGCATATCGACGACCACCATCGCCTGGGACGAGCCGCGCATGACGGCCTGGCCGTGGAGGATCATCATCTCCATCGTCACGCCGACCGTGGACGGCAGGCCATGGACGACCATGCCGAGACTGTCGCCCACGAGGAGCAGATCGGCGTGGGGATCGAGGATTGCGGCAGTCGGGGCGTCATAGGCCGTCAACATGACAAGCGGCGTTGCCCCTTTGGCAGCGGCGATATCCTTGACGGTCTTGCGAGCGGTCTGGGTCTGTTTTGACATGGCCCAGCGATTACCCGGTCAGGACCGGGCGGGCAAGCAATGCCTTTGGCGGCGCCTCAGGCCGGAAGGGCGGCGACCCCGAAAAGGACCGGGTGGAGCCAGAGGAGGATGGCGGCATAGACCCCTGCCCCGATCACCACGGATCCGATATCGCCCATTGCCGAGACAGGCGCGTCCGGGCCGGGGCCAATATCTCCGCGTTTCTTCAGAGCGATCCGGTCAATCACGCCATAAGCTAGAAAGCTGCCGAATAGGACGACGGAGTTGAGCTCGCCATTGGCCAGGAGGTGGCCGAACGCCCAGATTTTCACCGCCAGCAGCATCGGGTGTTTCGCCGCCTTCTTGATCCGTCCGGAAGGCATGTAGGCGGCCACGAGAAGGATGATCGCCGGGAGCATCAGCGCGAGGTTGAGATGGGCGAGCCCTGCGGGCGGGCTGTAGAGGATGGGCGCAGGCCGGGCGGCGTCAAAGCCCCAGATGATCAGGCCAAGACCGATCACAGAAACAAGGGTGTAGAGGCCCATATAAGGGCCTTGCCCGAGCTTTTCCCTGAGATCCTTGCCCGGCGCGCGGCTGCGGAAGGCGCTGAACAGGTGAGCCCCGAAAAAGATGATGAGCCCCAGGACGAGATAGATCATGGCGGTGCCTCCCCGGCGTTTCAACGATGCTAGCGCGATTGGGGGAGCCGGGGAAGCGGGGGCGGCCGGAACGCGCGCTGGTTAGGGCGCGGCCGGTGAGGGAGTGCTTCGTGGAGAGGGGCCCCACCCGCTGCTCGGGCAATCGCAGCCCCCATAGTCATGGGGAGGGGACCTGTTGTGGGTGGGGAGAGGTGTGGGTTTTCACGGAGGGCGACGCGCCCCCTCCCCACGGATGTGGGAAAGGTTGGGGTGGGGTTGCTCTCGGCCTAGGACGTATCGTGTGGGGCTCCCCCCTCCGTCCGCTTCGCGTCCACCTCCCCCGCTTTGCAGGGGAGGAGATCAGCGTTTGGGCTTGAGGGATTGCCAGCCATAAGGGTTTGGGAGTCCTTCAGGAACACGCCTGCAAGGTTTGGAGCAATGCGGGATTCCCACACGGGATCATCCCAGCCGGGCTTGACCGCTTCAGGTTTCCGGTAAGCGCGCCAATGGTCACCGAGCTGGACGATGTGGACCTGGCCCCATTTTGTCACGGAGATCAGGAGGGTGCGGAGCTCCTTGTCCTGACGTTTGAAGATCCAGCGCAGCTGCAGCCAGAGGTATGGCCAGAAGACCGGCAATACATGGGCATAGAGGCGAGCGATCTGGGGCGTCATGGGAAGAAGTATACCTCCGTTCCCGGAGGGGGTGGATGAGATTTCTGGAAATCGCGGGGGCGCTGCAGGTTTGGGGGGGAAAATGTTGGATAGGGTGTGTCCGGGCGGAGAGCGCCCCCACCCGCTGCTCGGGCAATCGCAGTGCGATTGTTGATCCTCGCAGCCCCCATAGTCATGGGGAGGGGGCCTGTTGTGGGTGGGGAGAGGTGTGGGTTTTAACGGGGCGCGGCGCGGTCAATTCCGGACAGATTGGGGACAAATCCGGCCACTTCCGGACAGATGGGTGACAAAACCGGTCAGTAGAGGACGCCTCCGGTCACGCCCCAAAAACAAACATCTCATCCGGTATTAACCGTCCCCAAACCCTCTCTTGGTAGAAACTGGCACACAAG
>JBKBRT010000055.1:0-14746 GCA_046291585.1 Hyphomonas sp.
GCAGGTCCGGGCCGAGGGTGAGGCTTTTCGCCCCCTTCCCGCCCGGCGGCGACAGCGTGAGCGCAAGCGGGCCCCCCGCATGCCAGAGCCAGGCTTCATCAGCGTCAACGCGGTGCCACGCAGAAAGCTCATCGGCCTGAAGAAGATAGTAGATGGCCGTCAAGTTAGCGCGGGCGCCCTCGTCCGATGGGGCACGGTAGGTCTCGCCATAATGCCCGCCTTCCGGATGCGGTGTCAGGCCGAGCATTCGGATGATTTCGTTGGGGCCGAGGTCACCGGAAATGGCAGGCCGCATCAGAAGCGATCCTTCCGCCCGCGGATTTCGCCGAAGGTGGCGGCAGCGTTACCGGCATGGCCCATGGCGAGCTGCATTTCGGGAAGGTCGGCGCGCAGGAAGGGATTGGTCTCCAGCTCCCGCTCCAGCAGGGCCGGCACGGTGGGCTTGTCCTCGGCGCGGCGTTTCTCGATCCAGGCAACATATTCCTTCAGAGCCTTGTTTTCCGGTTCGATCGTCACGGCGAATTTTGCATTCGAGGCCGTGTATTCATGGGCGCAGTAAAGCTGGGTCTTCTTCGGCAGCTTCTTGATGCGTTTGAGGCTCTCCCACATCATCTCCATCGTGCCTTCAAACACCCGGCCACACCCGAGGGCAAACACCGCGTCGCCAACAAAAGCAGCGTCCTGATCGGCGAAATGGAAGGCAATATGACCGAGCGTATGGCCGGGAACATCGATGACTTTGGCGCTGGTTTCTCCGAATTCAACGATATCGCCCCCCTTCACGGCCCGGTCGAGCCCGGGAATCTTGGCGGCTTCTCCGGCGGGGCCGATGATGCGGCAGCCGGTGGCTTCCCGGATCTTGAGATTTCCTCCGGCATGATCGGGATGCCAGTGCGTGTTCCAGATTTCGCTGATATTCCAGCCCATCTTTTCGGCCTCGGCCAGATAGACATCGGCATCGGGCGTATCGACGGCAATTGTCCGGCCTGAGCCAGGCTCATGCACCAGATAGCCGTAATTATCGTTCAGGCAGGGAAACTGGTGTATTTCGATTACAACGCTCATGTCTTACCTCCGGGAACCGGCCCCATTCTACAGGAACGCTCAAGCTAGCCATAAAGATGCGACAGGACGCCGTCACCCTTGAACGCTTTTACGCCTCCGACCTTGGAAAGGCGGCGGCGCGCATTCTTGCGGGCAAGCTGACCGATTTGTGGGGCGAGTCCAAGGGGCTTTCTGTGCTGGGCCTCGGCTACGCCCTGCCGGTTCTCGATGCTTTTGCCACCGGACCAAGGCGCATTATCGCCGCCGTGCCGAATGAACATGGGCCCGTGCGCTGGGATTATTCAGGCCGGGGCAATGCCGCCGTGGCGGTGGGCGACCCCCGCCTGCCCTTCTCCGATGGCCTGTTTGACCGGGTGATCATCCTGCATGGCCTGGAAGAGACAGGCGATCCGCGCGCCTATCTGCGGGAAATCTGGCGCATCACGGCGCCGGAAGGCCGGATCGTTCTGACCGCGGCCAACCGGGCCGGGCTCTGGTCGCGCGCCACCCGCACGCCCTTCGGCCATGGCCGGCCCTGGACACGCAGCCAGCTGTCGAACCTGCTTTCCACCGGCCTTTTCCAGGTCACCGCCTCCTCCAGCGCGCTGTATATGCCGCCGACAGATCTTGGCCTCGTCACGTCCGCCGCCGAGGGCTGGGAAGCGATGGGCCGCGTCATCGCGCCGGGCATGGGCGGGGTGGTGCTGATTGAAGCGGTCAAACGCCAGTATGCACCGCCGAAAGGTGGATCTGCCGCCCCGGTGACCGATCGCGTGCGAATTGCCCGCCCTGCCCGTGCGGCAACGCGCGAAGAACATTGACGAGGCCGTCATGTTGACTAGGTTTTGATTACGTTCGCACTTGCAGCATCCGACCGACCAGACAGGAAAACCGCCATGAAACAGATCACTGCAGTCTTCAAGCCGAGCCGTCTGGACGCGGTTATCGAGGCAATTTCGGAAGCCGGCGCCACCGGCCTGACCGTGACGGAAGTTCGCGGCTATGGCCGCCAGCAGGGCAAGACGGAAGTCTATCGCGGCGCAGAATACGAAGTGCGCCTGCTGCCGAAGGTGAAGGTAGAGCTCGCCTGCGCTGACGCAGATGTGGAGCGCTTCATCGAGGCGATCACGCAGGCCGCCAATACCGGCACGATCGGCGACGGCAAGATCTTCGTCCACGACCTGGACTCCATCCTGCGCATCCGCACCGGCGAGCGCGACGAACAGGCGATCTCGGGCTGAAGCGCGTCCTGCGCCCACGCTGATTTTACCTGACCTGACAAGAAAAAGGGCGGCCCCAGAGCCGCCCTTTTTTTATTTCACTCGATGATCTCATAGCCTTCGGGAATGACCCATTCGGGCGCCGAGGCGATCCCGACTTCCGGGTCCAGCTGCTCGCCGGGACCGTTCTGGCGGCGCTCATAGGCGGCGACGAGCGAGAGATAGGGCGGCACATGCACCCAGCTGCTGCTGGCAGTGTTCTGGGTGATCTCGAAATGCAGGTGAATGGTGGTGGGTGTGCCGCCAAAATCATTCGACACATAGCCGAGCAGATCTCCCGCCTTCACGGACTGACCCGCCGTGACGGCAAGCCGGTTCATGTTGAGGTGCATGTAGTTATAGATACTGCCCGCGCCGCGCAGTTTGACCGTGTACGTACCGATGGAAGTGATGACCCCGTCTTCCACAGCGACCACTTCATGAATACCGCGCTGGGCAGCGCTCTGGCGGCGCAGCGTGTTACAGTCTGCCGCTGTGCCGACGCGAATGTCCTGCCCCTGATGGATCCGGTTGACCGGGCAGAAGGGCGAGCCGCGATTGGCCGAGCGGGTTTCGCAGAAATTGTCCCGCCACGGATAATCATAATTGCGCGCGTCGCACTGGTCGCCGCCGGCGACGCCGCCGCCATACATGAAGACCTGCGACTGGAGATAGGCCGGGGCAGACTTGATCGGAAAGACAATGCCCGGCGCATGGACGACCTGCTCGGGAAAGCCGCCGCCCGTGCCCGCCAGCAACGCGCCGGGGGCATAATAGCTGAACACCGGCTGCAAAACGGGTTCCGGCTCTGGCTCAGGCTGAGGTTGGGGTTCTGGCTCCGGCTCCGGCTCTGGTTCGGGATCGGGATCGGGCGTGACAGGCAGCTCAGGCTCCAGGTCCGGCGCGTCTTCTGGCGGAGGCGTCTGGTCCGGAGTGTCGTCAACCGGCATTTCCAGCGGTGGCGTGTCTTCTTCAGGGGTCGTCCCGTCGACCGGATCGGCCGACGGCGTTTCGTCTTCCTCAAGCGGTGGAAGCGCCCACGGATCTTCGCCCGGCTCGGGCGGCGGCGGGCCCGGCGCGCCGGGCGGAATAACGGGGCCCGGCTCCGGGGTTTCGGGCGGCGGGCCGCCATCTCCGGGCAGGCGGACAAAGTCGCAGGCGCCCAGCAGGATAAGCGCCGTCGACAGGCCGATGACTGATAAGCATCTTTTGAGCATCAGCGAGTCCCCGAAATCACCAGATCCGTTGCGAAGGCTTCCGCCTCTTCCTGCGTGATGCAGGCGGGCAGGCCATTCGTCAGTTCTTTGCACTCAAACTCGACAAGGTAGTCGGCGCCATACCGCGAGAAGGACACCTGCGCGCCCGTGGTGGTCGGCTGAAAGGTCAGTTCTTCGCCGCGCGGCTGAACCTGCTCACCCGGCGCGGCGATGACCTTGTTGGTGCCGTTGACGATCGTGTCATATCGCTCGCCGGGAAAGAAAGCATAATAGCCATCGCTCATCGGCTGAAAGCGGATATCGGCCTCTCCACCCTGAACGGTGACCGGGACCGAGGGCAGGAAGACGGGCACCGGGGGCGCGGCCTCTCCCGAGGCGATCTGGAAGCTACCTTCACGCGTCTCGATGGGCCGTGCGGCAAGATCGCGGCGGGCGGCCTCCCAGTCGACCGAACTGATCTCAGCCACCGATTCCGGGCGCCCCGGGAGCTCAACATCTCCGGCCTCACCGGCATCCTCTGCATTCGGATCGAAGGGGGTTTCAATCAGCTTGGGGTCAGCGTCACCCCGGTCACCTGCGCCAGGGACGCGGAGCTGGTCGCACCCGGCCAGAACGGCGCTGGCGGCGAGCATGAGGGATGCTATCTGCAGGCGGAGCAAATTCATTTTGGGTCCTTCTGGCCGGGATGGGCAACATAATCTGGATCGGCATAGGCAACGCCCTCAATCTCGAGGAGACGGTCCTGTACCTGCTTTATGGCGGCAGGCGTTGCCTCGGCCAAGCGGCGCGAGAGGCGCATTTCACCTGAAAAGCTCGCGCCCGAAAGTTCAAACTCTGCCAGAACGGGAATGCGCGCGGTCAGCTCCACCCAGGCGGCCTGCGCGGCGGCGGGATCGCGCTTGAAATTGCGGGTGATGACATCAACTTCCGGCGCCCCCTTGAGGCGGACGATGAAGACCACCTCAGCCGTACCCGCGCGCGCGGGCAGCACACCGCCGCCCCCTTCCCGCTGGATGGTGACCTGCGGCAAGGGTGAGGCCGCCTTTTCCTCCGGTTCCTCCGGGGGCAGCGGCGCCGGTTCGGGATCAATGATCAGAGAGGGCCGCCCCGGCGGCGGATCAAACGGCATGCTGGAGGGCGTCTGCGAGAGCGGTTGCCCGACCGGGCCGCCGGCATCGGCGAGCTCTGTCGCCCCTTGCATATTGACCGCGTCTTCCCCGCCGCGGGTTCCCACCACGGCGAGCCCGGCGGCGCCGGCGATCAGGCCGATACCCAGCACGCCCAGCGGGCCGCGCACATCCATGGGAATGCGGGGTCGGCCCATCTCAGCGACCGCCTCCGCCAGTGGCTTTCACCGGCACATTCGCCAGATTGAGCAGGCCGCCTCCGCATGGCCGCACGCACATGTCCGGGCTGCCTTCGATGGGCGAGGCACCGGGATATTGGCTGCAGAGGCCCGCACATTGCAGGCTTTCGCGCGGATCGAGCGACGCCCTCAGCGTGCTGATGATCTCTTCCCGGCTGGCAGACGGGGCCCGCGCCTTAAGAAGCGCAAGCGCGGCCGAAACATGCGGCGCCGCCATGCTGGTGCCCTGCTCATAGGCATAGAAGCAGTTGGCAACGCCTTCGCCGGTGACCGGATCATAGCAGTTGGTGGCCGCCTTTGTGGAGAGCACGCCGTCGGGCTTGCCATCCCCGTTATCATCACGGGTCAGGTCGCCGCCGGGGGCCAGAACCATCACTTCGGGACCGAAATTGGAATAGGGCGCAATCTGACCGCGCCCATCACTGGCGGCAACCGTCACGACATCGCGGCAGCCAGCCGGGGCATAAAGGCTGGTCGACATCCGCGCATTGCCGGCAGCGGAGACGACGATCACGCCCTCAGCCGTCACGGCATCGATCGCGTCCTGAAGAGAAGCCGGACAGGCGCCGAGCAGGCCGATGGAGAGGTTGATGATGTCGGCGGGGTGCTCGTTCCACACTTCCGTCCAGCCGTCCGGGCCGTCATCGAGTTCTGCCGGGATCAGGCCGGCCGCCCAGCGGATGGCGTCGTTGATATCCGAAAGCCGCCCGCCGCATTTGCCCAGCGCACGCACCGGCACGATGCGCACATCCCAGGCGCCGCCCGCAACGCCCGAACCATTATTCGTCGCCGCTGCCCCAATCGTGCCGGCCACATGCGTGCCGTGGAAACTGTCGGCTGCGCCCGGCTTGGTCGGATCACACATGTCACCGGGATCGTTGGGGTCCCGGTCGCGCCCATCCCCGTCATTGCCCATGCGCGGGTCTGAAACCATGTCATAACCCGGCATGATGTTCCGGGAAGCCGCAATATCGGGATGGCTCATCTGCAGGCCGGTATCGACCACAGCCACGACTATCCCGTCCGAGCCGGTAATGCCCTGCCGGTTCCAGAAGCTCTCAAAGCCGGTCCCGCCGGGTGTGCGCCCGTCCGAGGTGCCTTTGTCACGGAAATGCCATTGCAGCGCCCAGAGTGGATCATCGGGCTCGATCCGCGCGGGCGGCGTTCCGAACGACCCTGTCGAGCCGGTATTGCCGGATTTGGGTTCTCCCGGCGTGCCCACCGGGGCATCTTTCGGCCTGCGGGCGAACTGGTTCTGGAAGATGTAATCCTGTTCGACATACTCAAACTGGCCCGAAGCGCGCAAATCGCGCACGACGCAGGCGGTCGCCACGGCAAGGTCTGCCCGGATCAGCGCGGAATCCGGGTCATCCGGGCATTGGGCCGCTTCTGTGCGGGCGAGAAACTCTTCGGGACCATTGCGGCCGGTAAACTGGGTGGGATTTGCGCCATCAGCGCCAATCTGGATCACCATCTGACCCTGACGCGAGAGGGCCACTTCCCCGCCGACGCCATACTTCGTCATCGTATCCAGCATGACCGTGTTGGCATCGAGCTGTTTGCGGACCACTTCGCGCTCCACCGGCGCCCGGCGGGCGAGCTTGCGGGTTTCGGCCCGCTCTTCCGGTGCCATGGATTGAAGGTCTTCCTTCGTCAGGCTGCGCATCTGCAGCCGCCGTGTATCGTCCTGGACGGCAACCTGATCCATGTTGCGGCTCGCCTCTGCGATGCCTTCGCGCGATTCCTGCGTGTCGCGGGGGTCCAGCGTGATCCGGGGCATCACCTGCATCGGCTGCACTTCCAGAAAGTCTGTGCGGGGCGCCTGGGTGGCCAGCGGCGCGGGGGGCGCAGGCGCCTCCCCGACCTCAAGCATCGCTTCGCCTTCGGGGGAGTCGAAATAGTCGAGCTCAGCCTCCCGCTGCGCCGCATCTTCCATGATGTCGACGGGGACGGGCTGGGGAATATTGAGGGGTTTGGCAATGATCGAGCCGATGGCGAACATCGGGCGTTCTTCCTCATCGATGACAAATCCGGCGGGCATGACGGTTCCCGCCAATGCCCGGTCAGCCGGGGCGGCGCCTTCCAGATTGAGGTAGGTGGAATCAATCACCGTTTCGCCATTGATCTGATCGACCGCAGCGTCCGCGATTTCCCGGGCGCGATCAATGCGCGTATCGATCTGATCACAGCCGGTCAGGAGCGCAGCGGCGCCGAGAGCCATGACGATTGCCGCGCGCGCGGTCCTCGCAGTGTAGTGTTTCAACATGCCGGATATCCCCATGCGATTGCCAATGAACGCCCCAGCACATTAGGTTAACGCTGTGTTGAGATTATGACGAGGCCGCGACCCTGTCCAATCCGCAAATTCAGCTTCCCGGCCATGGCACCGGGGCGCCCGTCACGCAGAGGTGTCAATGCAGGGCCTTTCAAAGCCCCGCGAATACAAGCACATGGACAGTTCGGGGCAAACTGGGACAATTCGGGGCCGTGATGGACATCTGGGCGACAGGAATGGACGCGCCGGCTGCTGCCGGACAGGGACGGCTGATCGAAGGGCGTGACCTGCATGGGGCAGACCTTCGCGGCCAGGACTTTTCCGGCGCCCGGTTTCACAACTGCGAGTTGCGGGGCGCGCGGCTCGACTGGGCAAACCTCGCCGGAGCCTGTCTCAATCACGCGCGCCTGCTGAACGCCTCGCTGACGCATGCGCACCTGCGCGGCGCCGCCATGAAAGGCGCCAACCTGCGTTCGGCCAGGCTGATACAGGCCAATCTGATGAGCGCTGACATGACCGGAGCCAATCTCTGGCAGGCCGATCTTTCCGGCGCCAATCTCTGCGGCGCGACCTGCCTCTGGGGCGATATCAGCAAGGCAAACTTTGCCAGCGCGCTTTATGATGACGCCACCCGCCTGCCACCCGGATTCCATCCCGACGAAGAGGGCATGATCCGCTTCGACATACCGCGCGCTTGACCTTCGCCCCGCGCGACCCCATCCCTCTGCGCAGATGACCAGGCTCAAGGCCATTCTCGGCCCCACCAATACCGGCAAGACGCATTACGCCATTGAGCGGATGCTGGGGCATGGCACCGGTATGATCGGCCTGCCGCTGCGCCTGCTGGCGCGGGAGGTCTATGACCGCGTGGTCGCCGCTAAGGGCTATGCCAGCGCCGCGCTGATCACCGGCGAGGAACGCATCTCGCCTCCGACGGCGCGCTATTTCATCTGCACCGTTGAATCCTTGCCGGCCGATATCCGCACGGATTTCCTTGCCATCGACGAAATCCAGCTGGCCGAAGACGAAGACCGGGGACACGTCTTCACCGACCGTATTCTCAACATGCGGGGCTTGTCGGAGACGCTGCTGCTGGGCGCCGATACGATGCGCGGCCTGCTCAGGGAGCTGAAGCTGGGCGCGGAGACAGAGCCCCGCGAGCGCTTTTCGGAGCTGCGCTATACCGGTCATACCAAGATCACGAAACTTCCAAAGCGGACCGCCATTGTCGGCTTCAGCGCCGAGGAAGTTTATGCGATTGCCGAGCTTCTGCGGCGCCAGAAAGGCGGCGCGGCGGTTGTCATGGGGGCGCTGAGCCCCCGCACGCGCAACGCGCAGGTGGCGCTCTATCAATCTGGTGAGGTCGACTACATCGTTGCCACCGACGCCATTGGCATGGGGCTGAACCTCGACGTTGAGCGCGTGGTGTTTGCCTCCCGCTCCAAATTTGACGGCCGGCGCCACCGGCCGCTTTCCTTGGCAGAGTGCGGCCAGATTGCTGGGCGCGCCGGGCGGTTCCGCACCGATGGCGAGTTTGGCGAGACGGGCAACTGCCCGCCTTTTGCCGATGAAGAATGGAAGGCCATCGAAGCCCACCGGTTTGACCCCGTGGACGTGATCCAGTGGCGCAACTCGGCCCTCGACTATTCCAGCCTGCGCACCCTGATCCGCAGCCTTGAGAAACCTTCGGGCAATCCGCGGCTGATCCATAACCCTCACGCGCTGGATGAATGGGTCCTGCGCCGGCTGGGCGAGGATGCCGGCACCGGACCGAACGTGACCGGCGAGCGCAAGGTGCGCCGCCTGTGGGATCTGGCGCGGCTGCCCGACTTTCGCAAAGCCGGCCCGGAAGGGCATGGGCGGCTGGTGCTGGGCCTGGCCGAAACGCTGGCCGATCCTGATGCGCGCCTGTCTGATGCCGGGCTGGAGCGCCGGATGGAGGATCTCGCCTCACCTCTGGGCGATATTGCCAAACTGCAGCAGCGCCTTGCGGCCATCCGAACCTGGACCTATGCCGCCCACCGCCCCGACTGGCTGGAAAATCCCGGCTATTGGCAGCAAAGAACACGGGAGATTGAAGACTCCCTCTCGGACGCGCTACACGGTGCGTTGACAGCTCGCTTTGTCGATCGGCGCACGACCGCGCTGCTCGCCAGTCTCAAGAAGGAAGACGCCCTCGTGACCAATCTGACGCCCGACGGCGACGTGACCGTTGAAGGCCATCTCGTCGGCCGCCTGAATGGCCTGGCCTTCGAGCCGGTGCTCGACGCCCGGACGCTGGAAGGCAAAGCCGTGCGCGGGGCCGCGCTCGCCGCGATCCGCCCCATGCTGAGCCAGCGCCTCGCCGAGATCTGCGGCGCGCCGTCGGACGCCTTCAAGCTGACCGAAGGGGCCGAAATCGAATTCAAGGGCGCCTCGATTGCCCGCCTGATCAAGGGCGCCAGCTGGATTGTGCCGCGCGCTGAAGTGATCGGCGCGGTGGAGGTGGACGCGGGCGAGCGTGCCCCTGCCCTGGCGCGCGTTGAAGAATGGCTGAAAGGCGAGATCGCCCGGGTACTGCCGACCCATACGAAACTTGCCAGCGGCGAAACTGCCGCCGGGCTGGAAGGCATCGCACGGGGCCTGGCGTTCCGCATCCTGGAAAGCGGCGCGGCCGTTGATCTTCGCACGGATGACCCGCCCGCCCGCATCACGCCCGAACAGCGCGAAGCCCTCAAAGCCGCCGGCATCCGCGCCGGCCGCGTCGCCGTGCATGCGCCCGACGCGCAGAAGCCCGCCGCCCAGCGCGTGATCGCCATCCTCAAGGCCGTTGATTCGGGCGCCGAATATCCCCTCGCTCCGGAAGGCGCCGGGTCTTTTGCCCTCGACGGGACGTGGCCGGAAGAAGCGCTCGCCGCCAATGGCTATCTGCGCTTTGGCCGACGCGCCGTGCGCGCAGACCTGGCAGAGCGCCTCGGCTGGGAGATTGCCAAGCGCCGCAAGGATGCCGGCAAGAACGCCTTCCCGATTGTGATCGATCTGGCCTCAATGGTCTCCTGCCCGGCGGACGACTGGCCGGGCGTGCTGAAAGGCTTTGGCCTGGCGCCCGCGGAGAAGGACAAAGAAACCGGCGCCGTGACGCTCTGGCGCTATGGGTCGCGCACCCGCCCCGATGAGAGCCAATCTGCCCGCCCGCCGCGCGAGAGCCGTCCGCATGGGGAGCGTCCAAAGGGCGACGCGGCGCAAGGCGAACGCTCTCCACGTCCGCCCTCGGATCGCCCGGCAGGCAAAGGCCCGCGCGGTGATGGCCGGGGCGGACCTCGCGGGGAAAGACAGGGCGGAGACGCAAGACGCGGCGACAATCGCGGCGACCGGCGACCAAATCAGCGCTCGGGTCAAAGCGCCGATCAGCGCCCCAATCACCAGTCTGGCCCGCCGGCCCGCAAGGTCGCCGACCCTGACAGCCCGTTTGCAGCGCTGGCCGCTCTACTGCCCCCGCCCAAACCGCCCAAGCCGCCGCGCCCGCCCAAACCGAAGAAGCCGCGCGACCCGGCCGCCCCTGCAGGCGACGCGGCCAGCGGCGACGCAACTTTTGCCTATAAGCCATTTGAATAGGGACTGACGCCGCATGCCGGAAGAAGGGTCGGTTCGCCTGGACATCTGGTTGTGGCGCGCCCGCTTCTTTAAATCCCGCGCCCTCGCCACGTCGCATGTGCGCGGGCATGGCGTCCGCCTTTCGCACCAGGGCCAGACACGCAAAACCGACAAACCCGGTGCCCTGGTGGTTGCTGGCGATGTGGTGACATTCGGGAAGGCCGGGCTTATCTACAGCCTGGAAGTACTGGGCCTGGGTGATCGCCGTGGCCCCGCAGAGGAAGCACGGGCGCTCTATCGCCCTCTGGAGGCCGATCCATGATGGACCGCATCAAACGCCTGCTGACGCCCAGGACGCCCGCCGAACAGACGATGCCGCCCTATGTGGCGGTAACAGCCCTGCTGGTGGAAGCGGCACTGGTCGACGGCGTTTATATCAATATCGAAAGCGACATGATCGCCGAAATCCTGGTCGAAGCGTTCGAATTTGAGGCCGACAAGGCCGACGCCCTTCTGGCGCAGGCCGAAACGCTGGCCGAAGAGGCCGTCGGCAGCCACCAGTTCACCAAACACGCCAAGAAACTGCCGATGCCAGAGCGCGTGAAAGTGATCGAGGCGATCTATCGCGTGATCTATGCCGATGGGGAGCGTTCGGACGTGGAGGACGCCTATGTGCGCCACGTGGCCGGTCTTCTGCATGTCGATGACGTGCAGCGGGCCGAAGCGCGCCGGCGCGCAGAAAAGCGCACTTCCGGGGCAGTTTGAGCCAAACTCCGGCCCCAGTGTAGTACGCCTCATTGACAGGGGCGCCCCGCCTCGCCAATTGGCGGGCTGATATTTCCGCCAGAAGACCCGGACCCGCCATGACCTATATTGTCGTCGACGCCTGCATTCGCTGCAAATACATGGATTGTGTCGAGGTGTGCCCCGTCGACTGTTTCTATGAAGGCGAGAACATGCTCGTCATTCACCCCGACGAATGCATCGATTGCGGCGTGTGCGAGCCCGAATGCCCGGTTGAAGCCATCAAACCGGATACCGAAGACGATCCGGACGGCAAATGGCTGAAACTGAATTCGGACTTTGCCAAGGTCTGGCCCAATATCACCCGGATGAAAGATCCCCCCGCCGACCGGGAAAGCTTCGCGCAGGAAACCGGCAAGCTGGAAAAATACTTCTCGTCAAATCCGGGCACAGGCGACTGATTCCAACCTGAAGGGGATTTTTGTTCCCCTGGCATTCACAGCCTGCAGTGGCGGCGGGCAAGGTGAAGGATCAGAGAGCGTTAACGCTTTGCGCAAGTCTTCCGCTTTCGCGGGCTGGCGGGCGATGTGCCATGCTGTTGTATTTCCTGTAAGATTGTGCTAGGTAGACCTCCTGAACAACAATCAAGAAGAGCGAAATTTCCTAACTCAGACCCTTAATCAGGAACTGGGCGGGAAAAACTCGACTCTCTTAATGTGTGTGTAGAAAAGGGTCTTACCTAATATGGCGAAGAAGGCAGAAGCTCGGACTCATGCGTTCGAGGTCGGTCAGAGTGTTGTCTATCCGGCGCACGGCGTAGGCAAAATCACCGGTATCGAAAGTCAGACAGTCGCGGGTATGCAGCTGGAAGTCTATGTCGTGGCATTTGACCAGGACAAGATGATCCTGCGTGTGCCGACCAATCGCGCAGAAGCATCCGGCATGCGCGCCCTTGCGGGCTCCAAGCTGGTAGATGACGCGCTCAAGACCCTCGGTGGCAAAGCCCGGATCAAGCGCACCATGTGGTCGCGCCGCGCCCAGGAATACGAAGCCAAGATCAATTCAGGTGACCTGATCTCGATCGCGGAGGTCGTTCGCGACCTGCACCGCGGCGAAGACCAGCCCGAACAGTCCTATTCCGAGCGCCAACTCTATGAGAGCGCGCTGGACCGGATGGCCCGCGAACTCGCCGCTGTCGAAAATATCGACAAGGGCAAGGCGATGGAAAAACTCGCCAAATCGCTGGCCAAGAAAAAAGTGGCCGCCTGATTTCAGGCCTGGTCAAGGTGAACGGAAAAGCCCTGCAGGAAACTGCGGGGCTTTTTCTTTTGCGCCTCGTCCTATGCCCCCCACTTTTGCCGCTCGACTTTTATTTGACGCGCGCTGCGTCTTGCGGCAAAAGAACATTACATGAACAATTGGGAGGCCGGTATGGTTATTGAAGGCGGATGTCAGTGCGGGGCGGTACGTTATGAGATCGCGCAGCCGCCGGAGCGGGTGTCCCTCTGCCATTGCCGGGACTGCCAGAGGAGCGCCGGAGCACCGATGGTCGCCTGGGCGATGGTGGCGACGGCCGATTTCAGGGTGACCGCCGGCGCGGCGCGGGCGGTCAACTCTTCGGGCGATTCGTTCCGCTATTTCTGCCCGACCTGCGGAACCGGCCTCTACTATATCAACGAAACCCACCTGCCCGGCATTGTGGATGTCCAGTTGATGACGCTGGACGCGCCTGGCGCCTTCACGCCCGGCGCGCAGTTACAGACCGCAGAACAGGCGAGCTGGGCCGCGCACCTTTCGGACATACCCGCCTTCCCGCGCTATCCGGGAATGGCATAAATCCCGCCCCGGCCGGGGCTTTTCCCGCGGAAACGATCCGCCTCGGGCCAATTGCTAACGCCCGGCGCCCGGACGTTTACGAAGCCGCGTCATGGCAAATGCAATCTTAACCATGTCCCAACCCTCTCAGGGCAGGGTTTGTCCGTCGCCGGAGGATCTGGCGCGTGATGGATTACCGGCCGAAGTACGGGAAGACCCGGCAGGCTGGCAGAGGAGTGAAAGACAAGAGATATGGCCTATTCAGATACACATGTGGAGCCGGCAAGCCTGCTTGGCGCCCATTCGATACCCGACGATCTCTACCGCGCCGGCCTCGCCTATGCGACCGGCACCGGAACCGAGATCAATCTCGTCGAGGCGCACAAATGGTTCAACCTCGCCGCAGCGCGCGGTCATGAGGAAGCCAAGATCCAACGTCAGGAAATGGCCGAAATGCTGTCATCTGCGGAAGTGAAGATTGCGCTGCAATCTGCCCGCGACTGGATGAAGCTCGCCAACTGACGCCCGCCGGGCGAAGATGTCTCTTGGCTGACGCCCCCGCGCAGGATGCGCCGGCCCGGGGCGTCGCCGGGGGTCTTCACCCGAGTACCGTGGCGGCGGTGTCCTTATGGTCGATCACCGGGGCGTAAGACACGATCTCGAATTCAATACTGCTCTCGTCAAAGAAGTAGAAGCGCCGGCCAGGTTCATAATCATCATGGCCGAAGGGGGCGTATCCCGCCTCCCTCACCCGCGTCTCGATGGCGACGATATCCTCCACCTCGATCCCGATATGATTGAGCGGCAATCCTTTCTCGAACCGCTCCGGACAGCCTTTCTCCGTCGGCGGAGAATAAAGCGCGAGATAGTGATTTTCCGAGCCGACATGCACGGTATGCCCGCCGCTCATCGCCTTGCCGCGCCAGCGAACATGCCAGCCGAATATTTTCTCGAAAATCAGCGCGGCGTGTTCGGAATCGGGAACTGTGAGGTTCACGTGTTCAATGCGGGCGGGCTTCTGATTTGCCTGTGTCATGGCGGTTTCACTTTTAGGGTGGTTGATGCCTGACACCTCTGCTACAATCTCAAGCGCACTTTAGATCAAGCAGAAAATTCCATGCCGCTGAAACATTCCGACATTCTGACAATCGGGGAACTCGCAGGCCGCACGGGCGTCGCGGTTTCGGCGCTGCGCTATTATGAGGAACGCGGACTGATCCGCTCCCTGCGCGCGAAGGGACAGCATCGCCGTTTCCTGCGCTCGGATATCAGGCGTGTCTCCTTCATCCGAATTGCGCAGTCTCTCGGGCTGACTATCGAGGATGTGGCGCGCGCCTTAGCCGCCCTGCCCGAGGGGCGCACGCCGACAGCGGCCGACTGGCGGGCCATCAGCGCGGATTTTCGCGGCGTGCTCGACCGGAAAATCGCCGAGCTTGAGAACATGCGCGACCGG
>JBKBRT010000056.1:0-14611 GCA_046291585.1 Hyphomonas sp.
GGCCGAGAGCGCTTCCGGAGACGGCGCCTTGAGGGCGCCCCCGCCGATATGACCCGGCACGGCCATGGCCATTCCGAGCGACGGTTCAGCCGGCGTCAGATAGGTGGTTTCGTTCAATGCGCCGCCGGATACACAGCCCTGGCAGGCCAATGATGCAAGACCGGTCGCAAATGCAATCATCATCGTTTTGACGCCTCTCAAGGTCGTTCCCCGGCACTTCTGCTTTAACGAGGATCTTCCCTATCAGTTCCAATACCATGAAGAGAAATTCGCCCCAATACAGATTTTTGCCGGAATTGCTTAATGAACGCCCCTGCCCCCGCCTTGTGTAGAAAACGCTGCAGATCCCGGATTTTAAAAATATTTTTGACAGAGCGTACGGCGCCGAAAACCGCGCAATTCTGTTAACCGGTTGCAAAAAAAGGCAAAAAAAAAGGCAGCGCCCGCGTTTACGTCCCGCAACGAGAAAGGGCGCCCATCGAATCAATGGACACCCCCTGATAGAATTCAGTCAGCCGGGCCTTGCGCCTACTGGCAGGCAAGGCACTCGTCATAGTCGGTGCGGGCGGCTTCCATCGTTGAAGCCTCCAGCTTTTCCGAGCCGGCAAAGGCGGCGCGCTGCACCGACTTCGAGCGGCAATAGTAAAGCGATTTCAGGCCCCGCTCCCATGCCGTCCAGTGCAGCATGTGGAGATCCCATTTGTTGATGTCGCCGGGCAGGAAGAGGTTCAGCGACTGGGACTGGCAGATGAAGGGCGTGCGGTCGGCCGCCAGTTCAATGATCCAGCGCTGATCGAGTTCAAAGGCGGTCTTGAAGACATCCTTCTCATGCGCGTCGAGACAATCGAGGTGCTGCACCGAGCCTTCATGCTCGAGGATCGAGGTCCAGATCTCGTTGGTGTTGAGACCTTTGGTATCGAGCAGGGTTTCCAGCTGCTGGTTCTTCACCGTGAAGGAGCCCGAAAGGGTCTTGTGGGTGTAGACGTTTGCCGGGATCGGCTCGATACCGGCTGACGTGCCGCCGCAGATGATCGAGATCGACGCGGTGGGGGCAACGGCCATCTTGTTGGAGAAGCGGGCCATCATGCCGACATCGCGGGCGTCTTCACACGGGCCACGTTCCTTGGCGAGCTTGACTGAAGCCGCATCTGCGCCCTGGCGGATATGCTTGAAGATCTTGAGGTTCAGCGATTTGGCCGTCGCGCTTTCCATGGAGACGTTCATCGCCTGCAGGAAAGAGTGGAAGCCCATGACACCAAGGCCGACCGAGCGCTCGCGCTTGGCCGAATAGACCGCGCGGGCCATCTCCGGCGGGGCGCGCTGGATGAAGTCTTCCAGCACGTTGTCGAGGAACCGGAAGATGTCTTCCAGGAACATCGGCTCCTTCGACCATTCGAGGAAGGTTTCGGCATTCACCGAAGACAGGCAGCAGACGGCCGTGCGGTCAGCGCCGCGATGGTCGATGCCGGTTGGCAGGGTGATTTCCGAGCAGAGGTTCGACTGGGTGACCTTCAGGCCGAGGCGCTTCTGGTGGGCGGGCAGCGCATTGTTCACCGTATCGGTGAACAGGAGGTAGGGCTCGCCGGTCTGCATCCGCAGCTCGAGCAGTTTCTGCCACAGCTTGCGGGCGTTGACGTATTTCAGCACTTCGCCGGATTTCGGGCTGATGAGGCCGAACTCTTCGTCATTGCGGACCGCTTCCATGAAGGCATCGGTGATGTTGATGCCGTGATGGAGGTTCAGCGATTTGCGGTTGAAGTCGCCCGAGGTTTTGCGGATCTCCAGGAATTCTTCGATTTCAGGGTGATGAATGTCGAGATAGCAGGCGGCCGAGCCGCGGCGCAGCGAGCCCTGGCTGATCGCAAGGGTCAGCGAATCCATCACGCGGATGAAGGGGATGATGCCCGAGGTCTGCCCGTTCTGGCCGACTTTCTCACCGATGGAGCGGACATTGCCCCAATAGGTGCCGATGCCGCCGCCATTGGAGGCGAGCCAGACATTCTCGGTCCAGGTCTCGACGATGTCATCGAGCGAGTCGCCGACCTGATTGAGGAAGCAGGAAATCGGCAGGCCGCGATCGGCCCCGCCATTCGACAGCACGGGCGTGGCGGGCATGAACCACAGGCGCGAGATATAGTCATAGATCCGCTGGCCATGCTCGGCGTCGTCCGCATAGGCGGTGGCAACGCGGGCAAACATGTCCTGATAGGTTTCGCCCGGAAGCAGATACCGGTCGTCGAGCGTCTTTTTACCGAAGTCCGTCAGCAGCGAATCGCGCGACGGATCGGTCACCACCTGGTTGACCGGCACGAGCGCCACTTTCGCGCCTGCGCCAGCTTTCGGCTTGCCTTTGCGGGCGGCTTCACTGGCGACGGATTTAGCGTTGGTTGCCGACATGGCCACCCTCCTCGATGTTCCTGCGGATATAGGGATATCGCGGGAGTTAAACCAGATGTGGTCTCACTCCTTTGCCCCGACACTAGATATAGTGTCTGAAGGTTAATTTCGGGTCAACGCCTGATATCGCAGATCCGGAAAGAAGGCGTGGAAATCAGGTAAACAAAACATTAACATGACGCCCTGTGTCCAGTGACTGCAGGCGATTCAGCGCTCAGTGTAACGTCTTATGCCGAACGCTTGAAAGAGACTCATTTCAGGAAAAATGCGCGCCCGGTGAACCGCCCCGGTCGCGGGCAGCCCTATGGGTGGTAGGATTCAGGCATGGCGGCGCAGAATCGCCCCACGCTTGTGGGGCTCATAAGAGATTCGCGATTCAGGAGAGTGGGTGGAGACAAGCAAACGACCCGGACTGAAGCTCGTTAGGGCTGCTCGGTTCCCCGCCTGACCCGATTGGCGAGCGGCCCGTCCGCCGCCTGCCTCCGAGGGCTATATGCGCAGGCGCTTTGCGAATCGCAAGCCCGGAAAACCGCTGAGCTATGCGGCCTTCTTTCAGCATGTTACGCCCGTCGCACGTTAAAACGCGGAGGGAGGGGCACTCATGATTTCCCGCACATTGGCCGTGGCGAGCCTGACACTGATGCTGGCGGCGTCGCCGGCCTTTGCCAATCCGAAGACAGATCCAACGCCGTCCAAGCGGTTCACCGCCGAGCGCGTGTTCGACATGGAATATGCGATGGACCCGCAGGTCTCCCCCGACGGCAGGACGATTGTCTATGTCCGCCGGTCGATGGACAGGATGACCGACCGGGATGTGGGCCAGCTCTGGAGCATCGACACTGCGAGCGGCGATCACCGCCCGCTGGTCATCAGCCCCGAGGGCGCGTCCAGCCCGCGCTGGTCCCCCGATGGCTCCCGCCTCATCTATGCAGCCACTTCCGGCGGCAAGCCGGAAATCCGCGTTTTCTATCCGGACACCGGCCGCAGCCACGGGCTGGCCCAGTTCCTCCAGGCGCCATCTGAGGCCGTCTGGTCGCCGGACGGGAAATTCATTGCCTTCTCGATGTTTGTGCCCAGCGACGCGCCGAGCTTTGCCAAGCCGCCGGCAGCGCCTGAAGGCGCCAGCTGGAGCGCGCCGGTGAAAGTGTTTGACCGCCTCACCTTCCGGTCTGACGGGGCGGGGTATCTCAAGGACGGCACATCGCAGGTCTTCGTGCTGCCGGTCGATGGCGGCACGCCGCGCCAGGTCACCTCTGGCCCGGCCGATCTTACCAGCCCGGCATGGCTTGGAAATACGACGCTGCTGGTTTCGGGCAATCTCGCCGAAGACGCAGAGCTCGACCCGATTGAAAGCGAAATCTATGCGGTGCGCCTGGCCGACCTTTCCATCAGCCCCCTGACGAGCCGGGATGGACCTGATGGCAACCCGGTTGTCTCCCCCGATGGCCAGACGATTGCCTATCGCGGCTATGACGACAAGGTGCTGTCCTACCAGCAGGATAATCTCTACCTGATGAATGCCGATGGCAGCGATGCGCGCGAGATCGCCGCCGACTTCCCCGGCAGCATCGGTCAGACGCTGTGGGCGCCCGATGGCAAAAGCCTTTTGGTCCTGTCGGAAGATTACGGCGTTCTGAGCCTCTACCGCATCGACCTCAATGGCCGGGCCACCAAACTCCTGACCGATATCGGCGGCACCTCGATCGGGCGGCCCTACGGCACGGGAAGCTTCTCCGTAAGCGGAGGACGCAGACCTGTCATCGCCTATACCGCCGGCTTTGCCGAGCGCCCCTCCGAGATCGCCTCGGCGGGACTGGACGGCAGTAATGTCAAAATTCTCACCGCGCTGAACGAGGATATTCTGCCCTATCTGGACATTGCGCGCGTGGAGGAGATCAAGGTGCCTTCCAGCCATGATGGCCTGGAAATCGAGGCATGGGTCGCCCTGCCCCCGGACTTCAAGGCTGATGGCAGCTTCCCGATGATCCTGGAAATTCATGGCGGGCCTTACGCCATGTATGGCCCCTATTTTGCCAGCGAGATCCAGCGCTATGCGGCGGAAGGCTACGTTACCGTCTGGTCCAATCCGCGCGGCTCGACCGGCTATGGCGAAGACTTCGCCCTGGCCATCGACCTTGCCTATCCGGGCTATGACTATGACGACCTGATGAGCGTGGTCGATGAGCTGGTGAAACGCAACTATGTCAGCGAAGACCGATTGTTCGTGACCGGAGGATCGGGCGGGGGCATCCTGACGGCCTGGATCGTGACCAGGACTGAGCGCTTTGCCGCCGCCGCTTCCGCCAAGCCGGTGATCAACTGGTACACGATGGCGCTGGCCGCAGACATTGCGCAATATGTCCGCCGGCACTGGATCCGCGCCGACCCGTGGACCGATCCGGACGCCTTCCTGAACCGCTCCCCGATCCGCTATGCCGACAAGGTGACGACGCCGACGCTGATGCTTGTGGGCGAAGAAGATTACCGGACGCCGACCTGGGAAGCCGAGCAGTTCTACACCGCGCTGAAGATGAACGGCGTGGAGACGGCATTGATCCGCATCCCCGGCGCCCCGCATCACATCACTGGCCGCCCCAGCCGCCTCATCGCCCAGACAGATAATGTGATGGGCTGGTTTGCGAAGTTTGATCCGGCGAAGAAGGAAAAAGCGGCGGGCCAATGACCGACGCGGCGCTTATCCTGGACAACCTCGAACGTCTTGCAGACCGCGGTGTCGATCCGTCCGGGGCAGTTTATGCCCAATTGTTCTCCCGCTATCCCGAATTTGAGCCGCTGTTTGCGCTCGACCGGGATGGCGGGGTTCGCGGCTCTATGCTGCAACAGGCGCTCGACTGCCTGATCCAGCATCTGGAGGGCGGGCATGTGGCGGCAAGCGTGATGCTGGCCGAACGCGGCACGCATGAAGGCTATGGCGTGCCGGCGGCACGGTTTGAGAGCTTCTTCGAAGTGATCCGCGACACCTTTGCCGGCCTGCTGGGGCCAGACTGGTCAGACGCCCATCACAGCGCCTGGACACGGACGATCGAGCATCTGAGACAGTCCGTGGTCTGAGTATTATCGCAAAGGCAGCAGGCAGGCTCTACCCATGAGCGGCGCGGCTGTCTTCGGGCGCCCCGGCCCGGTTCAGGGGGCCGTAATCGCGCACGACCTCTGCTACCCGGAGCCGGTAGTCCCGGAATATGTGGGCCCGCCCGGCCGCCTGGGCTTTCCGATGGGCTGTGAGGCCCCGCCACTGCGCAACGGCCGCCTCGTTCCGCCAGAAGGAAAGCGCCAGAACTTTGCCCGGAACCGACAGGCTCTCGAAACGCTCGATGGAGATGAAGCCGTCGATCAATTCCAGCTTCGGACGCAGAGAGGCAGCGATTTCCAGATAGGTGTCCCATTGTCCGTCATGGGGGATGGCTTCGAAGATGACAGCGATCATCGCCCCCCTCCCAACGGCCCATGGGGCGCGGACGCATTTTTCAAAAAGATGCGGTCTTCCTTCAGGATGAAGCGCTCACGCCGGGCAAATTCATAATTCTCGCGGCCGAGCGGATCGGCGGCCAGGCGGGCTTTGTAGGCTTCGTAGTCTGCCAGAGACGGAAGGGTGTAGACGCCATAGGCGGTTGTGGCCGAGCCTTCATGGGGCGCGAAATAGCCGTAGAGGTCTGCCCCGCAACGCGGGATCGCCTCGCCCCAACTGCGGGCATATTGCTCGAAAAGCTCCTTCCGGAACGGGGCGATCTGGTAGGTAATGAAACAGGTGATCATTCAGGCGCCTTCTTTTCTGGACACCGCCCCTCTAGCCGGTTGGCGCGCATCAATGGTTCGGTTAAGATCGAACCATGAAAGAAGGCCCTGACATCTCCCGCATTGCGGCCCTGATCGGCGACCCGGCACGAGCCAATATGCTGAACGCCCTCATGGACAAGCGGGCGCGCACCGCCGGAGAGCTGGCGAGCGAAGCGGGCGTAACCAAGCAGACGGCAAGTTCGCACCTGGCCCAATTGCTGGAAGCGGGTCTTCTGCACAGGGACGTTCAGGGGCGGCATCATTATTACCGGCTGGCCGGCCGTGATGTGGCTGCCGCGCTGGAAGCGCTGATGAGCCTTGCAAACGCGGGGGCTGGCCGGCGCCTGCGCGCGGGCCCGAAAGATCCCGCCATACGCAAGGCGCGCGTCTGTTACGATCATCTCGCCGGAGAGCTCGGCGTACTGATGTTTGACCAGATGATGACCGGCGGCTGGATCGGCACAAAGGCGGACGCCCTGTCTGTCTCCACCCTCGGCTGGCAAAGGCTGGAAGCCATCGGCGTTGACCGGGAAAGCCTGCCCCGCTCACGCCGTCCGCAATGCCGGACCTGTCTCGACTGGAGCATGCGGCGCTATCACCTCGCGGGCAGCATCGGCAGCGCGGTGCTCGACCAGATATACGCGCAGGGCTGGGCCCGCCGCGATACGGCGAGCCGCGCCGTACTGTTCACGGCCGATGGCGAAATGCGGTTCCGCGGCTGGCTGGAGGGCGCGCGCCGCTAGCGTGCAGGCACATGCGCCGCGATCAGGTGCGGGCCCGGCTCGCTGAAGGCGCGGGCGAGGGCTGTGTCGAACTCTTCGGCGGTTGTGGCGTTGACCGCCGGGACGCCTTGGGCTTCTGAGAGCTTCACCCAGTCGATCTCCGGGCGGCCGAGGCCGAGGAGGTCTGCGGCCACGCGGCCGGGATTTCCGGCGCCAGTGCGCGCAAGCTCGATGTTCAGGATACGGTAGGAATGGTTGACGAAGACGACGGTGACGACGTCTGCCTTCTCGCGCGCCATGCTCCAGAGGGCCTGGTTGGTGTACATGCCTGCGCCATCGCCCGTGAGGCAGAGCACCTTTCGGCCCCTGGCGCCGATGGCTGCGCCCAGCGCAAGAGGCATGCCCTGGCCGATGGCGCCGCCGGTCAGCATCATCCAGTCATGCGGGCGCGCGCGCGCCGTCATCAGGAAGGATGGCAGGCCATTGGAGACGCCGTCATCAGATACGTACGTGCCTTCGGGCATATGGCGCGCGATGGAGGCGCCCACTGTGGCGGCGTTGAGCGCGCCGGTGGGCGCATCGGGGATCTCAAGCGTCTGGGCCGGGGCTGCTTCGGTGAGGCCCATCGTGTCGGCGAGGGCTTCGAGGATGGCGGCGCTGTCGCTTTCCGGGCCGCCAAGCACCATCGGCGTGCACGCTTCAGGCACCAGCAGGCTCGGCTTGCCGGGATAGGCGAAGAAGGCGACGGGCACCTGCGTACCGGCCACCAGCATCAGGTCTGTGCCTTCAAGGTCTGCCATCGCGCCTTCGGCGAAATACTGCATCCGCTCGGGCGCAAAGATGCCCGCGCCGCGCACCTGCCTAGGGAAGAAGGTATCTGTCAGCACCCGGATGCCGGCGGCTTTCAGGCGGGCGGCATGGCCAAGGCCCGGGCCGGTGAGCGCGGTGCCGCTGATCAGGATCATCGGCTTCGTGGCAGACTTCACGGCCTTTGCGGCGGCCTCAATCCGCGCCGCATCGGGCGCGCGCAGGAAAGGCCGGGCGCGCGTCTTGCCGGGGCTTGCGCCTTCAGTCCAGGCGGAGTCGGCCGGAAGGATCAGCGAGACCGGGCCGGGCGCGGGGCCAAAGCTTGCCGCCCAGGCTTCCGCAGCCAGATTACCCGTGACGGAGACATGATCGGCCGACTTGATCCAGACCGAGTTGGGGCCCGCAAGACCCATGATGTTGGAGGTGAGCGGGGCGTCATAGCGCAGATGCGGCACGGCATGATCGCCGATCACGTTGATCATCGGCGTCCAGGCGCGTTTGGCGTTGTGGATATTGGCCCCGCCATTCAGGAAACCTGCGCCCAGATGCAGGAGCGTCATCGCCGGACGGCCGGTGACGCGCGCGTATCCGTCTGCCGCGCCGGTCGCCACGCCCTCGAACAGGCAGAGCACCGAGCGGATGCGCGGCTCGCGGTCGAGCGCGGTGACAAGGTGCATCTCCGAGGTGCCGGGATTGGCGAAACAGGCGGTTACACCATGATCGGCCAGAGTGGAGACGAGCGCCTCGGCGCCGGTCATCGAGGTGGTAGCGGCGCTGTCGGTATCAGGCATGGACAAATTCCCCTCAAATCTTTTGCTGGCGTTTCCTAACGGCTTTCGGCGCGAGCGCAAAATCAAACGGGCCGCAGTCAGCTTCAGAAGCAAGGGGAGCCTCCTGACTGTCTGCGACCCGCCATGAGCCAAAGGGGAATGGCCAAAGCCTCCGGTTACCCGAAGACTTCGCGATGAGTTTTAAGCACTTTGGATAAGGAATCGAGCCCAAAAAGCTTCCGATTCAGTCCCCGGGACAGATTTTGGCATGCAAAATGCCGTTAAATCAGCATTTTTCCGGCAGCCTCGCCGGGGGCATAGAGAAGCTCCAGCTGATCGGCGCGCAGCGCCTGCGTCCGGGACTGGTTGATGTATCCTTTCTCGGTGATCTCCCCCAGATCGGCGCGCGGTTCCTGGGGTTGCAGGAGGATACGCGTTATCCGCGCAGCGGCGTTCGGATGCGCCTTGTTGTGGGCCATCAGCCCCGCCTGCACCGCCGCCTGGACTTTCGGGTGGGTGACCAGCTGATCGGCGGGCAGAGCCTCGCCCACCAGGCGCTGGCACCAGGGCAGATTTAGGAAGCCGAGCAGGCCGATCTCATCCCTGTTGAGGCCGCAGACGACGGCGTCAGACAGCGCCCCGCCGCAGGCGGCCACCGCCGCTACGCGGACCGCGCCGGCCGAGACCCAGGTGCCGCTGGCGAGCTTGAACTCCTCCACCGTGCGGCCATCGAAAGCGAGGCCGCGTTCGGGCTGGTCAGGGTCCACGAACTTCACCGCGTCGCCAAGCCGGTAATAGCCTTCCTCGTCGAAGGCTTCGGCGGTTTTTTCCAGGTTGCGAAAATAGCCCGGCGTGACGTTGACGCCTTTGACCCGCAGCTCCAGCTTGTCGCCCGCTGGCACCAGCTTGAACGTGTTGCCCGGCAGCGGCAGGCCGATGAGGCCCATCCGGTCGTTCGGCCAGTGGACGTTTGAGGCGGTGGGGGAGGTTTCGGTGGCGCCATATCCGGCCGAGAGGGAGATGCGTTCGCCGGTGAAGCGCACGGCGACTTCCTGGATGCGTTCATAGATGTCCTGCCCCATCGAGGCGCCGCCATAGGCCATGGAGGTGAGGCGGGAGAAGAAGACTTCGGCCAGCGCATCATCCTGTTCCAGCGCGGTGGCGAGCGCGGCCCAGGCCTGGGGCACGGTGGTGTGCTGGGTGGTGGGGATTTCCTTCAGGTTACGGATCATTTCCGGCAGGCGCTGGGGCGTGGGCGCGCCCTGGCAGATATAGAGCGTGCCGCCCCAGTCCAGCATGTTGTGAAGGATCGAATGGGTGCCATAGGTGTGGCTCCAGGGCAGGAAGTTCACCATCACCTGCGGGCCGCCGGTGATCGCGTCGAGGCGCGCCTCGTCCCACACCGAGCGGATCATCTTGGCATTCGCCGCGACCATGCCATGGGTGTTGATGACCGCCTTGGGCTCGCCGGTCGAGCCGGAGGTCAGCATGTATTTGGCGACCGTTGTGGGGGTCAGGGCTTTATAGGCGTCCTCCACCGCTGGCCCCATCTGGCCGGAAAATTCCTCGATGCTGACGGTGCGGGGCACATTCGGCGGGTTGCGCGAATAAATGACGAGGCGGCCGGTCAGGTCCAGGCTGTCGAGCGCGCGCTGATATTCCTGGCCGTCTTCGACATAGATGAATTTCGGGGTGGTCAGCTGGTCGATATAGCCGAAGCGCAGGAGATCCTGGCTGAGCGTAGCGTAAGCGGGCGTGACGGGCACAACGGGGCAGGACGCCCACATTGCGCCGTACATGATGAGCGCATTATCTATGGAGTTCCGGGAGAGGATCATCACCGGCGCGTCCTGACCCGCGCCCTCGCTGAGGAAAGCGGCGGCGATCCGTTGGACGCTGGCGAGGCCTTCACCATAGGTCAGCCGGCGCCAGTCATCTGCGGCCGGGGCCTGGGGCCAGCGTTCGGCCAGCCAGTCCTGATCGCGCCGCTCGGCGCCCCACTTTACCAGCGGGGCAAGCATGTGCGGCGGGTGGGGCTTTAAAGGGTGGCCGCTGTCGAGATAGATTGTGCCATCGGGGCGCCGGTCGATCTTCAGCTTCAGCGGCAGGTATGGCACCTCACGGAACGGAATATGCGCAGTCTTGCTCATTGGCGAATGTTATCCTCCCCGCATGGCAGGCTTTGCCCCCATGAATTTGTCTTTTCCGCCATGATTGCTCGCGCAGGCGGCCGGAAAGGGCAAGCCCCTCCTATAGCCTCCAAATCCGGGCCGCTATTTCTCCCCGGCGAGTTCTTTGAGGATGATGTACCAGTGGTCGAGACCGCCATAGAAGGCATCGACCGAAAGGCGCTCATTCAGGCCATGCGCAAAGGTGTCATTGGGCTTGGCGCCGGAGCCGCCGATACCCAGCGTGTCATAGCCGAGATTGCGGTAAAACATGCCGTCGGTCCCGCCTGAGGACATGTGCGGAACGATGGGCAGCCCCTCCAGGCCCCGCGCCGCGAGAGCAACATTAACCGCCGCCATGACGTCTTCGGGCAGTTTCGATTCCGGGCTCTCGACCAAGTCGGAGATCAGCTTGATCTTGAGGTTCTCATTGCCCGCGACCTCCTGCAGGGTCTTCTCGGTCGCGTCGATGCCGATGCCCGGGAAGATGCGGCAGTTGACTGTGGCGGTCGCCCGTTGCGGCAGGGCGTTCTCGGCATGGCCCGCGCGCAGCATCGTGGCGACGCAGGTGGTGCCGGTGCTGCCGACCGTGGAAGGATCTGCGCGCAGCGCCTCGATCGCGGCTTCGTCCTCAGGGTTTTCAGCAAAGGCCAGCATGGCCTCACCCAGCGCGCCGAGGGTCTGCGCGCCGGCGGACCTGAAGGAGGCGAGTGTGAGCGGGCTGTGCCGGACCGGGAATTTGTGAGCCTCAATTTTCTTGAGAGCATGGGCGAGCTCGTAGATCGCATTATCCGCCCTCGGAGCAGACGAATGGCCGCCGGGATTGCTGACGGTTAACTCAAAGGTCGCGTAGGTTTTTTCCGAGCCCTGCACGCCATAGAGCAGCGCCTGGCCGTCCATGCCGAGCGTCAGGCCGCCCGCGTCCGCGTTCAGCACATAGGCCGGATGGATTTTCTCGGCGGTGTATTTGGCCTGGCCGCGGGTGGAGATCATGCCGGTTTCCTCATCGCCCGAGAGGGCAATGACGAGATCGCGGTTGGGTTTGAAGCCTTCTTCCTTCAGCCGCATGAAGCTCGCGACGAGGCTGACGACGCCGTATTTGTTGTCCGCAGTGCCGCGCCCGAAGAAATAGCCGTCTTCTTCAATCAGGTCGAAAGGATAGCGTTCCCAGGTGTCAGGCAGCGCATCGACCACGTCCATGTGTGCCAGCAGGACGATCGGCTTCTCTTTCGCCTCGCCCTCGGCGCGATACCAGATCATCAACCCCTGAACGAGCTCGCCATCACTGTCGTAGTCGGTTATCTCGATATCGCTGTCTGCAAACCCTGCTGCCTTCAACTCACTGACGAGATAGTCGACCAGTTCGGGAATGTTTCCCTGGCCTTTGGCCGTGCGGACAGCAATGACCTCCTCATAGAGGCTGCGTGCTTTCTGCTCATATGCGGTGCGCTCCTGGGCGAAAGCCGGAGACGCGGCAAGCAGCAGCGCGGCGGAAATGAGCAAGGCAGGTTTGAAATTCATAATATCCCCCAGGGTGATTTTTGCGCGCTTTTCTTCCCTCGTCATGGCATGCCGCGTGCATGAGCACAATTCGGGCGCGCTTTGGCGTGGAAACTTGATGTAGGATGGGGCGGTAACCTTCCAAGGCAAAGGCAGGCGCAATGACCGCAGATAAAATGACAGACCCCAAAGCAAAGCGCCGCGACGGCTTTCTCGCGCTGGCCCTGTTGATCGCCGTGCTGCTGGTTGTGGCTCTAGCTTTCTTCTTTCGCCCCCGCCCGCCCGCGCCCGACCTCCAGCCCTCCATCGGGAGAAATCTTGAGCGCCTGCATTCCGCTGCCGCCGCCCTTCATACTGATAATGCCCGGCTGATCGCGTTGCGGCGCAGCCCGGAGGCGGCGCAACACCAGGCAGAGATCGAGGCGCTGGAAGCGCGGATCGGCGACCAGCGCGCGCATGCCGCGCAGCTCTGGCAGGATCTGGGCGCGCTGATGGAGCTCGCCCCGCCACACGATCCCGGCGGGCTTGTGCGGTTTCCGTCCGAAGCGGTGGAGCGGCACAATTACAGTCAGGTCTACCATCCGATTGAAGGGCCCCAGCCGGCCAAGATGCCCGCTGATTTTGCCTTCCGGTTCGACCGGGTGATCCCCCAGCCGGACGGGTCATTGCTCCACCGGCTCGACGGCTGGGCAGGCGGGGCGATCAAATGGGAGCTGGAAGTACAGCGCGCCCGGACAGAGGCGCATTACACAGCCGAGGCGACCTTCAACAAGGTCTGGCCCGGCGTCGTCTACGCCCCGCTCTGGCTTTATTCCGAAGGTCCGCAGGAATGGGGTCATGAATTTGATTTCGAGTATGTGGATGGCCGGCTCGAGTTCAACCTCCACAATGGGCGGGGCGGCTTCCATATGTACAAAGCCCATAAGGATCTGGCGGGCCACCGGGTGCGCTATGAGATCATCCGCCGGCCGGGCCAGGTGACCATGCGGGCAACGAGCCTCACCGACGGCTGGAGCGAGGAACTCATCATCACACCGGAAAAGGTGGAAGCCTGGGCAGCGCAGGACGGCGCGCCTGAGGGCCTGATCTTTCCGCCCGATCATGTCGCGATGTTCCCGGTGACCGAGCTATGGCGCTGCCATTCGCCGGGCTGGTGCGGGCAATGGCGCGACCTGCCGGCCGGCACCTATGTCGATATGGTGGTCCACGGCTACCGGGTGGCCCCCTGAGCGGACGCGCAGCGGGCATTGGCCCGCCTCCGGTCACGGCTCGAAGCCCTCATTTTCGATGTAGATGACCTTGCCACAATGCTTGCAATGGACCGCGTCGCGCTCATGGCGGGTCAGGCCGCAATTGGTGCATTCAACTTCAACCTTGCTGGCGGGAGTGACGAGCGCCCTGAGAAGCCTCAGGAACAGCGTGACGCCCAGCAGCATGATGACAATCGGCAGCACGCGCCCGGTCCAGCCAACAAGCTCGATGTCGCCATAACCGGTGGTCGTCAGGCTGGTGACGGTGAAGTAGAATGCGTCGAGATAGTTCCTGACATCCGGGCTTTTTGCCACCTGATCGGCGTAGACTATGGCCGACATGATGAAGAGGAATACGACGAGATTGATCGTCCGCTCCATCAGGACGCGGTGGAGCTGAAGATAGCGCGCCAGCGGGCTTTCAGTCCGCAGGAAGCTGAAGGCGCGCGCGATCCTCACGGCACGGATGATGCGCAGGAAAGCATAATTCTGGTAAACGAGCGGGGCGAGCATCGTGAACACCACGATCAGGTCCGCGATATTCATGAAGCGGAAGAAAAACCGCTGCCGTTTCGGAGAGATGTAGAACCGGGCGGCCAGATCGGCGGCGATAATCGCCCCTATGACATAGTCGAGCCAGTAATGGCGCCCCTCTTCGCCGATAAAGGGCGAGATGAGGAAATAGCTGATCGTCAGCATGTCGAAGACAAGGATCGACCAGCGGAATGCGAGCGGCCATTTGCCGAGCCCCTCATAGAGCCAGATCAGACTTCGGCGAAGGCCTAGGGGTTTTTCCTCCGCCGCTTTGCTCAAGCCTGGGGCTCCAGCGTTTCGTTGAAGCGGACGGGCTTGCCGCCGCCTTTCCGGACGATCTCGCCGTCGCGCATGACGAAGCCGCCGCGCACGATAGTGCCGACCGGCCAGCCGGTCGCCTCGAAGCCGTCAAACTGGGTCCAGCCGCATTTGGATCTGGACCAGTCGGCCGTGATCGTCGCCTTGCGTTTGAGGTCGACGATCGTGAAGTCGGCATGGTTGCCTTCGGCGATGCGGCCCTTGTCGGCGAGGCCGAAGACACGCTGCGGGCCGGCGCTGGTCAGCTCGACAAAGCGCTGGAGGCTCAGTTTGCCGTCATTCACATGCGTCAGCATCACCGGCACCAGCGTCTGCACGCCGGGCATGCCCGACGGTGAGGCCGGATAGGG
>JBKBRT010000263.1:0-3183 GCA_046291585.1 Hyphomonas sp.
GCGCTTCACGTCCTTGCCGCGCATGAATTCCGGCGTCAGGCCGCCATCCTCGCGCACATAAGGCTCCAGCTGCGTTTCGACGATGTCCTGGCCGGGCTGGGCGCGCAGAGGCTCTCCGGTCACCGGATCGACCCGTGGCTGGCCCGTTCCGATCGATACCGGGGGACGCGCGGGCGCCGAGGCGCAGGCAGTTGCCAGAAGCAGCGAGGCCAGCACAAGGCTTGGCGCCCGGAGTTTCCTGAGTAAGGGTGGCAACAATGTCATCTTCCGATCCTTCTGACGCCAATTCGATTCCAGCCCAGCGCGACTCTATGAGCGCGGCCGGTGCCGGGCAACAGCCCGTTGCCGTTTCTCCGGGCCTGTATGTTGTTTCCACCCCGATCGGCAACCTCCGGGACATCACCCTTCGCGCGCTGGACATTCTGTCCGCTGCCGATGAAGTGCTGGCCGAAGACACCCGCGTGGCGGGAAAGCTTATGTCCGCCTACGGGATTAAAGCCCGCCTCAGCCCTTACCATGACCATAATGGGGCCGAACGGAGACCGCAGATCCTCTCCCGCCTCGCCGAGGGGGCCCGCATCGCGCTCATCTCGGATGCCGGCACGCCGCTGATCTCTGATCCGGGCTGGAAACTGGTGCATGACGCGCTCGAAGCCGGCCACAAGGTCTATCCCGTGCCCGGCGCCTCGGCGCTGCTTGCCGGGCTCGTCGCCTCGGGCCTGCCGAGCGACCGGTTCATGTTCGCCGGCTTCCTGCCGCCCAAATCCGGCGCGCGCAGATCCGCGCTCGAAACCCTCAAACATGTGCCTGCCACGCTGGTCTTCTATGAAAGCGGCCCGCGCCTGGCCGAAAGCCTTGCCGATCTCGCCGCCGTGCTCGGGGGCAGCCGCGCCGCCGCCGTCGCCCGCGAGCTGACCAAGATGTTCGAGGAAACAAGGCGCGGCACGCTCGCCAGCCTCGCCGAGCATTACGAAACCGCCGGCCCCCCGCGCGGCGAAATCGTCATCCTCACCGGCCCGCCCGAAGAAAAAGCCTCCACCCCCGGCGATCTCGACGCCGCCCTGCGCGACGCGCTCCTCACCATGCCGACGAAAGACGCCGCCACCAGCGTCGCCGAAGCCCTCGGCCTGCCACGCCGTGAGGTCTACCAGCGCGCCCTTCAGCTCAAATCGGATCATGCCGGCTAAGCGCCAGATCGCCGAGGCACGGGGGCGGGAGGCCGAGCGCCGCGCCGCCCTCTGGCTGCGCCTCAAGGGCTATTCCATCCTCGCCGCCCGCGTGAAGCTGCCTGTCGGCGAAATTGACCTCATCGCCCGCAAGGGCCGCCTCATCGCTTTTGTCGAAGTCAAAGCCCGCGCCCGGCAGGATGACGCCCTTGGCGCCGTCAGCGTCCAGTCCTGGCACCGCATTTCCCGCGCCGCCGAAGCCTGGATGGGCCAGCGCCCGAAATTCGCCGACTATGGCTGGCGCTACGACCTCATCGCGCTGGCGCCCGGCCGCCTCCCCAACCACCTCAAAGACGCCTGGAGACCGGGCTTGGCGTAAAAACAGTTGATCAATATCCCTGCGCGGCTACGACTTCATTTTTCGCAATTCCACGGGGACGGAATTTTCGCGATCTGATTTGAAACTCCCTTGACGGGTTGATCGCGCCGCTTCTTTGCCGCGCGGTCTTGTCCCATCCGTCATGCCCTGAGCGACTGAAAATGATGCTGCCCAAAAGCCTGCCTGCTATTCTGTCTCGCTCTGCTGCTGACGATCCGATCACTGCGCTGGCCCTCACGGGCGGCTTCACCCTTGTCGGTACGATCACGCTCTCCTGCGTTCTGGCCGCGCTCGCGCTCATCACCGGAATAGGCATCGGTCCGGTGGTGTCTCCGCTGATCTTCCTTGTCTCTATCGGCGTGGCGATAGGGGTCGCCACGGCGGACCGGCCGGAGCTGCGCCTGAAAACCCTGGCTCTGGTGGCTGCTGTCCTTGCGCTGGCCATCTGCATGTCCCTGATGCTCTTTGACATCAGCATCGACGGCCAATGGTATCACTTCCAGGCGCTTTCCTCGCTCGCTGAAGGCTGGAACCCCTATTACGAACCCTTTGCCATCGCGCCGAGCCTGGTCGAGGTCGGCTACGACACCTGGCCAGACATCATCTATGTCATCTGGCCAGAGCATTATCCCCATGCGCACTGGCTGGTCATGGCCCTCCCGGTCAGCGCGGGCCTCCCGATGGAGTCGGGAAAGTTCCTGCAGATCGCGCTGCTCGGCGGCGCCGGGCTGATCACCTTCGCCGCGCTGCGCCATGCCGGCCTGTCTTTCCTCGCGGGGCTCTTTGGCGCGCTGGCGCTGATGAGCAACCCCGTCGCCATCGGTCAGCTCTACACCAAGCTCAATGACGGCCTGCTGGTGACCAGCCTGCTCGCCTTCGGCGCGCTCTGCCTGTTATGGCTGGTGCATCGCCAGAGGCGGTATCTGGCGCTCGCGGGGCTGGTGATCTGCTTTGCGGTCGGGCTCAAGTTCACGGCCATTCCGTATTTTGTGGTCGCCTGCGCGCTTGCCCTCCTGGCGATCTGGTCGGTGCGAGGCCTCAGGACATGCCTGGAGCCGGCTATCTTCATGGCCGGGGCGGGGCTCATCGGCATCTTCGCCATCGGCTTTTCGCCTTACGTTCAGAACATCATCGGCTTCGGGCACCCGTTTTACCCACTGATGGCGGGGGAGGGCGCCGAAACGCTCGATATCATCAGCTATGTCCTGCCGCCGGGAATGGGCGGGCGCACCGGTCTGTCTGCCTTTTTCTTCTCCCTCTTCTCCGAAACGCATTCGGGCTGGTCACCGGTCGCGCCGGAACTGAAAATTCCCTTCATGCTGCATGGCCGGGAGATTTACCCGTCAGGCGCCTCGGATGTGCAGCTTGCCGGCTTTGGGCCCTTCTTCTCCGGCGCGCTCCTTCTGTCGGGCGTGTTGATGGCGCTGCTGCTTCTGCGCGAGCGGCAGAACAAGGTGATCCTTGTCTGTCTCGGCATCGCGACAGCGGTATTTGTGCTGACGGCACTCTTTCCGCAAAGCTGGTGGGCCCGCTATGTCCCCCAGCTCTGGCTCGTACCGGCCGGCATCGGTGTGACGGGCCTTCTGGCCCAGACCCGCCCGGCACGGTGGCTGGCCTGGAGCATCCTTGGCGTGCTGG
>JBKBRT010000057.1:0-14477 GCA_046291585.1 Hyphomonas sp.
TTCCCTCCGGGCCAGTTCAGGTCATTTAAGGACAATCAACCCTTACTGTTGGCCTGCTCGCGCAGGACGGCCTCGAGGATCAGCTCGCGCGCCCGGTCGATGCCTTGCCAACCTTCGATGCGTGTCCACTTGCCTTTTTCGAGATCTTTGTAGTGCTCGAAGAAATGCTGGATCTTGTCGCAGAGGGTCTGGGGCAGGTCGTGATAGGTCGAGATCTTGTCGTAATAGCCCGTCAGTTTCGGGTGGGGCACGGCGAGGATCTTTTCGTCCTGGCCCTTGTCGTCGGTCATCATCAGCACGCCGACCGGGCGAACGCGCAGCACACAGCCGGGCACCAGCGGGCGGTTGCCCACCACCATCACATCGATGGGATCGCCATCGAGGCTCAGCGTGTGGGGCACAAACCCGTAATTACAGGGATAGCGCATCTCGGTGTAGAGGAAGCGGTCCACGAACATCGCGCCGGAGGCCTTGTCGATCTCGTATTTGATCGGGTCGCCGCCAAGGGGCACTTCAATCAGAACGTTGATATCGTCAGGCGGATTGTTGCCGGCGGAAATTTTCGAAAGGTCCATGGGAGGCTCACATGCTTCGCTGTGGGAGGTCAGGAAAGTTCGGCGCTCCGATGAACTGCCCGGGGCTTGAGGTCAAGGGCTGGTTCGTTAACTGCGCGGTCCCCTGTCTACGCGGGGCACGGGGAAGGGGCTAGCCCTTCCGCTTCAGCGCGTAGTTGAAGCTCACCGAAATGCGCGCCTCTTCGCTCTGGCCGGGCATCACCTCATGGCGCAGCCAGCTCTCCCAGAGCAGGCAATGGCCTTCCTTTGGCGCCACATACACAAACCGGCGGGCCTCCTCGGGCGCGTCATCCGTCAGCTGCGGCGCAGCCATCATCATGGCGAGGCGCGGATCTTCAAACTTGATGCAGCCAGCCCCTTCGGGAACAGCGACATAATAGGTGCCCGAGATCACACTCCCGGGATGTATGTGCCCCGAATGGTGCCCGCCTTCGCCCAGGATGTTCACCCAGATCGCATCCAGAACGAGGGAAAGCCCCTCCATGTCCCAGTGATGGGCCTTGGCAAAAGCCGCCGCCGCCTTGTCCAGATGGCGTTTGAGCTCACCAAACTCGGGAAAGCGTTCGGGCAGGTCGTCGAGCGAAGCGTAAGACGTATACCCGTCATACCCCTCCGCGTCGCACCAGGCGTTCCCCGCCGCGTCATCCTCCTCCAGCGACCAGGCGCACCGCTCCAGCCCCTCACGCAGGGCAGGGCTGCCAAGGGGCATTTCCTCAATTCGGGTCGCAAACAAAAGGCGCATGGGCAGGACCCTCCAAAACTTCCCGCGCCCTTACAAGGCCGGGGCGAGGGCTTCAAGCAGGGCAGGAGCACCCTGACCTGGTCTAGCCGGTTCGCAACCCGTAGGGCGGATAGAGCAAAGCGAAATCCGCCATCACCAAACACAGCGCCCGTGCACGTCGGATTTCGGCTTCCCAGCCTCTATCCGACCTACGAGTCGCGAAGTGACTCGATACTCAGGAAGCAGACGATAATTCGTGGGGCAGGCGGTCAGCTTGCGCAATGGATTTTCAGTAAGGGGCACCCATCCCGGTTAGCTCGTCGTCCACGTCGAACATAAGGGCAATCAGGTCCGGACCAAAAACTTCGGTTCCCAAAATACTCTTGCCATTGTTTGATTCGTTGTAGCCCAGAGATTTCCATCTCACCGGTCTGGGTGGATTTCCTTTTTTGGTTTTATCCATTTTAATTCGACCGCCATGAGCGACGGCATTACGGATCACTCGTGCAAAATCCACTGTGGCGGGCCACTTGGAACTATCCCCATGTCCGTTGGCTACCAACCAGTCATTGCACTGCTCAAAATGCAGAAAGAATATCGCTGTAATAAAGTGGTCCAAGAAATGCGGGAAATCTGCGGTGTTCTTAATCTGATTTTTGGGAATCACGCCTGGCGCAAAGAAGACACCAATTCCCTCCAATGGTTCATTGTTCAATGCTCCCTCTAAAGGGCCATACGCTGGGAATCCAAAGCGCATTTCAGCAGTATAGCTTTGAACAATAATTTGAGATTCAGGGCCTCTTGGCCCGCCTGGAGGATGTTTCCCGCTGATCGACTCAATGGCCGTTATTAGGGCTGATTGGAACAGCAGTAGATTATAAATCGGTTGGTAGAGTCTTTCGCCAGGCTTGATTGGGCGAACACCTTGGAACTTGGCCATGCAGATACCGGGTTGAGATCACTATCGTCAGAGCACAAACGCAACGCAAGAACGGGTCAGTTTGCTCAAGCCAATGCTGAACACCATTCTCAAGCAGCATGATGTTCGCGGCAAAATTTGAAAAGAGTCTAGAACTGCTGCGGTCCGATGTGCGGGTCTCAGGAAACTTTTTGAAGCCCCATTGGAGTTTTTGCCCCCTCGTTGGAGTTTTCGTTGTAGTTTTTTCGGCCGCTTATTCCCCAAAGAAAAAGCCCGCCACGGGGGTCCGGGCGGGCTTTTCCGATCAGGGGGAAGGGGGGCCTTATTCCGGCTTGCGGAATTTCAGGGTCATCCGGTCGCTCTCGCCGATGGCGGTGTATTTGGCCGGGTCAAAGCCCTCGATGGTCGTGCCATCGCCTCTGGAGGTCGCGCTGTTGGGCGGCAGGGTCCACACGCCGAAGGGGTGGTCTGCGGTGTCGGCCGGGTTGGCGTTGATTTCGCTGGCTTCCACGAATTCAAAACCGGCTGCGGTGGCGAGGCCTTTCACGAAGTCTTCGTGCACATAGCCGCTGGCCGCGGTCGGGTCCTGCATCGCCGTTGAGGGCAGGCGGTGTTCCACCACGCCCAGCACGCCGCCGGGTTTGAGCGCCGCATAGGCATCGGTGAAGAATTTCTCGGTATAGCCGCCCGACATCCAGTTATGAATGTTGCGGAAGGTCAGCACGGCATCGGCGGTGCCAGGCTCGGTCAGCGGGCCGGAAACGGCAGAAAACGCTGAATATTCAATGGTTCCAAAGCGTGCGTCGCCATAGGTGTTCTTGAATTCCGTGAGGCGTTCCTCGATCCGGGCGCGCCGGTCGGGATCGTCCACGGAGGCGGGGTCAAAGCCTGCGGCCACCAGCGTGCCGCCGCCCGAGGCGAGCCAGGGCGCCAGAATATTGGTGTACCAGCCCCCGCCCGGCCAGATCTCGACCACCTTGTCATTGGCCTCGACGCCAAAGAATTCGAGGGTTTCGACCGGGTTGCGCCAGGCATCGCGGGCCTTTTCCTCAGCCGAGCGCTGATCGGAATTGACAATGTCAGCCAGCGTTGCGGCTTCGGCAGCCTGCGCGGTGGCAGTTTCCGTGGTAGCATCAACAGGCTCTGCTGTTGGCAGGGCTCTCTCCGAGCAGGCTGCCAGTATCAGGGCCGAAGCGGCCATCAGCATCAGGTGTTTCATAAATTGTCTCCATCCCAGGGCTCTTGATACACCCTTTACGCTACCCACATAGGGCTTGTCACGGTGCCGCAGAGCGGGCCGGGGCCGGAAGAAGTGCCAGCGCCATCGATCGGGCTGGGGTCTCGCTTCCCTTCCGAAAAACTCCAACCGCAGTTGCTTTTAGAGGACTGTCCAAATGAGCAATATTGATCTGACTCCCCTGTATCGCACCATGGTCGGCTTTGACCGTCTCGCCGGCATGATCGATCAGGCCTCCCGCCTCGACGGGACGCAGGGCTATCCCCCCTACAATATCGAGCGTGTCGACGAAAACGCCTTCGCCATCGAGATCGCTGTCGCCGGGTTTACCGAGGCCGACATCGAGATCGAAACCAAGGAAGGCCAGCTGACGATTGCTGGCAAGAAGGGCGATTCTGAAGATGGCGACGGGCGCAATTTCCTGCATCGCGGCATCGCCCAGCGCAGCTTCATCCGCCGCTTCCAGCTTGCCGATCACGTTCTCGTGACCGGGGCCAATCTGGAGCATGGCGTGCTGCGCATCGACCTCGTGCGGGAAATTCCCGAAGAGAAGAAAGCCCGCAAGATCGAAATCGGAACCGGCACCCAGACCAAGTGTCCCAAGCTGATCGGCCAAAAATTGGCTACCGGCACCGCCGCCTGATCTGCGTGAATTCAGTTAGGCCCCTGCAGCTTCAGGCTGCGGGGGCTTTTTGCTGGGCACGCGGCTCCGCGAAGAATTCGCCAGCGCCGGCATCTTTCAGGAAACCCGCAAGTCCGCCGGCATCTTTCGCGCCGCGCACTTTATCCTGCAGTTTCTGGAAGGCCCGGGCCGCATAATTCTGCGTTGCCTGCTCGAACAGACCCGCCTCCAGCGTCACGGAAAACCGCTTCTTCTGGCGCGACGCGCTCGCCGCATTGGCGTTCGCCCAGGGCAGGTAAGTGCGGGCAACTTCGCTTTCGAAGACCGGCAGAAGCGTCGGTGCCAGCGCCTCCAGCGAGGCATAAGGTCCGCCCGCCTTAGGGTCGGCCACGTTCTCGCACCAGGCGACGAGGAACGGCGCCCGGTCATTCAGCCAGGCAGCCGGCGTCGGATCGGTCAGCATCTGCTGGAACTGCGCCGCCAGAGCAAAGTCCGCCGCTGACGGATGACCGCCGAAAATGAAGAGATGCTCTTTGAGATGCTCGTTCAGCAGTTGCGCAAACCGGCGAAACGACGCTTCGAGCGCCGGCGCATTGTTTCCCTCTGCGCCGACCAGAGGCAAGCGCGCCAGCATCCGCTGGGCGATCTGCTTGGCCGGGGTCTTGTAGGCGCGCGGCCGCTTGCCGCCATGGATCTGCACCAGGACGCGGATCGAGGCCGCGTCCCGGTCGGGCATCTGGCCCCAGCGCTGCTGGAACATCGCCTTGTTCAGCCATTCGTCGGCATAGTCCTCAAGGATCAGTGACAGGGCCGCCAGCGCGCCATCATCGGGTTGCAAGGCAGGCTCGGGATGCGCCTTGTCGAGGATGGCAAGGATCTGCGTCGAATCCTGGTTCACCTTGCCCTCGGGCGAAAGCAGCAGCGGCACGGTCGGCGTCTTCGCCAGATCACGGAATTCGGCTTCATTGGCCGCGCAGCGGGCGACCCATTCGAAGTCGAGCCCCTTGAAACGCAACGCCGAGCGCACCTTGAACGAATAGGGCGACGTGTCAGCGCCGAAGAGTCTGTAACCGGCCATCAGAAAAATCTCTCGGGAAACATGGGGTCTCTCTAGGCAGTTCATTTCCCGCTGCCAAGCACAGTTTGCCGCAATCGCTGTTCCCCAGTATGCGCTGTGGCAACAGGAAGCCGGTTCCGGGAGAGCAAAAAATGCGGGTGATGCATGTGATGGCAGGCGCTGCCGAAGGGGGCGCTGAAAACATCATGCTGGAGTCAGTCCTCGCCCTCGCCGAGGCCGGTCATGTCCAGCATGTGGTGACGCGCCCGAATAACAGCTTCCGGATCAGCAAGTTTCAGGAGGCCGGCATCGGTGTTGATACCGCTGGCTTCAACAATGCCTGGCCTTTCCCGACCCGCAGCGTTCTCAAGCGCGCGATCCGGGCTTTCAAGCCCGATGTCATCGAATACTGGATGGGCCGCGCCGGTCAGTTTGCGCCCAAGGCTTATCGCAATCGCTCGATCGGCTGGTATGGCGGCTATTACAAACTTGCCCGCTTCACGAACTGCGAATGGCATGTCGGCCTGACGATCGACCTTCTGCGCCATATCCGTGAGCAGGGCGTTCCGGAAGACCGGTCCGCCATCATCCATACGTATGCGGACTTTACCGGCGCCGCTCCGGCCAGCCGCGCAGCGCTTGATACGCCGGCCAACGCGCCCGTCGCGCTTTCGCTCGCCCGTCTGCACGAGAAAAAGGGGCTGGACACGCTGCTTGATGCGACGGCCAAGGTTCCCGGTCTTTATGTCTGGATTGCCGGGGAGGGCCCTCTGGAGGCCGAGCTCAAAGCGCATTGCGCCCGGCTTGGGCTGGGCGACCGCGTGCGGTTCCTCGGCTGGCGGAATGATCGCGGGGCCCTGCTGGAGGCCTGCGATGTCGTGGCGTTTCCCTCCCGCTACGAACCCTTCGGCACCGTGACGGTTGACGCCTGGGCCGCCTCGCGCCCGCTGGTCGCCGCCGATGCGGCCGGTCCCGCTGCTTATGTGAAAGACGAGGTCAACGGCCTGCTCATTCCCAAGAATGATGTCGATGCCCTGGCGACCGCGCTGACGCGGGTGATCACCGACAAGGCGCTTGCGGCAAAACTCGTCGCGGGCGGACGCGCCAGCTATGAAGCGCAATTCAACAAGGCCGCTTTTCAGCGCGATTCAGCAGCTTTCTATGATCGCATCCGCGCCCATGCCGGACCGTTCGCAGACTGATCAGGGCTGTCGTGCGGCGGCAAAAAACCACGCATAGAGCCGCGCGGCGCGGTATTTGCCAAGGCCGGTCTCAACCTGAACACCCGCCTCACGCAATACCGCCAGTCCGTCTCGCGCGGTCGGATGGGGGTCTTCGATGGCCACAACAACGCGCGCAATCCCGGCATCAACCAGTTTGGTTGCGCATGATTTGGCGCCCGAGGATCGCTCCCGGCAGGGTTCAAGGGTCACATAAGCGGTCCCCCCCCGGGCACTGCCCGCAGCTTCGTCCAGTGCCACTTCCTCCGCATGCGGGGCGCCGCCGGTGCCAGTCACACCGGCCCCCGCGATATGCCCGCTGGCGTCCAGCAGGATACAGCCGACGGAGGGATTTTTCCCGGTGAGGCCCTGATTGAGACGGGCGAGCTGAAAAGCGCGCCCCATCATCCGCCTGTCCCGGCGTCGGCTGGGCGCGTTCACGGAAGATCGGGCAGGGCGTGGGCGCGGGCCGCATCAAGATAGCGAACCGAGACCGGTTTCAGGTTGGGGTCGAGCTCGATCAACAGCGGATTTCCGGTCGGGATTTCGAGCCCAGTGATCGTTTTGTCCGGCACGTTGAACAGGTGCTTGACCAGCGCGCGCAGCGAATTTCCATGCGCCGCAATCATGGTGTCTGTGCCTGCGATGATGCCGGGCGCAATGCGCTGCTGCCAATAGGGCAGAACGCGCTCCAGCGTAGTTTTGAGGCTTTCCGTGTTCGGAATATCGATACCGCGATACCGCGGATCGGCGGAGAGGTCATAGGTGCTGCCCACTTCCAGCGGCGGGGGCGGAATGTCATAGCTGCGGCGCCAGACATGCACCTGGTCTTCGCCGTGCCGGGCGGCAGTTTCGGCTTTGTCGAGGCCGGTCAGCCCGCCATAATGGCGTTCATTGAGGTGCCAGTCCTTTTCGATCGGCAGCCAGACGCGCTTCATTTCTGTCAGCGCCAGCCACATCGTGCGGATCGCGCGGGTCTGAACACTGGTAAAGCCAGCCCGGAAATCGGCATCGACCTCGGCCAGCAGCTTCCCCGAATTGCGGGCTTCGGCTTCCCCCTGGGCGGTGAGGTCTGCGTCCCACCAGCCGGTGAAGCGGTTTTCCAGGTTCCAGGCCGACTGGCCGTGCCGGATCAGGGCGAGCTTGGTCATGGCATTCCTCACGTCAGAGCCGCCCGACGGGGCTGGCAGGTTTGGCGGCTGTATTCCCTGCAAATCCGGGGAATATCAAGCGTTCATGACGCGGATCAGCTCTGCAAAGGCGAGCACCACATGATAGCCGGTCGAGGCGGGCGTCGTGTTTGAGAGGATCGCGCCATCGGCGGCGATATGTTCGATCCAGGCGCCATCTTCGGTGAGATGCTCATCCATGAGGACATCAAAACTGCGGCAGGCAGCGGCTGCGAAGCGATCATCGCGCCGCGCTTCAAACATCGCCAGATGCGCTTTGAGCGCTTCAGCCTGCGCCCAGGCGCGGCGAGAGGCATCTACCGGCGCGCCGCCGCGCGCGGCAGTCAGGATCGTGCGCCCCTCGGCGTCCAGTGTCGTCAGCGCATAGGTGTAAAGCCGCTCCGCAGCGGGTGAGAGCGGCTCTCCGCTGTGACGGGCATAGTTGTGCAGCAGCCAGACCCATTCGAATTGATGGCCCGGTTCCACAATCCGTCCCGGATCACCCGGCAGGGGCGACCAGTCAGGCGCGAAGAATTCTCCGAGCAGGCCATTCTCCCCGGCCGTCAGCCTGGTCTCGAACAGGGCGACGAGATCATGCGCGCGGGTCATGTGCCCTGCGTCCGGTTCGGCGGCATGCAGGGAAAGGCAGGCTTCCAGCAGGTGCATGTGGGGGTTCTGCTGCCTCTGGGCGGGCCTGGGAAGCACCTCTGCATACCCCCCGTTCGCGGCGTCGCGGGCCTTGAGTTCGAGATTTGCAAGAATGCCATGCGCGGCCGGGAGGGCAATCTCGGCCGGTCCCGGACCGCGGGCCGCTTCTGCCAGGCTGAACAGCACGAAAGCGGTGTCGTAGAGGTCTGAAGTCTCATCGACGAGATGGCCGCTGGAATGAGAAAGGGTTCGCCCGGCAAGGCCCTGCGCATTCAAGGCCCGGCTGGTCAGCGTGGTAACCCCGGCATTCACCAGCTTGGCTGCTGTGTCCCGCTTCCAGCCAAGGCGCCAGGCTTCGGAAAACACATAGGTCTGGCGCGCTTGGACCCGGACCCGGGTATATTCTGAGGGCAACTCATCCAGAGAGGTCGTCAGGGCTTCGGGAAACAGACCGGTCTCGTTGACGCCATAGTCCGCCCACAGGGGAAAGCAGCTGTCATGCAGCCAATCTCTGGCTTCTCTGGCCCGCCTCTGAAGCGCTGATACCGACATAAGTCCTTGCCTTCCCCTCGGTTTATCCGCTGCAATTGGCTCGCCAATATGAGGCCGCACCTGCTAACAGGAGCCAGACAGATTGGCCAGCGCCCGACAGGCAAAGCAGGAGCGCCGATGCGCGACAAGTTATTCTTTCCCCTCGCGGCCCTGCTGACCGTGGCCATGATCATTCTGGCAATTCAGCCGGGGATCGGCCGCCTGCCGACAGGCGCCGTGGCGGGAGACGGCGTGAATTACGACCGGATCGTCATTGATGGGCGCTATCTCAACAAGGTCATTTCGGGGGGGGATGCGCGCGCCCAGCTGATCCGGGAAGGTGATGCCTACCGGCTTCATATCGAAGCTGCGGCCGAAGCGCTCGCGGCAGCGCCGGAACTCGGACCCCATTTTCGCCTCGCGCCAGATATTGAAGTGCAGCTTGCTGGCCAGCGGGTGCGGATCACCGCCCGGGTGCGCCCGGCCGACGCGCGCGGCGCGGAGCAGATCGAGATGAATTATTCCACTGGCCGGACAGGAGATTCCGGCTGGCAGGTGCTCAATCTGGAGCCTGGATTTGCGGAAGTCAGTTTCGAGTATGACGTGCCGGCGCTTCAGGGCGAGCAGGGCGTCGACTATCTGGCGATCCGGCCGGTGGTGCCGGATAAATCACGCGCCATCATCGTCGAGCAGATTGTACTTGAGCGTCTGTCCTGACTGACGGGCCCCGTTGCACCAGCCTTTCCCCGCCGGTACCACTCAGACCCACTTCCTGAAGGCCCGGGCACGTTCTGTTTTCTGCCCAGCGCACCCATAGGATCAGATAGGAGACCCCATGCGCCCCTTGCTCGTGTCGCTGAGCGCCCTGCTTCTGGCCGCCTGCGCGTCAGCCCCCCAACCGGAGATGAACTTGACCGCTGATAATCCGACAACCGCTGATGCCGCCCAAACTCCTTTTGACGCCGCCGCCCATCTCTGGCTGGAAGAAGTGGAAGGCGAAGCGGCCCTCGCCTGGGTGACGGCCCAGAACGCGCGCACCCTGGCAGAGCTTGAGGCCGACCCTCGCTATGCCGGCTTCGAGGCTGCTGCGCTGGACGTCCTGAACTCGTCCGAGCGCATTCCCTACGGCACGGTCCGCGACGGGTACGTCTATAATTTCTGGCAGGACGAGAAGAATGTCCGCGGCCTCTGGCGCCGCGCGCCTCTGGCGAGCTACGCAAGCGACACCCCAGCCTGGGAAACGATCGTCGATTTCGACAAGCTCGCCGCAGAAGAAGGCGCCAACTGGGTCTACAAGGGCGCTGACTGTCTTCGTCCCGCGCCGGGCGGAGAGTGGCGCTGCCTCGTCTCGCTCTCGGATGGCGGCAAGGACGCAGTCATCAACCGCGAATTCAACCTCACCACAAAAACCTTCGTCGAAGACGGCTTTGTCACGCCCGAAGCCAAACAAGGCCTCGCCTGGGCAGGCCCCGACACGCTGCTGATCGCGACCGACTGGGGCGAAGGATCGCTCACCGAGTCCGGCTACCCTTTCATCGTCAAGCGCTGGCAGCGCGGCACTCCGCTGCAAACCGCGCAGGAACTCATCCGCGGCAAGGAAACCGATGTCGGCGTCTGGCCGATGGCCATGAAACTCGAAGACGGCCGCGTCCTCCAGGGCGCGGTTCAGGCAGAGACCTTCTTCACCTCGAAATATTTCTGGTTCCCCGATGGCGAAAGCCAGCCGGTCCAATGGCCGCTCCCGCTGAAGGCCAGCCCCAGCGGAATCTATAAAGGCCAGTTCCTGTTCTCCATTGAGCAGGACTGGACGCCGGAAGGTCAGGGCCCGTTCAAAGCCGGCGATCTCCTGGCCTTTGACCTCGACACCTTCCTGGAAACCCGCACGCTGCCCCCCGTCACACTCGCCTTCCGCCCGACCGAAACACAGGCCGTGAACGGCGTCGCCGTCGCCAAGGGCGCCGCGCTTCTCTCGATCAATGACAATGTCGTTGGCAAGCTTCTGCGGATCGAACCCTCCGCCAGCGGATGGACGACCACCCCCGTGGACCTGCCGGGCACAGGCCAGGTCGGCATTACCTTTGCCGATGAGCATGAAACCACCGTCTTCCTCAATTACGAAGACTTCCTCACCCCCAGCTCGCTCCTCACCTATGATGTCGCCACCGGCGCCGTCACGAGCCTCAAATCCCTGCCGGCAAAGTTCGACACCGAAGGCCTGACCGTTGAGCAATTCTTCGCCACGTCGAAAGACGGCACCCGCGTGCCCTATTTCATCGTCCACCGCGAAGACATCCCCCTGAATGGCACAACGCCGACGCTTCTTTACGGCTATGGCGGATTTCAGGTGTCGATGAACCCCGGCTACAGCCCCGTCACCGGGCGCCTCTGGCTGGAACAGGGCGGGGCCTATATCCTCGCCAACATCCGGGGCGGCGGGGAGTTCGGTCCCAACTGGCACCAGGCCGGGCTGAAACTCAGCCGCCAGCGGATCTATGATGACTTCATTGCTGTCGGCGAAGACGTCATCGCCCGCAACATCACCAGCCCGGAGCATCTGGGCATCATGGGCGGCTCCAATGGCGGCCTGCTGATGGGTGTGATGCTCAACCAGCGCCCGGATCTCTGGAACGCCGTCGTCGTCCAGGTGCCCCTGCTCGACATGCTGCGCTACCATCTGCTGCTGGCGGGCGCCTCGTGGGTGGATGAATACGGCTCACCGGATGTGCCGGAAGAACGCGCCTTCCTCGAGACCATCTCGCCCTACCAGAACTTTGACGCCGCGAAGGACTATCCCGTCCCCTTCTTCGTCACCTCGACGAAGGATGACCGGGTCCATCCCGGCCATGCCCGCAAGCTGGCCAAGCGGTTCGAAGAGGCGGGCCTGCCATTCTATTTTTTCGAAAACATGGATGGCGGCCACGCGGCGGCGGCAGACCAGACCGCGCGCGCCAAACGCTCTGCCCTCGAATTTACCTATCTCGCCCGGCAGCTGTTTCCTGCGCCCGCCGAAGACTGAGCGCAGCAGAGACGATCACGCAAAGATGAGGACCGGCCGGCGCCCCTGGCCGGTCCTTTCTTTTGCCGCGCCGTTCCACCTGTGGCATAATCTACCCATGAAGCTCGATGCGCCCGGTTTAGAGGTGGCCAACGTGCGCCTCGACCGTGTGAACGAGGCGCACCGGGAAATCCTTGCCAGATCCGGCGCCATTGAAGCGATGTGGAGCTGGATGCCGCTAATGGATACCGGCACCAGTTTCAACGCCTATTTCGACCAGACCCTGCAGGAAGCCCGCGAAGGCCGGATGACCCCCTTCGCCATCACCCGCCTCTCCGACGGCGCCTTTGCGGGGGTCGTCGCCTATATGAACATCGTCCGCCTGCATCGCCGCCTGCGGATCGGTTACCGGTGGCACCCGGAAACCATGCGGGGGGGCCTCGTGTCCGCTGCCACCTCGCTCGCCCTGATGCAGCGGGCGAAGGATTGCCGGTTCCAACGCATCGAATTTCTCGTGAACATCGCCAATAAAGAGGCAATTGCCGCCGTTGAGCGCTTCGGCGCCGCCCGCGAAGGCGTCCTGCGCCATTATATGCGCACGGCAAACGGCCTCTGGGCCGATGTCGCCGCTTTCTCCCTGATCGGCCCGGAAATCGACCGCACCATCGACAGCCTGCGCCAGCACGTAGATGCCCTGGCGGCCGCCGAGACTTGACCTGTGGATAGCCGCGTGCTTTAGGCCCCCCACATTTCGCGCAATCTTGAGAAGCGCGCTCTGACTGGCACAACTCCCTATATGATGAGGGACGGGAGGCCAGCGGGGCCCCCCGCCCGGCGATACCTCGCTCAGCGGGGTTTTCATCGTTTTGTGCGGAAAAGAGGAGTGTAGCGGTATGTTCGACGCCCTAAGCGAACGTCTTGGCAGTATCTTCGACGGCCTCACCGGCCGCGGCGCGCTGTCTGATAAGGACGTCAGCGAAGCTTTGCGCGAAATCCGTGTGGCCCTGCTTGAGGCAGATGTCGCCCTCCCGGTGGTCAAGGATTTCGTCGAGAAGGTGCGCGTGCGCGCTGTCGGCGAAGAAGTCATCCGCTCGGTCAAGCCCGGCCAGCAGGTCATCAAGATCGTTTATGACGCGCTGGTGGACATGCTCGGCTCCGATGAGGAGGAAAACCACCTCCGCGTCGACACGCCTCCCGCTGTGGTGATGATGGCGGGCCTTCAGGGCTCGGGTAAAACCACCACAACCGGCAAGATTGCCAAACGCCTTGCCGATCGCGGCAAGAAGAAAGTCCTCCTCGCGTCGCTCGACGTGCGCCGCCCGGCCGCGATGGAACAGCTGGCGATCCTCGCCAAACAGGCCGGCGAAACCGTCAGCTCCCTGCCGATCATTCCGGGCCAGCTTCCGGCCGACATCGCCCGGCGCGCGCTTCAGGCTGCCAAGATCGGCGGCTATGATGTGCTCTTCCTCGATACCGCCGGACGCACTTCGATCGACGAGCAGATGATGAGCGAGGCGGCCGAGATTGCCGCCATCACCAACCCGTCAGAAGTGTTGCTGGTTGCTGATGCTCTCACCGGTCAGGACGCGGTGGAAACCGCCCGCCGCTTCCATGAGCGCCTGCCGCTCACCGGCCTCGTCCTGACACGGATGGACGGCGATGGGCGCGGGGGCGCTGCGCTCTCCATGCGCGCGGTCACGGGCCTGCCGATCAAATTCCTCGGCGTCGGCGAAAAGCTCGATGGGCTCGATGCGTTCGATGCCAAGCGTGTCGCCGGCCGTATCCTCGGCCAGGGCGACATCATCAGCCTCGTCGAGAAGGCGGCCGAACAGTTCGATGCTGAAAAAGCCGAGCGCATGGCCGCCAAGCTCAAGAAAGGCGAGTTCGACCTTGAAGACCTTGCTGATCAGCTGCGCCAGATGCAGCGCATGGGCGGCATTGGCGGCATCATGGGCATGATGCCCGGCGTGCGCAAAGCCAAGGAAGCCATGGCCAACTCCAATATCGATGACCGCGTGCTGAAACGTCAGGAAGCGATCATTTCCTCCATGACACGCGAAGAGCGCCGCAAGCCTGCCCTCCTCAACGCCTCACGACGCAAGCGCATTGCCGCTGGCGCGGGCGTTGATGTGTCGGACGTCAACAAGGTGCTGAAGATGCATCTTCAGATGGCCACCATGATGAAGAAGATGCGCACCAAGGGCGGCATGAAAAACCTGATGGGTATGGCGCAGCAGGCGGGCATCACGCAATCAGACCTCGCCAGGATGGGCGGCGGCGCAATGCCCCCCAGCGGTCTGCCCGGTCTCGGCAGCAATGGCCTCCCGGGCATGCCCGGCAGCGGGCTTCCCGGTCTTCCCGGAGGGACCAAGAAGAAATGAGTAATCCCGATCAGACCCTCGCCCAGTTCCAGCTGAACCAGCTGCGCGCGTCCATCGACAATATGGACTCGATCCTCATTCATACGTTGGCAGAGCGCTTCAAGCTGACCCAGCAGGTCGGTAAGCTCAAGGCGCTGCACAATATGCCGCCTGCGGACAAATCCCGCGAGGCCGCGCAGATCGAGCGCCTCCGGCATCTCGCCAAGGAGTCCGGGCTGGACCCGGCCTTTGCCGAAAAATTCCTCAATTTCATCGTGGCCGAAGTCATCCGCCACCATGAGCAAATTCGCGGCCAAGAGGCCGAGTAAGAAACCCCGAGAGACAAGACTTTACAGGAGACCTCCAAATGTCACTCAAAATCCGGCTCGCCCGTGGCGGCTCGAAAAAACGCCCCTTCTATTC
>JBKBRT010000058.1:0-14462 GCA_046291585.1 Hyphomonas sp.
AGGCGGATTTCAGGCTGCCCGAAACGGGCATTGTCGGCCGCCAGGATGATGTCGCACATCATGGCGAGCTCACAGCCGCCCCCGATGGCATAGCCGCCCACGGCCGCAATTATCGGCTTGCGGGCCCGCGCTGCGCGTTCCCAGTTCCGGGTGATGAAATCCTCATAATAGGACTGGGGGAAGGTCTTTGCCTGGATCTCGCGGACATCCGCGCCGCCCGAGAAGGCGCGCTTGGTGCCCGTCAGGATGATGCAGAGAATGGCGTCGTCGGCCTCAAACCGGTCCAGCGCCTGGGTCAGTTCCGTCATCATCTCCTCGCAGAGGGCATTGAGGCTCTCGGCGCGGTTCATCTGGATAAGGGCATAGCCCTCTTCGGCATTCACATCGGTAATCAGCGTATTGTAGGCCATGACGGGTCCTTGAAGGGGCGGGCAGTCTCTTGTCTGCCGGAGTCATCGTATGTTGGGTGGTCGCTGCGGGCTCGTGTCGTTCGGGCCACAGGATGGGCCGGGCAGGGAAACGGGCATTGATGGTGCAGGGCGGGGCCTCAGCAATTGTGGCGATCTGGGGGCGGCATATACGCCTGCATGAACACTTTGTCACCCCGGGGGGCTCTGGCCTGTCAAACCGGGGGCGGGGCTTCTATATCCACCGGTATGAGCCAGCCCCCGTCCGACACATCCGATCCCGAACGCAATCGCCTCTCCGGGCGCATCGCGCGCACTGCCAAGGTGGGCGCCAATCTCTCCGGCGCGGGGCTGACCTTTGCGGCCCAGTCGCTGTTTGGCGGCGACAAGGGCGATGAGCGCGTTGCCCGGGCGATGGCGGCGGCGCTCGGCAAGTCCAAGGGGCCCCTGATGAAGGTGGCGCAGATGGTCTCGACCGTGCCCGACCTTCTGCCACCTGAATATGCCGCCGAATTTGCCAAGCTGCAGGCCGAAGCCCCCGCGATGGGCTGGCCCTTCGTGAAGCGCCGGATGCGGGCAGAGCTGGGCGCGGACTGGGAGAGCCGGTTTGCAGACTTCGGCAAGGAGGCCAGCCATGCCGCGTCGCTCGGCCAGGTGCATGCCGCCACGCTGCATGATGGGCGCAAGGTTGCCTGCAAGCTGCAATATCCGGATATGGCGAGCGCGGTGGAGTCCGACATCGGACAACTCCGGACACTTCTGGGCCTTTTCAAGCGCATGGATGGCTCGATCGATGCCGACGAGATGGTCGCCGAGATCACCGACCGCCTGCGCGAGGAGCTCGATTATGAGCGCGAAGCCAAGCATATGGCCCTTTACCGGGACATGCTCTCCGATAAGGCCTTCATCACCTGTCCCGAGCCTGTGGCCGAGCTTTCGACCGCCCGCCTGATCACCATGACCTGGATGGAGGGCGCGCGGCTCGACACGTTCGAGGGCGCGCCGCAGGAAACCCGCAACCAGATTGCCGAAATGCTGTTCTGGACCTGGTGGGCGCCGATGAACTCCTACGCTGTCATTCACGGCGATCCGCATCTGGGCAATTATCAGGTCACCGGCGGCGGGGCGGGGATCAACCTGCTCGACTTCGGCTGTGTCCGCATCTTTCCGCCCGCCTTCGTGGCCGGCGTCGTCGATCTCTACCGGGCGATGCTGCATGATGACTTTGACGCCGCCTATGCCGCCTATGAGGCTTGGGGCTTCCAAAATCTCTCGCGGGAGCTGGTCGAGGTGCTGAACGTCTGGGCGCGCTTCATCTATGGCCCGATCATCGATGACCGGGTGCGCACGGTGGCCGATGGCGTCTCGGCCGGAGAGTACGGCCGCAAGGAAGCGTTCCGCGTGCGCCAGCTGCTCAAGGAAAAAGGGCCGGTGAAGATCCCGCGCGAGTTTGTGTTCATGGACCGCGCGGCCATTGGCCTGGGCGCAGCCTATCTGCGGCTCGGGGCAGAGCTCAATTTCCATGCGCTGTTCGAGCAGAGCCTGGAAGGCTTTGAGGTTGGCAAGGTGGCGGCGCGTCAGGCGCAGGCGCTGGCGAAGGCGGGGCTGGTGTGAAGCGGCCGGCCTGGTTGCCCGGTCTCTCGGTGACCTCGCTGCGCGAGGTCGGGCCGATCGCGGTGCTCGGCATCATCGCGCTCTGCCTTCTGGGGTTTGCCTGGCTGGCCGATGAGATTGCCGACCAGGAAACCCACGCATTTGATCATGCGGTGATGACATGGCTGCACGCGCCGGGCGAGGGATCCCGGCCGGCGGGGCCGGACTGGCTGCTCAATTCCATGATCGATATCACGGCCCTCGGCGGCTATACCGTGCTGACCCTGCTGACCGTCGGCGCAGCGCTCTACCGGATCGCCCGGCGGGATTATGTGACAGCAGGCGTGGTGGTCGCGGCGATCGGCTCAGGCGCGGTGATGACCCAGCTTCTGAAGCTTGGCTTTGACCGGGCGCGGCCAGATCTCGTCGAGCATCTCACCCATGCGGCCAGCTCCAGCTTTCCCAGCGGCCACGCCACCCAGGCGGCCATTGCCTTTCTGACCCTCGGCGCGCTGATGGCCGGGTCTCAGGAGAACCGCCGCGTCAAGGCGTTGATCCTGGGCGGGGCCTTGTTCCTGACTGTCCTGGTCGGGGCCAGCCGGGTCTATCTCGGCGTCCACTGGCCGACTGACGTGCTGGCCGGTTGGTGCCTTGGCGCAGCATGGGCCGGTCTCTGGTGGCTCGTGCTGCGCAAGGTTGCGGCCGGCTGAGGCGGCCTCAGCTCATCGCGAACCGGATGGGCACCGATTTGGGACCGCTGACGAAGTTTGCCTGGGTACGCGACGGCTTGCCGGTCAGCTCCACCGAGTTCAGGCGCGGCAGCAATTCTTCCCATAGGACGCGCATTTCCATGCGGGCAAGGTGCTGGCCGATGCAGACATGCGCGCCATAGCCGAAGGCCACGTGCTTGTTGGGAGAGCGGTCGACCCTGAAGCTGTAGGGGTCGTCGAACACGGTTTCGTCGCGGTTGCCCGAAGGATAGGACAGGAACAGCCAATCGCCCTTGGCGATTTTCTGTCCGGCGACTTCGGTGTCAGCGGTCGCGGTGCGCATGAAATGCTTCACCGGTGTTTCCCAACGGATCGATTCTTCCACCATGGATGGGATGAGCGAGAGATCGTTCTTCAGCTTGCGGAACTGGTCCGGATTTTCCGCGAGCGCCCACATCGCGCCGGCGGTGGTGTTGGAGGTTGTGTCATGGCCGGCGGTGGCGGCGATGATGTAATAGCTCATCGCTTCGAGATGGCCGAGGGGCTGACCATAGACAGCGCCGTTGGCAATGACGCTGGCCAGATCGTCACGCGGGTTCTGGCGGCGGTCTTCGGTCATGGCGTTGAAATAGGTCATGAAGTCGAAGATCGTTTCATTGATCATCTTGAGCGCGTCATCAGCGCTGCCCACTTCCTTGCCGGCGCGGTTTACGTCCGGGTCCTGCGTGCCGAACAGCTCCTGGGTCAGTTTCAGCATGCGGGGCTCGTCGATGGGCGGCACGCCGAGCACTTCCATGATCACGTGCAGCGGATAGAGGAAGGCGACATCGCGGGCGAAATCGCACTCGGCGCCTTTGTCCGCCATCTTGTCGATGAAGCCGCGGGCGATCTCGCGGACACGGTCTTCCAGCTTGCGCAGGTTCTGCGGCATGAACCAGGCCTGGGTGAGGCGTCGGTACTGCATGTGATCGGGGTTATCCATCTGCACCAGCGAGCGCAGGATATTGGGCGAGCCGCCCATCATGGCGCGCACGCGCTTGTCGGCTTCCTGGGTGGTCAGCGTCGCGGAGCGGTCTTCATTGTGGAAGAGGTCGTTCTGGCGCTCGATGGTGAGGATGTCGGCATGGCGGGTGACGACCCAGAACGGGTCAAAGCCGTCCACCTTTGCCACGTCCAGCGGCGCATTGGCGCGCAGCCAGGCGAGCGCGTCATCAATCCGCTTGCCATCGGCATAGGCTTTCGGGTCAACGATCTCGTGAGCAATGTGTTCAGGTATGGCCATGGTTTTTTCCTCCCGGTTCCGGATCTCGCTGCGGGCGCGGCGCGTTTCTCCGTTTCAGGGTGTGAAATACCATAAACTTGCTATACCGCCAACAAGTATGTTAAGGGGTGCGTATGTCTGACACAGGCCAAAACAGGAGCTCGGATAAAGCGACCGATGCGGAGACGCCGGCTGCGCGGCTGACGCAGGCGGAGCGGCGCGACCGGTCGGAGCGCGAGCTGCTGGGCGCGGCGATCCGGGTTGTGGCGGGGCAGGGCGTGTCGGCGGCGACCTTTGACGCGATCGGGCGGGAGGCGGGCTTTTCACGCGGCCTGGTCACCCAGCGCTTCGGGTCGAAGGATGGTCTGATCCGCACGCTGATTACCCATCTGCATGAATGGCAGGCAGATAGCCTCGACGAAGCGCAGGTCTCCGATATGGACGGGCTGACGGCGCTGTGTGCCTTTGTGCAGCTGCATTGCGAGACGATGCACAGCTCGGCCGAGGCCGACACCTATTTCATGTTGCTGGCCGCAGCAGTGGCCGACCGGCTGGAGACGCGCGAGGCGTTTCGCGAATCCCACGAGATCGAGCGCGTGCTGATCCGCGGCTTCATCGAGCGCGGCCAGGCCCGGGGCCATATCCGCGCCGGCATTGATGCGGACGCTGAAGCGCTTCTGGCGGGCTGCGCGTTGCTGGGGATGCGGATGCAGGCGCTGACGGACCCGGCATTTGATGCGGCGCCTGTGCGCGACACGTTGATTGCATCACTGAAGGCACGCCTGGGCATGCCCCAAGGGGAGGAAAAGAAACCACAATGAGCGACGATTTCAAAACCTGGCAGTGCCGCACCTGCGGTTATCTTTATGAGGAAAAGCTGGGCGACCCGAATGAGGGCCTCGCGCCCGGCACGCGCTGGGCAGATATTCCGGGCGACTGGATCTGCCCGCTGTGTGGAACGCCGAAATCGGACTTCGACATGGTCGAGATCTAGGACTCGAGGCTCTGGGGCCCGACTAGGGATCGACCTTCCGGCATCTGCCGCTGGCCGTGTCACAGTCCATCCGGTCAAGGCTTACAAGATCGCCGAACGGGTTGATCGAGGCGGGGTCGTCGACTTTCAGCGTCAGCGCGTAGGCCGGGCCGATATTCTCGGCGCTGCGGAAGAAAGAGACCGCCGTTCCCGCGCAGAGCTGGCGGCTCTCGCCGGGCTGCAGCGCTGCAGATTTCAATGACGGCGCGGTGGCAATCCATTTGCCCTCGGCGTCGTGCAGGGTGAGATAGTAGCGCAGCTTGCGATTGGCGGTGTTGGTGATTTCGGCGCAGGCTTCCAGGTGCGGGGTGCCGCCGCTGGCGGTGACACGCTGGGTGACCGGGCCGAGCGCGCCGTCTATGCGCCCGCCGGGATAGAGCATCGATCCGAACCGGGAATTGACGGCCTTGTGATAGGCCGACGCGGCCACCTTGCAGGCGCCGTTCTGGGCGCGGGCCTGGCTCTGGGGGTATTCTGCGTCGCAGGCGCTGCGCATGTCGGTCAGGAAATCGGTGTCGCACCGGCCCTGATCGAGCGCGCCGGAGCGGTAGCAGGCGTCATGGAATCTGCAGGCTTCGAGGAAGGGACCATCGGGAACGATCCGGTCGAGCAGGTCGCGCCCGCCACAGGCATCGAGCGGCTGCTGGGCACCGAGGATGGAGGCGCTGATCAGCGCTTCGTCGCGCGCGCGGCGCTCTGCCATCGCGGCCGGGGCAGCGAGGCTGAAGCAGGCAATGAAAGCGGCCACCAAGCGCATCATGGGAAAATCGTTCGGGGAACGTTGCGGCAATTTGAAGGCAGGTCTTGCAGACCGGGCGGGCCCGGGTCTATGGCGCTTGCCCATGACCGATGATTTCAACCGCTATCAGACGACCGAGCTTCCCCCCGGCTATACCCAGCTGGCCTGGCATCGCGGCTTTGGCCGCCAGATCGGCCCGCTGTTCGAGAAGCGCGAGGACGGCGTCCTGATGCGCGCCTTCCGCGTGGAGGAGTATCACACCAACGGCATGTCGAACGCCCATGGCGGCATGATGATGACCTTCGCTGACATGGCGTGGGGCGCGGCCGTGGAGAAGGACGACGATACCTGGTGGGTGACCGTCCGCCTGATGTGCGACTTTCTCTCCGGCGCGGCGCTGGGCAGCTTTGTTGAGGGCAAGGGCGTCATCGTCGGCCGTCAGGACGACATCTTCACCGTCGAGGGCCGCATCTGGTCGGGTGACAAGCTGCTGATGCGCGGCACGGGGATCTTCAAGGTGATCCCGCGCCGGGAAGAGGGCAAACCCTTCGTCAGGACGCCGCCAGGCGCCTGACAAAGGGGGTTGATCTCAGGCGCTCAGAGGCGCCCAGAGGCGTGCTCAGCCTTCGTGCGCCTTTTCCTTCCCGCCGGTCTTCCAGAGCGAGTAGAGGATGGATCCGCCCAGCAGGGCGATGGTCAGCATCAGCGACCAGTGCGGCTCAAGGTAGGGCACGATGTGGAGTTCCTTGTAGAGCAGGAAGTTCCAGAAAATCTTGACACCAATCAGCACCAGCACGGCAGCCAGCCCGTATTTGAGATATCTGAACCGCTCCAGCGCTGCCGACAGCATGAAATACATCGACCGCAGACCGAGGATCGCGAAGATGTTCGAGGTGTAGACGATGAACGGGTCGCGGGTGACCGCAAAGATCGCCGGGACCGAGTCCACCGCGAAGATGATGTCGACGGTCTCCACCATCACCAGCGCCAGCAGGAGCGGGGTGGCATACCGTGTCATTTTCCCGGTCACCGGGTCCATCTTGCGCACAACGAAGTTGTGGTTGGTGATCTCGTCGGTGACGCGCAGGCGCTTCTTGAGAAATTTCAGGATCGGATTCTTGTGAAGATTGAGCTGCTCTGGCTCATCATCTCCGGCGCCGGAAAACAGCATCTTGCCGCCCGAATAGAGCAGGAACGCCGCAAAGATGAACAATACCCAGGTGAACTCGTTGACGATCGCGGCGCCCAGAGAAATGAATATTCCCCGGAAGACAATGGCGCCCAGGATGCCCCAGAAGAGGACGCGGTGCTGGTATTCGCGCGGCACGGCGAAGAAGGTGAACACCATGCCGATGACGAAGATGTTGTCGAAGGCGAGCGCCGTTTCCAGGAGATAGCCGGTCGCATACTGGACGGCGGCCTGCTGGTTCAGATTGGTGGGGTCGTTGTAGTATTGCGGGTCAGGCTGGTAGCCGAAGTAGATGTAGAAGCCGAAGGCGACCGCGAGGGACGCAAAGCAGGCCCACATGATGGCGCTTTTCTTCGGGGAGACGACCTCGTCTTTCTTGTTCAACAGGCCAAGATCGACCCAGAGAAGGAAGCAGATGAGGCTCAGAAACGCGGCCCACAGCCATAAGGGCTGCGCCGCGTATTCAACGGTCAGGAAATCGGGCATTTGGGGAGTGCCACCTTAAGGAGGCGCGCCGCGTCCGCGCAGTTTCATGGGGTATCCGACATCGCGCTTGCCGCCGCAAACGCCAGAGGGGCCCGGAACCATCTGAACTGGCGTCAGGGTAGAGGAGCCATTTGCGGCGTCAAGCGGGCCTTACCAGAAAAGGCTGAGAAGGCCCGCCAGCGCGCAGGCCATGACGACAAGGACGATATTTGCCTTGAAGGGGATAAGGGCGATCGCGGCGGCGGTGGCAAATCCGATCAACAGAGGAAACGGCAGCTGGAAGAGGAAGAGGGCGAGGAAAGCGAGCGCGGCGAGGGCTACATCCTTCGGGCCTTTCAGAGCCCGTCGCCCAACCTTCACCAGCGCCTCCAGAATAAAGCCGATCACAGCGGCCTTCACGCCATAGAAGAGCGCAGCGACCACCGGCAGAGTGCCCCAGGCGGCGTAGAGCCAGGTCAACCCGAAGACGATCAGCGCGCCGGGCAGCACGAACAGCAGCCCGGCAACCACCCCGCCGGCGAGGCCATTGAGGCGCCAGCCGGCATAGGTCGCCAGTTGCTGGGCCTCCGGGCCGGGCAGCAGCATGCAATAGTTGAGGGCGTGCAGGTATTCTGCCGCGCTGATCCAGCGTTTCTCCTCGACGAAGATACGGTGCATGAGCGCGATCTGCCCCGCCGGCCCGCCAAAGCCGAGACAGCCGATGCGGAAGCTTGCCGAGGCAAGCGCTTTCAGCCCGGGCGCGGGGCGTGCCAGATCGGGCATGCAGGCCTCATCCTATAGAAGCCATATCTGGCACAAGTCAGGAAATCTGCCGCCATTATTGACTTTGCCTGCCTGCCTGCGTATCGGCGGGCGCAATGAACATCGCGCTGCACCTCCATCATCATCACGCATGACGCGCCGACGAGGCGCGAACCGGTCCGGCTGCGCCCTCTGACAAGTGTTCCTTCACGAGAACCGATCCAGATGAGGCAGGCCGCTCAAGGTCCGCGTCTCTGAGGCCGCCCTGCCACCTTTCCAACCCGGGCGCCTGCGTTTATGCGGGGCCCCAGATAGCCAAACCGTTCGCCAATACGGGCGCAAACAGGATCTGAGAACGACCATGAGCGACAAGGAAAACCAGCCCCTGACCGGCAAGGATCTCGCCCGGAGACCGCGCGGCTTTCCCGACAAGCGCGAGGGGGTGATCCATGCCCAGGCGCGGCTCGTGGAAACGGTCACCGGTGTTTACCGTCAATGGGGCTTTGAGGCCCTTGAGACCAGCGCGTTTGAGTATGCTGACGCGCTCGGAAAGTTCCTCCCCGATGACGACCGGCCGAATGCGGGGGTCTTTTCCCTCCAGGACGATGACGAGCAGTGGATGGCGCTGCGCTATGACCTGACCGCCCCGCTCGCCCGCTTCGTGGCCGAGCAGGGGCAGGGCCTCGGCCGCCCCTTCCGCCGCTATGCCGCCGGCCCGGTCTGGCGCAACGAAAAGCCGGGCCCCGGACGCTTCCGCGAATTCTGGCAGTGCGACGCCGATACGGTCGGCGCGCCCGGCTTTCACGCCGACGCCGAGATGATCGCGATGGGGGCGGAAGCCCTGCGCGCCATCGGCATGAAGCCCGGCGAGTTTGTCATCCGTGTCAACACGCGGCGCCTGCTTAACGGCGTGCTCGACGGCGTGGGCGCAACAGGGGCCGATCTGCGCCTCGCCATCCTCCGCGCGCTCGACAAGCTCGACCGGCTGGGCGCTTCGGGCGTGGCAGATCTCCTCGGCGCAGGCCGTAAGGATGAGAGCGGAGATTTCACCAAGGGGGCCGGGCTTGGCGCGGAAGAGGTAAAGCGCGTCCTCGCCTTTGCTGAGGCAGGCGCGGAGACGCGCGCCATGACGCTCGCCAATCTTGCCAAGGCCACGGGCAGCACGGAAGAGGGCAAGGCGGGTCTGGCGGAATTGGAAGCCATCGCGCTGGCGCTCGAGGCGCTGGGCGCGCCCGAAGATGACGTCAAGATCGATCCTTCCGTGGTCAGAGGGCTGGAGTATTATACCGGCCCGGTGTTCGAGGCAGAGCTGCTGCGAGAAGTGACCGGGGAAGATGGCAAGACCTATCGCATCGGCTCCATCGGCGGGGGCGGGCGGTATGACGATCTGGTCGCGCGCTTTACCGGCGAGACGGTGCCCGCGACGGGCTTCTCCATCGGCATCTCGCGGCTGGCGGCAGCGCTGGCGATCATGGGCGAGGGCGGCAAGCTCGATGGCCCGGTCGTGGTGCTCAATCTGGACAAGGACAATCCGGGCGTTGCCCTAGGCCTTGCCGCAGAGCTTCGCCGGGGCGGCATCCGCGCGGAGGCCTATATGGGCGCCTCGGGCATGCGCCCGCAGATGAAATATGCCGACCGGCGCAATTCGCCGGCCGTTATCATTGTGGGCGGTGATGAAATCGAGAAAGGCACCGTGACGATCAAGGATCTGGAGATCGGCGCGCAGAAGGCCAAGGCGATTTCCTCCAATGAGGAATACCGCGAAGCCCGCCCCGGCCAGATCGAAGTGCCAAGGGCAGGCATGATCGAGGCGGTGCGCGCTATCGTCGAGGCGCAGCGATGAAACATGATGCTCTCGTTGCCGTCGCCCGGGCCGTGTTCGAAGCGGCGGGCGGTTCGCCGATTGATCCGGATTATGTTCTGCCGGCGGATATTCCGCTGGAGCTTTCGGGCGAAGCCGTTCGCGCGCGGCTCTGTCTGTTTGCCGACCATCGCGGCGCCGAGATGGTCATGCGTCCTGACCTCACGCTTCCTGTTGCGCAGCGCGAAGCCGCCCGCCGGGAAGCCGGAGAGGGCGGCGCGAAAACCTATACCTACGCCGCCCGGGCTTTCCGCCTGCCGGTCGCCCCGGACGACCAGCTTGAATTCACGCAGGTGGGCCTGGAGCGCTTTGGCTATGAGGCCGGACCGGAAGCGGACGCAGACCTCTTCGCGCTGATCCATCGCGCGGTGGAGGCCTGCGGCGTTCAGCCTTCGGGCGTTATCATGGGCGATCTGGGCATCTTCCCGGCTTTCATCGACGCGCTGGGCTTGCCGGCCGTGACGGCCGACCTGCTGAAGCGGGCCTTCCGCCAGGAAGGCGGCGTCCGCGCGGTGCTGGACGCCGCCTCGCGCCCGCTGGAGGCAGAGGTTGCCGCCGTGCTGGAGGCGGCAGACCCGGCTGCTGCGCTGTCTCAATTACTGGCGGCGCGCGCCATTCCGCTGGCCGGCGGACGCAGCCTGCCGGAAATCATCGAGGGCCTTCAGGCCCGCCAGGCGGCCATTGAGGCGGGCGGTCTCAGCCAGGGCGCGCGCGACGCGCTGCTCGCCCTGCGGGAGATTGACTGTCCGCTCACGGATGCTGCCGCCGCGCTCACCGCGCTGGTCAAGACCTATAGGGTGGACAGCGCAGGGGCCGCCATCGCCGCCCTCGGCGCGCGGGCTGACGCGGTGCTCGCGCGGGTTCCCTCAACGAAGCAGACCGCCCGGTTCCGCACCGGCTTTGGCCGCCGCTTCACCTATTATGACGGGTTTGTCTTTGAAGTTCTGGCGCCGGGGCTGGCCCAGACCCAGCCGGTGGCGGCAGGCGGCCGCTATGATGGGCTGATTTCCGGCCTGTCGAACCGGCGCGCTTCGGCAACCGGCGTGGGCGGGGTCGTGCGCCCCGACAGAATGATGCGTGTTCGGAAGGATCTGTCATGAGCCGGATTACGATTGCCATCCCCTCGAAGGGGCGCCTCAAGGAGCAGACCGAAGGCTGGCTCGCCAGCATCGGTCACACCGTGCGCCAGATTGGCGGCGAGCGCGGCTACACGGCGGAGATTGAAGGGCTGGACGCCGAAGTGCGCCTCCTCTCGGCCAGCGAGATTGCCCATGGCCTGATTGACGGCAGCCTGCACCTCGGCGTGACCGGCGAAGACCTGCTGCATGATCAGTCTCCGGACGGACCGTCTGATTTTGAAGTCTTGAAACGTCTCGGCTTTGGCGGGGCTGATGTGGTGGTCGCCGTGCCCCAGGCCTGGTTTGACGTCGACACGATGGCAGATCTCGAAGCGGCCGGCGCGGCCTTCCGCAAGGCTCATCACCGGCGCCTGCGGGTGGCGACCAAATACCTGCGGATCACGCGGCGCTATTTTGCCCAGAAGTCTGTCGGGGAATACCGCCTCGTCGAAAGTGCCGGCGCCACCGAAGCGGCCCCGGCAACGGGCACCGCAGATGTCATCGTCGATATCACCACGACGGGCGCCACCTTGCGTGCCAACGGATTGAAGGTGCTTGATGACGGGGTGATCCTGCAAAGCCAAGCATCGCTGACGCGCTCTATCCGCGCGCCCTGGAGCGAGGAGGCGAACGCTATCGTAGACCTGCTTATGCGTCAGCCCCGCGCAGGGACAAAACGCCCTATTTAAATTTTTTTTGGACACATTCTTGACACACCGCAGAAAACATTGCCGTATGGGTAGGCAAGTTTCTGGGAGGAAACGCTGCAAACGGTGGAGGGGCGTAGCGACCGGGCACGGTGCTACGCCTCTTTTTCATTTGAGGCTCAGTTTTCAGGAAGTTGGGGAGAAACCGGGACCCGCCTGCGGGATGGTTCAGGGAGAGTCGAGGGGCGTCGTCACCCCGCCGCTGATCCCGGCTTCACGAATAACAATATGTACTTATCGATAAACGTCAATAGTTTTTATCGTTTTTCGATTAAATCCTTGTAATCCGGGCGCCATTGTTGACTCCCTCTCCGGACCGCCGCATGCGTGGCGCCACAAAATCCCCTATCGCGACATCAGAGGAGTTCCCGATGGTAGATCCCCGCCAGCACATCCTTCCCGTTTACCGCCCGCCGGAGGAAGTGTTCGTGCAGGGCGAGGGCGCTTACCTCTTCACCGAGGATGGGCGACGCTATCTCGATTTCATCGCGGGAATCGCGGTGACGGGCCTCGGTCATGCTCATCCCGGGCTGGTGGAAGCCCTGCGCGACCAGGCCGGCAAGCTCTGGCATACCTCCAACATGTTCCGCATCCAGGGGCAGGAAGAGCTCGCCGACAAGATCTGCCGCGACACCTTCGCAGACCGCGTGTTCTTCACCAATTCGGGCACCGAAGCGGTCGAATGCGCCATGAAGGCGGCCCGCAAATACCATTGGGCAAAAGACCAGCCCGAGCGCATCGACATCATCACCTTCACGGGCGCCTTCCATGGCCGCTCGATCGGGGCGATCAATGCAGGCGGCAACCCGAAATATCTGGAAGGTTTCGGGCCGAAGCTGCCGGGCTTTGTGCATCTTGAATGGGGCGATCATGACGCGCTGAAAAAGGCGGCCGCCGAGCCGACCGCAGCGGCTATCTTCGTCGAAGTTGTGCAAGGCGAAGGCGGCGTGCGCGCCATGCCCGAGCAATGCGTCAAGGGCCTGCGTGAGCTGTGCGACCAGTACGGCCTTCTGCTGATCTTCGATGAGGTCCAGTGTGGCATGGGCCGCACCGGCAAGCTCTGGGGCTATCAGTGGGTGGCCAATGTCGATCCTGATATTCTCTGCGCTGCCAAGGGAATCGGCGGGGGCTTCCCGCTCGGGGCCTGTCTGATGACGGAGGCTGTCGGCGAGCCGATGCAGCCGGGCAGCCATGGCTCGACCTATGGCGGCAATCCGCTGGCCATGGCGGTGGGCAATGCGGCCTGGGACATCATCTCGAACGAAGAGTTTCTGGCCAATGTCCGCCGGGTTTCGGGCACGCTGCAGCAGGGCCTCAAAAGCCTTGCCGACAGCCATCCCGACAAGGTGGACGGGGTGACCGGCAAGGGGCTGCTGACAGGCCTGCGTCTGAAGGCGGACCCGAAAAACCTGCAGACGCTCTGCCGGGATGAAGGTCTGCTTGTGGGCGTCGCCGGCAGCAATGTCCTGCGCCTCGCCCCGCCGCTGATCATCGACGACACCCAGGTGCGCGATGCCATCGGCATGATCGACGCCGCCCTGACCGAGTGGACGCTGTAAAGCGCGCCCGTTTCGGGATCTGAAAATCTGGCCCGGAATGCGCCCGCCTGCCTCAGCCGGCAGAGCGGGCGTGGGCCTGCTTTGACCTGCCCTGCGCGCCGGTCAGCGACCGCGCGGACTTTGTCCGTGCGCAGATCTGCGCGCGATCTGGCGGCTGACCTCTGATTTTACCGGAAAAGAAAAAGGGACAGGCAGAGAGAGCAGCGCCTGTCCCTTGTAAGCAGAGCGTGCGTTCCCCCCACACTCTCAAGCCAGACCCTAGCAAGGATCATCGGTGCCTCGCGTCCGTGCTGGCACCTAGTTTTTGAGCCGACATACCCATTTTTCGGTTTTTCTGCGGCCCGATAGTCGTTAAGCATGAACGCTGTGCTGCCTGAGGTGGCATCAGCAGGGGTGGGGGAGCTTACAAATGCTGATTGAGCGGGAACGGGAACTCGACCAGCTGGCCGGCCTGATCGCTCTGGCCGGGCGCGGGCAGGGGGCAATTGCCCTGGTTTGCGGCGAGGCCGGCATCGGCAAGACCTCTCTCATTCGTGGCCTGTTTGGCCGGATGCCTAGAGGATGGCGGGCCGCGACCGGGGGATGCGACGCGCTGTTCACGCCCCGTCCGCTCGGCCCCGTGCGCGATATGGCCGCCATGCTGGGGCCCGACGTTCGCGAGCTTCTGGAAAAGGGCGAGCGCCAACAACTCTTTGCGGCCATGCTGGAGACGATCAGCGCCTCAAACAGTCCGATCCTGATGGTCTGGGAAGACATGCATTGGGCCGACCATGCCACGCTCGACCTCCTGCGTTTTCTCGGCCGGCGCATTTCCCTGCTGCCACTGCTTCTGGTGCTGACATACCGGGATGATGAACTGGGCCCGCACCATCCCCTCAGCCGGGTGTTGGACGAACTGCCCCCGCATACAAGCGACCTTGTGCCCCTGCGCCGCCTGTCGCCCAAGTCGGTCAGCGCCCTGGCGCGCAATGCCAATCTGCCGGGAGACTGGCTGTATCAGAAAACCGCCGGAAACCCCTTTCAGGTCAACGAGATGCTGGCCGCCGGGCAAGGCGCTT
>JBKBRT010000059.1:0-14405 GCA_046291585.1 Hyphomonas sp.
CCCACCAGCGTGCGGGCCGGGGCCCCAAACACGCTGGGCGTGAAATAGGCCGACGCCGCCCGCTTCACCACTTCAGTGCGCGTCGGGTAAGGCGAGATGAAGTTCGTCAGCGCGGTCAGCTTCAGCCCGTTGGACATCGCCAGCCCCACCATCTGGATGATGTCGCCCGCCCCTTCGCCGACAATCGAGGCGCCGACCAGCTTGCCTTTGTGGATCACCAGCTTGGCTTCACCCAGCGTCTTGGCCTCGGCGATCGCGCGGTCATTGTCATGGAAGGGGAAGGCAGAGGTTTTGACCGCGTCGCCGAATTTCTCGCGCGCCTCGGCCTCGGTCAGGCCCACCTGCGCCACTTCGGGTGAGGTATACGTCACTGCCGGCAGGGGGAGGCTGGAGGCTTTCGAGCCCTGCTTGAAAAACGCCCGGCGCACGAACACCGAGGAATGCCATCCGGCAAGATGGGTAAACTGGCCCTGGCCGGCAATATCGCCCAGCGCCCAGACCCGCGGATTGCTCTTTGAGCGGAGGGTGTCGCTGACGGTCACGCCCTTGTCTGTGAAGTCCACCCCGCCTTTTTCAAGGTCGAGGCCATCGGTCACCGCGCGGCGGCCCGCGGCAATCAGGAGATGGCTACCAGAGACCATCACATCGCCGGTCGGGCCTTCGGCTTTCAGGCTGATATTCCCCGGCCCGCCCGAAATGCGCGTCGCCTTGTGGCCTTCCAGAACGGTCACGCCCTCGGCGCGCACGGCGTCCACGGCGATCTCTGCATGCGCGGCGTCAGAGCGGGGCAGCGCGCGGCCCATCTCGATGACGGTCACCCTGGAGCCAAGACGGCAGAAGGCCTGCGCCAGCTCCAGGCCGATCGGCCCGCCGCCCAGAATGATCAGCTCATGGGGAAAATCCGGCGCCGAGAAAATTGTCTCATTGGTGAAATAGGGCACGTCTTCCAGGCCCGGCACCGGCGGGATGATCGCCCGGCTGCCGGTCGCCAGGATGATGCGCCGCGCCTTCACGCGGACGCTGGCGGAAACGAGCGTGTTCCTGTCCTCAAAGCGCGCCGCCTCTCGGATCACCGTGCAGCCAAGGCCTTCAAAGCGTTCCTGGCTGTCAACCGGCGCGATGGCGTCGATGGCCCGGCGTACATGCGCCTTCACCGCGTCCCAGTTGACCACAGCGGCCGGCAGCGAGATGCCATAGCGCAGGGCTTCTTCGGGCACATGGGCAATCTTTGCCGCCGAGATCAGCGCCTTGGACGGCACGCAGCCAAAGTTCAGGCAATCCCCGCCCATCTCATGTTTCTCGAACAGCACGACATCAAGGCCCAGCATCGCGGCGCCCGCTGCCGCAGAGAGGCCTGCAGAGCCTGCGCCGATCACGGCCAGGTCTGCCTTCAGGGTACGGACGTCAGACATCGGCGGGGGCTTTCTTCGGGAATAGTTTCTTATACGCCGCCGGGATCAGCGAGACCACGCCCAGCGCAATGAAGGCCGGCAGGAAGTTGGACGCCAGCGAGCCGATGTCCGGCGTGCCGCCTTCCAGCAGCGTGCCTTTCACGGCGGCGCCGATCCAGGTGTAGGCCAGCGTGCCCGGGACAATGCCCAGGAAGGTGGTGATGAAGTAATCGCGGTATTTGGCCCCCAGCAGGGCTGGCGCAATGTTCACCGCCGCAAACGGGAACAGCGGAATGAGCCGCAGCGCAAACATGTAGGAGAAGGGGCTTTCGGCAAAGCCCGCCTGCATCTTGCCGAGAAACGGCCCGGCCACCTCGCGCAATACCGCGCCGATGGAAGTCTTGGACGCAAAGAAGAGGATCGAGGCGCCGAGTGTCGCCCCGATCACAGTCGCCGGCGTGCCCAGCGCCAGGCCGAAGAGAAACCCGCCCCCGATGGTCAGCGCGCTGCCGGGAACCATGAACGTGGTCGCCGCCGCATAGACGAGCACGTAAGCCGCCAGCGCCAGGAGGAGGTTCTCGCGTACCATGGCGTCGAGCGCGACGGCGTTGGCCGAAAGCGATTCAAGCGTCAGATACTCATGCCAGCCTTGGGACAGGGCGAGGCCGAGGCCCGCCAGGATAATGTAGATCGGCCAGAGGCGGCGCCAGAGCGGCGCCGGGCGCTTGGGCCCGGTATCATTTGCCGGGGTGGGAAGGTCGGTCACGTCTGCGGCTCATTTCGTTGGAGGATCGGCCTTGCGCCGTTGGAGTTTTTTTGGAGGTTTCCGGAGGCCCGTTGGAGGAATCGTTGGAGTTTTTTCTGCCGCTTATCCCCGGTTTTCAGCGTCGGGGCACATCATTGAGTGTCCAGTCATAGCTGTCCCTTACGATCTTTGGATTGGCGCGGATGTCATCTGCGAGACTTGGGGCCGCATATTTCACAAGATGGTCGATCACGGCGACCTTCGATCCGCCGAAATCCGCCTGAAACCAGTCATAGATCGAGGAGACGACGAGGCCCCGGCCGGTCACGCGTACCCCGCGCGGATGGTTAACATAATCGCGCGCAGCGGCCTCCAGATCAGCCTCCAGCGTGGCCGCTTCCCAGGCTTTCCGGGGCAGGTTCGGGCAGCTGTAGGAGGCGCAGTTGATGGCATAATGGACTTCCGGCGTGCCCCACACCTTGCGCAGGATGGTATGCTCGATGGCGTCGAGGCTGACCTCCTGACGCCCCGCGCGCACCTTGATATCCTTCCAGGGGCCACTGATGAGATAGCCGTCGCGGATCGACTTTAAGGGATATTTTTCAAGGATATAGCGGACGGTAACCGCGTTGTAGATGTTGGCCCATGCGGCAAAGTTGGTGTCTGTCCGGGCCGAGAGGTCTGCCTCGGCAAAGCGGGCAATATAGGCGTCGAGCGCGGCCCGGTCGGGCGCGCTGGCGGCAAACGCCGCGTAATCGACGCGGGTGACCCCATCCTCGGACGCCCGCACATATTTCGTCAGCAGGCGCGTCCAGTCTGCATGCTCGGCCGGGGTCATGGCGGTCTCCTCTGAAGCAGGGGTGATGGGCGCCGGCTGAGCCATAGTTGCGGCAGAGGCCCCGCCGAGCACAAGTGCGAGCAGGCAAATTCGGGCGACAGGCAGAATTCCGGTCGGTTTCATCGGTTCAGCGGCTTTGTTGAGCGTCCCATGAGCTGTCACATAGGCCGATTGCGCGAGAAAACCGATTCACAGTCTGGCGATCTGGAGTCACCCTGCCGTGAACGGGGGGAGAAGGGGGCTATTCGATCGCCGCCACGGTCCCGCCATCGATCCTCATCCAGTCCCGGGGCGGCAGGCCATAGACCATGTCCATCACCTCCAGCTCCACCCCCACCGGGCGGCGCGAGCTGGAATTCCAGAGCGCGACCACGCCGGTATCCAGTTCAGGATCAAACAGCATCAGCGAACGATAGCCCTCCACAGCGCCCCGGTGCCCGACGACCCGGTTGCCGGTGACATCATATTTGTAAACCCGCCAGCCGAGCCCATAGCGGGCGTCCTGCATCCGGCTCTCGAACTGGTTGCGCAGGCGTGACTGTTCGCGCGGCGTGTAGACGCGCGGCGCATGCAGGGCGGCCAGCGTGTCCGGCGTCAGGATCGTGGGCGCCAGGCCCATCTGGGCGCGTGCAAACTGGGCAAGGTCAAGGATCGAGCCATTGACGCCGCCGGCCGCCGGCACCCGGTAATAGGGCTCCTTGACGGTCTGCATGGCCGGCAGGGGCGATCCGCGCCGTGTCTCATAAGGCTTGGCCCAGGAGCCCGACTCCATCAGGGGCCCGCGCCCGGTGCTGGCCGTGGTCATCTTCAGGGGGCGGAACAGGATTATTTCGGCCGCTGCCGAATAGGGGAGGCCCGTGGTGCCTTCCACGATCTCGCTGAGCGCATCAAAGGCGACATTCTGGTAGGAGTGACACTCCCGGATCGGGCAGGAGACCTTGAGGTTGCCGAGGAGATTGCGGATGTAGACCGGGTCGGCCCCGTCTTCCAGAAGGGTATCATACGCATTGGACACCACGCCGACGCGGTGGGCCATCAGGTCTTCCAGCGTTGCAAGACGCTCGCCGCCGCCGGGTAGGCGCAGGCTCGTCTGGAAGGAATCGAGGGTGTCGGTGAGGGCAAACCGGCCCTCCATGGCCAGTTTGGTGACCAGGCTGGTGGCAACGCCCTTCGAGAGGGAGGCCCAGCGGAACACAGTGTCGCGTGTGACCGGGGCTTCGCCATAGGCGGTGACGCCATAGCCCCGCGCAAAGGTGATTTCGCCGCCTTCGATCACGGCCACGGCGAGCCCTACCATGTCGTCTTCGCGCGAAAGCTGCGTCAGCCGCTGGTCGAGACGGTCATAATCGACCCCCTGCGCAGAAGCCCCGCCCGCTGCCAAAGACAGAAAACCCAGCAGAAGTGCGAAAATCCGGGTCATAACTGCTCTCCACCGCGCCGCTGATGCTTACCTGATAAGGCTATGTGTGGCATCAAAGTGTAAAGGTGATTGCGGCAGTCGAGCTGTATTCGGCAGGCCCCGGCGTGCGGAATTGAGCAAGCCCCGCTTGACCTGCCCGCGCCCGGCCTGTATTGGGCGCGGTTTCCAGAATTCAAAGCCGTCAGGGCCGTCCGATGAAACGCACATTCCAGCCGAGCAACCTCCGCCGCGCGCGCACCCATGGCTTCCGCGAGCGTATGTCCACGAAGAACGGCCGCAAGGTCCTGGCGCGCCGCCGCGCGAAGGGCCGCAAGACCCTGACGGCCTGACGAGCTCTCCCTGCGCCGGTTTTCCGGCGTTGAGGTAATGCCGCCCGATCTCACCCCCATGCCAGAACTGCGCCGGCTCCGCCGCCGCCGCGAATTCACCTATGTTCGCGACGGCGTGACCGAGCGGCGCAAGACCCTGGTCGTTCAGGCGCGCGTCCGCCCCGGTGACGCGCCCGGCGATCATGTCGGGGAAGGCTACACAGCGACCAAGAAGGTCGGCGGGGCAGTTGAGCGCAACCGCGCCAAGCGGCGTTTGCGGGAAGCCGCCCGCCGCCTTCTGGCTCAATATGGCCTGCCGGGATGGGATTATGTCTTCATCGCGCGGGAGGCGACACTTGATACCGGCTGGGCACGTTTGCTTGACGATATGGAAAGCGCGCTGATAAGCCTCGCGCGCACTTGACCCTAGCCCCGCGCCTGCCGGACCGGCACGGCCTCAGCCCCGCGGACACCCGACATGGAACCACAAGAACAACGCAACTTCCTGATCGCCATGGCGGCGATGATCGCGTTCGTTTTCCTGTACCAGTTCTTCGTGATGGAGCCTGCCCAGAAGCGCTATGAGGCTGAACAGGCCGTACGCGCAGCCACCGAGCAGGTTGCCGGCACCGATATCGGGGTTGCCGAAGTGCTTGGGCCGAAGTCGCTGGAAGAGGCACTGACGGATGCAGACCGGGTCGCGTTCAATGCCAATGCGGTCGATGGATCGATTCGCCTGGCCGGCGCGCGCCTCGATGATCTCAACCTCAAAAATCACTACACCACGGTCGAGCGCGCAGCGGAAATCCGGCTGCTGCGCCCCGAAGCGACTGAAGCGGCCTATTTCGCCACCTATTACTGGGCCGACGGCAATGCGCTGGTCGCCGGGCGCAACTCGGTCTGGACGCAGGTTGCCGGCGACACGCTGACGACCACCTCGCCGATCACGCTGCGCCTGGAATCGGAAGGCATGACGATCGACCGGGAAGTCCTGATCGACGCCAACTACATGTTCACCTTCCGCGACACGCTGACGAATACCTCCGGCGCCGCGCGCAATGTCCGCGCCATCGGCTCGATCGAGCGTCATGGCGACTGGAAACGCTTCCTGGAGGTCACCGACCCGGCTTCGGCCACGGGCGCCGGCCCGGCCCACCTTGGCCTGATGGGCGTGGTGGAAGGCGATCTGCGCCTGCAGAAATACAAGCCGCTGTTCCAGGCAAAGAAGATCAGCGGCGAATCTGCCGAGGGCACCTTCTATTCGGATGGAGGCGGCTGGTGGGGTCTGACCGACATGTACTGGATGGGCGCGCTCGTGCCCGAACAGGCGCGTCCCTTCACTGCCACCGTCAACCGCGCCAGCCTCGCGCGCGGCGGCCCGCTGGAAGTACGCACCGAAGGCGCACCGATCGAGGTTGCCCCCGGCGCCAGCGTCACCATCGAAAACCGCCTGTTTGCCGGCGCCAAGGAATTTGAAGTCCTGCAGGGCTATGAACAGTCCGGCCTGCCGCGCTTTGTGGACGCCATCGACTGGGGCTGGGCCTACTTCCTGACCAAGCCGTTCTTCTATGTGCTGCATTGGCTGAACGGCTATCTCGGCTCTTTCGGCTGGTCGATCCTGGCCTTCACGGTGCTTGTGAAACTGCCGCTCGTGCCGCTCTACAATGCCAGCTTCAAATCGATGGCCAAGCTGAAGAAGCTGCAGGAGCCGATGAAGCAGCTGAATGAGCGCTTTGCCGCCGATCCCCAGCGCAAGCAGCAGGAACTGATGAAGCTCTACAAGGAGGAGGGGGCCAACCCCATCGGCGGCTGTCTGCCCATCCTCGTGACCATTCCGATCTTCTACGCGCTTTACAAGACGCTCTACGTCTCGCTGGAAATGCGCCATGCGCCCTTCGCCTATCTGAAGGATCTCTCGGCGCCTGATCCGACCGCCATCGGCAATCTCTTCGGCCTCATCCCGTTCTGGTCTGGCGCTGACGTCAAGAGCATTCCGATCATCGGCATCATCATCGGCATCGGCATCCTGCCGATCCTCTATGGCGCGACCATGGCGGCGCTCCAGTCGCTCTCCCCGCCGCCGCCCGACAAGATGCAGGCCCGCATCATCATGGCCATGCCCATCGTCTTCATGTTCGTCTTTGGCGGGTTTGCTGCGGGCCTTGTGATGTACTGGGTCTGGTCGAACGTGCTGACCTTCATCCAGCAATACATCATCATGCGCATGAACGGCGTGGAGACCGAGCTCGGCAAATTTGTCGCCACGCGGCTCGGCCTCAAGAAAACGCAGGCGGAATAGACCTTGGACACAGCCGCCCCGGAATTCTCGGAAGAAGCCCTGGAGGCTGGCCGCCTGCTGTTTGCCGGCAAGGCAGAATTTGTCATGGGCGTCGTCAGCCTGTCGGGGCTGCCGCCGGCTGACCGCTCGGAAGTGTGCTTTGCCGGGCGCTCGAATGTCGGCAAATCCAGCCTGATCAACGCTCTCACCGGCCGCGCCAAGCTCGCCCGCTCCTCGGCAGAGCCCGGCCGCACGCGCGAGCTGAACTATTTCGACATCGGCGACGAGGCAAAGCTCTACCTCGTGGACCTTCCCGGCTTTGGCTATGCCAAGGTCTCCAAGACGCAGACGGCGGCCTGGACGAAGCTGATCAAATCCTATCTGCGCGGGCGGCCCAGCCTGCGGCGCGTCTTCCTGCTGGTGGACGCCCGCCGCGGCGACCTGATGGACACGGACGAAGAAGTGATGGACCTGATGGACGGGGCTGCGGTCACCTATCAGGTCGTGCTCACCAAGGTCGACAAGGTGCCCAAGGGCGAGGTCGAGAAGATCGTCGAGAAGATTGCGCAGAAACTGCGGAAACGCGGCGCGGCCCACCCGGTCGTGCGCATGACTTCGGCAGAAAAAGGCTTTGGCATTGCCGAGCTCCGGGCAGAGATTGCAGGCCTCGCCGCGCTCGGTTAGCGGTTGTCGTCAGGCCCCCTCTGGCAAGGCGCACTTCATGACCCTCGACATTCGCCCCGCCGATCTCTCCAGCCCGGACATGGCGGAGCTGATTGCGGTTCACGCCCAGACCATGCTGGCCGCCTCGCCGCCCGAGAGTTGCCATTTCCTGCCCATTGACGGCCTGCGCCAGCCTTCGGTCAGCGTCTGGACAATGTGGGAAGACGGCGCGCTCATCGGCTGCGGGGCGCTGAAGGATCTCGGGGGAACCGCCGGCGAGATCAAGTCGATGCACACCCGCGCGCATCTTCGGGGCAGGGGGCTCGGCCGCCGGATGCTGGAGCATATCCTGGCTGTGGCAAAGGGGAGCGGATATACAGATCTCTGGCTGGAAACGGGCTCGATGGACGCTTTCCTTCCCGCCCGCCGCCTCTACGAATCCTACGGGTTCATCGCCTGCGGGCCCTTTGGCGACTATGCCGAAGATCCCAGCAGCGTCTTCATGCATTTGCATATCTGACAGGCTTCCTTCGCTTTCTCGTAGGGTGTGTTTCAACCACACTTGACGGCTGATTCCGGATGGGTCTTAAGGAGCCCATCCACGCGCAAAGGGAGATTGCATGCTGGTTGTTCCGCTCGCGGTGATTGCCCTATTTTTTGGCGTCCTGTTCTATCGCCAAACCCAGAAAGCCGGCCGTGAGCTTGAGCTGCGCCGCATCCAGAGTGAGCTGGCTGCGCTGTCCCGCCGCCGGCAGGAAGGCGCAGATGGCGCGCTCCAGGCTGTGCCCGCCACAGCCCGCCGGCGTTAAGCCGTCTTCTGCAGGCGGCGTCGCCCGAAAGCGTCGATTATCCGTTTCGTCTCGCCCCAAACCGGGCTATGAGCCCGGCCCATGACGAGCCAATCCGACGCCCAGTTCACCGCCCGCACCCTCTCTGAGGCTCTGCCCTATATCCAGCGCTATGCCGGCCAGACCATCGTTGTGAAATACGGTGGCCACGCCATGGGGGATGCCAGCCTGGCGCTGAGCTTTGCCCGCGATGTGGTGCTCCTGAAGGCGCTGGGCATTCATCCGGTGATCGTGCATGGCGGCGGGCCGCAGATCGGCAAGCTGCTCGACAAGCTCGGCATCGTCTCCGAATTCAAGGATGGCCTGCGCGTCACCGATGAAGCGACAATGGAAGTCGTCGAAATGGTGCTCTCCGGCCCGATCAACAAATCCATTGTCCGCGCCATCAACCAGGCCGGCGGCAAGGCAGTCGGCCTCTCGGGCGCAGACGGCAATCTTCTGCGGGCGGAGAAAGCCACGCGCACCACGCGCGACCCCGACAGCCATATCGAGCAGATCGTCGATCTTGGTTTTGTCGGTGAGCCCAGCGCGGTGGATACCAGCGTGCTCAACGCCCTGCTGCAGGCCGACGCCGCGCTGATCCCGGTGGTGGCGCCGGTCGGTGTCGGCGCTGATGGCGCGCGCTACAATGTGAACGCAGATACAGCGGCCGGCGCGCTTGCCGGCGCGCTCAAAGCCAGCCGCCTGATCCTGATGACGGATGTGGCCGGCGTGCTCGACAAGCAGAAGCAGCTGATCCGGGAAATCCCGGCATCGCAGGTCGGACTGCTGATTAAGGACGGCACAGCTGTTGGCGGTATGATACCGAAGCTTGAAACGGCGGCGCAATCTGTAAATCATGGTGTTGGGGCGGCGGTTATTCTGGATGGGCGTGCGCCGCATGCCCTGCTCATGGAGCTGTTCACCGAACATGGCGCTGGAACGCTGGTTTCTTAGAATTGTTGTCCTGGCGATTGCCTCGCTGGTTGTGCTGCTTTTGCCTGCAGAGGCACAGGACAGCGAAGGCTGGGAGCTGTGCAATCGCACGAGCTTTGTGATCGAAGCGGCCGTCGGCCATCAGCAGGGCAATGGCATTACGGTGGAAGGCTGGACCAAGCTTCATCCCGGCGCCTGCAGCATCGCGCTGGCCGGTCCGTTGAAGGCCGGTGTGCACTATCTTTATGGCCGCACATCTTCTGCCCATCTGGGCGGCGGGCGCGAATGGGGTGGCCGCAAGGATTTGTGCGTGGACCCTACCGGCGGCTTCTCTCTGGAAAGCCCACCTGACTGCGCCGCGATGGGCCTTGAGGCGCAGGGCTTCCGGCCGGTGAACATCACCAAAGATGGCCGCTGGCGGAACATGTTCACCGAGATCGACAATTATTCCGAAGACGCCGCCCGCAATGCCGGCCTGCAGCGCCTGCTGGATGAGGCAGGCGTCGTGTCAGGCAATGTCGATGGCCATATCGGCCAGCGTACCCGCGCCGCAATTGCCGACTTTCTGAAGCTGCGCGGCCTGTCGGCCAACCTTTCGGACGCCGATCTCATTGATTATCTCGAACAGGCCGCCGAGGAGCGGGGCCGCAATGTCGGTTTCACCCTCTGTAACCGCACCAAGAACCGGATCTGGAGCTCGATCGCCCGGCGCGGTCCCGAAGGCTGGGAAAGCCGGGGCTGGTGGCGCATCGAGGCAGGCGGCTGTGCCCGCGTGATCGACCGGCCGCTGCGGGGCTCGGAGCATTTTGTCTATGCCGAGATGGAAGACGGCGCGCAGCTGCGCACCCTGGCGAACGCCAATGAGGCCTTCTGTGTCGGCCGCGCCAAGTTTGCCATTTCCGGCCGTGAGGATTGCGAGGATTCGGCCTATCGCACGGCGCTCTTCACCCGCACGCCCGCCCCGGTGGAGCGCAAGCTCGTCTACGAATTTTTCGCCCGGGACTTTACCGAAGTGGCGGGCAAATGACCCGCTCCGGCTCAGACGGCGGGACAGGGTTCGGGCACGTCCAGGATTGGGTGTTCGACCTCGACAACACGCTCTATCCGGCAGAATGCGATCTCTTTGCCGAGATTGACGTGCGCATGACCGACTTTGTCTCGCGATTCCTCCAGATGGAGCGCGGCGAAGCCCGCAAGCTGCAGAAATCCTATTACGCCCAATACGGCACCACGCTCGCGGGCATGATGCAGGTCCATAATCTCGATCCGGCAGATTTCCTCCACTATGTCCACGAGATCGACCTGTCGCCTTTGCCTGATCTTCCGGACCTGCGCACGGCGATTGCGTCTCTGCCGGGGCGCAAGTTCATCTACACCAATGGCTCGCGCCGCCATGCCGAGCGCGTCACCGAGAAGATGGGGCTTGCCCATCTTTTCCATGACAGTTTCGGCATCGTGGAAGCGGCTTACCGGCCCAAGCCTCATCTGGATGCCTACCAAACCTTCTGCCAGCGACATCAGGTCAATCCGCAGAGCGCGATCTTCTTCGAGGACCTTGCCCGCAACCTGAAGCCTGCCAAATCGCTCGGCTTCACGACTGTCCTTGTCCACTCTGACAAAGACTGGAGCCATGAGCCGATCGAAGCGCGTCCCGCCGGGGCAGGGGATGCTTTCGGGGATGACGGCTCAGAGCACATCGATTATGTCACCGGCGACCTTGCCGGTTTCCTGAATACGGCGGTGTCGAGCCTGACCGTCAAAAAATAAGAATGAGAGAGATGCCATGACCGACGCCCTTGCCCGTGTAATCGATGCTGCCTGGGAAGAGCGCGACGCGCTCTCCACCTCGACCACCGGCGAAGTGCGCGACGCGGTCGACGCGGCCATCAGCCTGCTCGACAGCGGCGAAGCGCGCGTTGCCACCAAAGACGCAGACGGCAGCTGGACCGTGCATCAGTGGCTGAAGAAAGCCGTGCTCCTCTCCTTCCGCCTCAATGCCAATGGCGTCGTGGCCGGCTCGCCCGGCGGCGGGGCCTGGTGGGACAAGGTACCCTCCAAGTTTGAAGGCTGGGGCGCAAAGGAATATCAGGAAGCCGGCTTCCGCGCTGTGCCGCCATCGGCCGTGCGCCGGGGCGCCTTCATCGCGAAGAATGCCGTGCTGATGCCGTCTTACGTGAATATCGGCGCCTATGTCGGCGAAGGCACGATGATCGACACCTGGGCTTCGGTCGGCTCCTGCGCGCAGGTCGGCGCGGGCTGCCACATCTCGGCGGGCACCGGCATCGGCGGCGTGCTTGAGCCGCTGCAGGCCAACCCCACCATCATCGAAGACAATTGTTTCATCGGCGCGCGCTCTGAAGTCGTCGAAGGCGTCGTCGTCGGCGAAGGCTCGGTCCTCGCCATGGGCGTGTTCATCACCCAGTCCACCAAGATCGTCTATCGCAACACCGGCGAGATTATCTATGGCAAGGTGCCGCCTTACTCCGTCGTCGTCCCCGGTACGCTGCCCGACCCCAAAGGCGGGCCGAGCCTCGCCTGCGCCGTGATCGTGAAAACGGTCGACGCGCAGACCCGCTCCAAAACCGGCGTCAACGAACTGCTCCGCGACTAGGGCGCTCGGCCGGTCGGCGTGCTAGGGCATTGCGCGTGCGCTGCCGGCGCATGCTTTTTTAGAGAGATGGAGGCTTTGATGGCCGACGAAATTACCGGAAGTGAACCGATCAAAGGCCCTGCCTCCTATTTCCCCGTGATCGAGAAGACTTATGGCAAGCCGATGAACCACTGGTTCACCCTGGTTGCCTCCCGCAAGGGCGCCAAACATGCCGACATCGTCAACTGGCTGAAGAAAGACCACGGCCTCAGCCATGGCCACGCCAACGCCATTGCCGCCCATACGCGCGCCAACGCTCAAGGGTGACCCCTCACGCAGACAGGGCAGGCGCGGGAAAGCCGAACCTGCCCTGTCCGCCCGCTGGCACGGCGCGAGACGAGGTCTCCCGCCTTGAAATCGGTCATGTGTCGCGTGTGAGTTGCGTGAGCGCAAGACATACACTACTCAATTAAGCTTCAGTCTCGACTAGACGGTATTCGTGCGTTCGCATCTGCAAGTACTCCCAGCGTTTGTTGCAGTAGACCGGCGATTGTCCCGCGCGGTTGTCGCAGCGACGTATCTGGTCAGCCTCGGCGTTTTTGTACTCGCGCTTGGCATGCGGATCTGGCTTGATCCCTATCTGCCCCAGGGCTTCCCCTTTCTGACATTCTTTCCGGCTGTCCTGATCAGCGGCTTTGCCTTCGGTGTCCGGCAGGGCGCGGTCGTTGCGGTCCTTTCAGCATTTGCGTCCTGGTACTTTTTCATACCCCCGCTGGGGTTCGATTTCTCGATGGGCACGCTGCTCGCCATGAGCCTTTACCTGTTCGTCGTCACGACCGAGCTGGGGCTAATTCACCTGATGATGCGCGCCTACCGGGCGGAGGCTGCGGCGAGAAGCGAAACCGAACGCCTCGCCGAGCAGCAGGAAACGATGGCGCAGGAACTCGACCATCGGCTGAAGAATATTTTCGCCACCATGAACGCGATCATCTCGCTCTCGCTGCGCGGCGTTACCAGCCCGCAGGAACTCGCCACCCGGCTGAAAGAGCGCGTCAGCGCGCTGGGCCGGTCAAACCTCCTGCTGCGCGGCTTTCGCCAGGGTGAGGAAGTGGCGCTCGACACCGTCATTGCCCAGGCCCTCGAACCGTTCTCGATCGTCGGAACGCCGCGTTTCATCAGTCATGGCCCGCGCGTTCCTGTCGGTGGCCAGACGCTGGTGGTGGTGGGCCTCCTGCTGCATGAGCTTGGCACCAACGCGGCCAAATATGGCGCGCTCAGCGTGCCCGGCGGCAAGGTCTCCCTCGCCTGGCGGATGGCCCCGCCGGATCCCGACGGGCAGGAGAGCCTGCATCTGGAGTGGCGCGAAACCGGCGGCCCGCCTCCGGCGCCGGTGGACGAGCACACCAAGGGATTTGGCTCAACCCTCATCAGCCGCGTGATCACAAATGTTGGGGGACAGACGGAAATCGACTTTCCGCCCACCGGCGCCGTGGTCCGCATGACCCTGCCGGCCGAAATGCTGAACCCGGAAATTCAGGTCATCTGAAACGGGCCCGGCTGCCTGCCGGGGCGCAGGGCTCAGTCTCCGCAGCAGGCCACCACATCCTGGCACGCCGCAATCAGCCGCGCCACATCCTGATCCCGCGACAGGCGGTGATCCCCATCCTTGATCAGGGTAAGGACGACATCGGAAGAGGTCAGCCGTTCATTGATTTCCAGGGCGTGTGGCCAGGGAACATCCGGGTCTTCCATGCCCTGAAGGATGCGCACAGGGCCTTCAAATTCGATCGGGGCGTCGAGGATCTGCCAGTTCCGGCCATCCTCGATCAGCGCCTTCGTCACCGGGTCTGGCGTGCCATAGTCTGATGCGCGCAGCGTCACGCCCCGGGTCATCACTTCTTCCTGCTGCTCGAGGCTGAGGCCCGCCCACATCAACTTTTCGGTGAAGTCAGGGGCTGGCGCAATCAGCACCAGACCCTTGACCCGGGCGGGCCGGGCAAGCGCGGCCAGCAGCGCCATCCAGCCACCCATGCTCGATCCCACAAGGATCACGGGGCCTTCGCTCAGCGCGTCGATGGCCGCCAGCGTATCCTCTCGCCAGGCTGAAATTGTTCCGTCCTCGAAACGGCCCTCTGATTCGCCGTGACCGGAATAGTCAAACAAAACAGCGCCATTTCCGGTTTCCCAGGCCCAGGACTGCATCGCCTGCGCCTTGCCGCCGCTCATGTCGGATCTGTAGCCGCTGAGCCAGATCAGGGTTGGCCCGCCATTGGCAGGCGGGATTTTCCGGAACGCAAGTCGGCGGCCCTCGGGAGATGTGAAATATTCCGTTGTCATGGATGCTGCCTTCCGCCATCTCTCTCGCCTGTCAAGCGAGTAGTCGAGGCCGCGTTTTGGGCGAACTTCCGG
>JBKBRT010000060.1:0-14378 GCA_046291585.1 Hyphomonas sp.
AGCGGAAGGCGTCGCCGACATCTTTGGCGCTGGGCACGGGCACCTGCGGATAGAGCATGCCGAGCATTTCCGACATCTGCGGGGCCAGCTGTCTGGAATCGGGCAGGCCGGTATTGGCCACGACGAGGCGTTTGAAACGATCGGGATGCAGGCCCGCAAGGCGCAGGCCGAGGAGGCCACCCCAGTCCTGGCAGACGAGGGTGAGGCCGGTGAGATCAAGCGCCAGCATCCACTCTTCCAGCCAGGCGACATGGCCGGAATAGGAATAGTCCTCGACTGAGCCGGGCTTGTCGGACTTGCCAAAGCCGATCAGGTCAGGCGCCAGGACGCGGTATCCGGCAGCCGTCAGCAGGGGGATCATCTTGCGGTAGAGGAAGCTCCAGGAGGGCTGGCCGTGCAGGCAGAGGAGTATCTCGCCGTCTCTGGGGCCTTCATCGAGATAGTGCATCCGCAGGGGCGTGCCGTCAGCGGCGGTCACGGTGAGATACTGCGGGGCGAAGGGATAGTCCGGCAGGACGTCAAACCGCGCATCCGGTGTTCGCAAGACGTTCATTCTGTTTCCTCCCAGGCATGCCGAAGCATCTATTGGCAGTATTCGTGCCATTTCCTTCTGCGCGCGGCAAGCGCGTTTTTGCGGCCCCGTGAAAATGCCTCAGGGGTGGCGGGCAAAATTCATTTGACGCTGGCCGGGCCGGTTCATAGGCCAGCAGGGACAGCGTGACCCGGTGGTGGTGGCGCGCCGGAGCGGGCCTGCGCCATGAGCGTCATTTCGATCCAGAGCCAGGTCGTGTTCGGCCATGTCGGCAACAGCGCGGCGATCCATCCGATGATGGCGAACGGGGTGGCGGTCTATGCTGTGCCGACGACGCTGCTGTCCAACCGGCCGGGCTATCCCACGCTGCGAGGCAAGGTGTTGCCGGCGGATCTGGTGAGCGATCTGCTGAGGGGCGTGGAGGAGCGCGGCCTTGTGGGCACCGCGAAGATCGTGGTGACGGGGTATCTGGGGTCGCTGGAGAATGCGCAGGCGGCGGGCGATTTTCTCGCGCGCGCCAGGGCGGCCAATCCTCAGCTTACCTACATTTGCGATCCGGTCATCGGGGACAGTGACCTCGGCGTGTTTGTTGCCGCGGCGCTGCCGGATTTTTTCCGGAAGGTTCTGGTGCCGATGGCCGATATCATCACGCCCAACGCGTTCGAGTTCGGGCTTCTGGCCGGGCTGGACACGCATGGGGCGGGCGCGGTGGCGCAGGCATTGCGGCGCGGCCTGCCGAGCCTGCCTGGGCGCATTGCCGTGACCGGGGCGATCCCCGAAGACGCGCCCGGCATGATCGATACGCTGCTGCTGGAGGCCGGAACGCTTTGGCGTATCCGCACCCCGAAGGTGGATGTGCGCCCGCATGGCACCGGAGACCTTTTCACCGGCGCGCTGACGGGCGCGCTCGATGGCGGGATGACGCTGGTGGCGGCGGCAGAGCAGGCGGTGGGCAGCGTGTATGCCGCGCTGAGCGCGATGACGCCCGACGACGCGGAAATGCCGCTGGCCGGGCAGGTGGACGCGCTGCGCTGGCAGGCGCGGGCGTTCCGGGCCGAGCGGCTCTGACGGCGGCTAGTGCGCGACCAGAAGCAGAAGCGCAGCGGCGCACAGAACGAGGCCGGTGACGCCCTCGATGCCCCCGCGCACCCCGGGACGGGCGAGGAACCGGCTGGCCCGGGACGCTGCGCCCGTGATGAGGGCGAAGAAGATGAGGCCAAAGGCGCAGTGGATGAGGGCAAGGCCCGCGCCGAAGGCAATCAGCCCTGCGGGCCCAGAATGGCCTTTCGGCAGGAATTGCGGCAGGAAGCTCGCATAGAAGAGGCCGACCTTGGGATTGAGCAGATTGGTCGTCAGACCCCGGAGGAACCAGTTGGGCTGGCGGGCGGTTTCGGCGGTTTCCTTCTGAGCGGCCTTTTCGTGGCTGAGGGTCTGGTAAGCCGACCAGATCATCTGGCCGCCAAGCCAGAGGACATAGAGCGCGCCGGCAATGCGCAGGGCCTGGTAGGCGAGCGGCGAGAGGGCGGCTAGGGAGCCAAGGCCGGCGGCCGCCGCGATGCCCCAGATCAGCACGCCGAGCGTGATGCCTGCGCCCGCGATCATGCCCCGGCGGGGGCCTTCGACCGCCGCTGTGCGCAGGACGAGCGCGGTATCGAGGCCGGGCGTCAGCGTCAGCAGCAGCGCAGCGACGGAGAAGGAGAAGAGGGCGGTGACGGGGTCCATCGTATGCCCTTATCGCGGGCGGGCCTGGATGAAGAAATCGAACACTTGTTCCCCGTGGTCATGTTTGACAGCCTCCTTCGACCGAGGATGATTGGCTAACACAGATAAAGAAGATTTGGGGAGCCCCATGAAATACGATCTGATTATTGTTGGTGGCGGTATCGGCGGCTCAGCGCTAGCGGCGGTGATGGCGAAGGCAGGCTGGAGCATCCTGCTGCTTGAAAAACAGGCGCAGTATGAGGACCGTGTGCGCGGGGAATGGATCGCGCCCTGGGGCGTGGCCGAGACCAAACGCGTGGGGCTGTATGATCTGCTGAAAGGCGCGGGCGGGCATCACATTACCTCGCATGTGACCTATGATGAGAGCCTGCCGCCGGAGCTGTGTGAACAGGCGGCGGTGCCGCTGGGCCTGTTGCCGGATATTGCCGGGCCGCTGTGCATTGGCCATCCCCATCATTGCGAGACGCTGTTTGGCGAGGCGGCACGCGCGGGCGCGACGGCGCTGCGGCCGGTGGTGATCGAAAGCGTGACGCTGGGGGCGGCGCCGAGTGTGACGTATACGCATGAGGGGGCACGCCACACCGCCAGCGCGCCGCTGATCGTGGGGGCGGAGGGGCGGCAATCGGACGTGCGCAGCGCGGCGGGAATTGGTCTGCATCAGGACAAACCCCATCACTGGTTTGCCGGTCTGCTGGTGGACAATGTGAAGGGGATTGATGATACGCGCCAGTCCATCGGGACAGAGCGGAATTTCGGGTTTCTGGCATTTCCGCAGGGCGGCACGAAGGTGCGCGTCTATGGCGGGTATGCGCTGGAGGACAAAGGGCGGTTCACCGGCGAGGACCGGGCGCAGCGTTTTCTGGAGGCGTTCCGGTTTGAGTCTGTGCCGGCCAATGAAGCGATTGCGGCCGGCACGCCGGTGGGGCCGCTGTTTGCGTATTTCAACAATGACAGCTGGACCGATGAACCCTTTGCCCAGGGCGCTGTGCTGATCGGCGACGCGGCGGGGTGGAATGATCCGATCAATGGCCTCGGCCTGTCGATCACTTATCGGGATGTGCGGATCGTGTCAGATATTCTGAAAGCCGCCGGGCCGGGGGCTGCGCCGGATTTTGCGCCGTATGCTGAAGAGAGATATGAGCGGATGCGGCGGCTGCGCTTTACCGGGCAGTTGCAGGCGGCGCTGGACATGGAGTTCGGCGAGACGGCGCGGGCGCGGCGTCATTCCTATCACCACCGGAGAATGAGCGACCCGACACTCGGCATGCATGGCGTGGCGGTGCTGGCGGGGCCGGAGATGGTGCCGCCGGAGTTTTTCACGGACAATCACCGCCAACGTGTGCTGGAAGCGAGCTAGAGATCATGAGTGTGGATATTGAAACGTTCAATGCCGACTGGCTGAAGGCCTGGTCGGACAAGGATACCGAACGGCTGGTGTCATTCTATTCGCAGGACACCGTTTACATGGACCCGCAGACTGCGGGCGGCCTGAAGGGACGCGACGCGCTGCGGACGTATCTGCAGGGGCTGTTCGGGGCGACGCCGGAGATGGTGTATGTGCCCGAGGCCGTGTGGGCGATTGAAGGCGGGTTCTGTGGCCGGTGGATCTGCACCGTTGGCCCTGATGGGACGGGCGGCAAGCTGCGCGGGTTTGACCTTGTGCTCCTCAAGGAGGGCGAGATTGTCCATAATGAGGTGTATGTGCACCAGCTGCCCGCCTGACAGAACAGGCGGGCAGGGTGTTCCGTGCTCAGATGCTTTTCTGGTTGACGCGGGCGGAAAGGGCGGCGGGGCTTTCCTTGCGCTCTGAGTAGCGATCGACGAGATAATCGGCGCGGTCGCGGGTCAGCAGGGTGAACTTTACGAGTTCCTCCATGACGTCCACGATGCGGTCGTAATAGGGGGAGGGGTTCATGCGGCCCGCCTCATCGAATTCCATGAAGGCCTTGGCAACCGATGACTGGTTCGGGATGGTGATGAGGCGCATCCATCGGCCGAGAATGCGCAGCTGGTTAACGGCGTTGAAGCTTTGCGAACCGCCGCAGACCTGCATGACGGCGAGGGTCTTGCCCTGCGTGGGGCGCACGCCGCCAAGAGAAAGGGGTATCCAGTCAATCTGGGTTTTCATGATGCCGGTCATGGCGCCGTGACGCTCGGGGGAGCACCAGACCATGCCTTCCGACCAGATGACAAGATCCCGCAGTTCACGGACTTTCGGGTGATCATCGGGGGCGCCATCGGCGAGGGGGAGGCCTTCTGGATTGAAGTGGCGCGTCTCGCAGCCAAACCGCTGCAGGATACGGGCCGCTTCCTCATTGGCGAGCCGGGAGAAGGAGCGTTCCCGCAGCGAGCCATGCAGCAGCAGGATGCGCGGGGGATGGGTTTTGGGCGGAGGCGTGAGGAGCGCGTCGCGGTCGATGGCGTGGAAGCTGGCTTCGTCGAGCGCGGGCGTTTTGGTGTCGGGGTCAGCCAATGCGCTGTCCTTTCTCGTTGATGATCATTTCGCCATCTTCCTTGTAAAGAGGACCGGGCGGCAGGGTTTCCAGAAGGTCGAGCACCGCTTCGCTGGGGCGGCAGAGACGCACACCCTTGGGGGAGCAGACGAGGGGGCGATTGACCAGGACGGGGTGTTCCAGCATCGCGGCGAGGATCGCTTCGTCGCTGACGCCGGGCTCCAGCAGGCCGAGCTCTTTGGCGGGGGATTTGCTCTCGCGCAGGGCTTCGCGCAGGGTGAGGCCGGCGGCAGCAAAGAGGCCGAGGAGTTGGGGCCGGGTCCAGCCTTCTTTCAGATAGTCGATGACGACCGGCGCGGCGCCGCTCGCCTCAATGATGGCGAGGACGTTGCGGGAGGTGCCGCAGTCTGGATTGTGATGAATGACGATCATGGAGTTTCCGTTTTGCTGTTGTCCGATTTGCGCCGGATCGTGCCCTGAAGGTCGAGCGCGGCGGCGACGGTGTTGGAAATGGTGCCATATTTGCGGACGTTCTTGTGCAGAAGTTCCAGCCGAGCAGGCGGTTCGTCCGTATCAATCACGAGTTCGTAAGTGACTGAAAGCATCTTTGGCGGCGCGTCCTGACGTACACCATGGAGGTGGACGGAGGCGCCGTCGAGCTGGAAATCGAGCAGGGGCGTGACGCGCTCAATACCCTTCAGCATGCAGGCGGCAATGGAAGCGAGGAAAAGTTCGGCAGGGTTGAAGGCGTCCGGCCGGCCGGCAAGATCTGTATCCAAAACGAGTACCGCATCTTTCGCCATTGCCTGGCTGCCATGGGTATCGATGCGGCGGGCGGAGACGGAATATTCCAGCACAAGGTGGCCTGTTCAGCTGAGGTGATCGGCTTCAAATTCAGCGAGTTTGGCGTGGATGATGTCGCGCGCCCTGGCAAACCGCTTTTGCATATCTTCCCGTGTCAGGGCGGGATCATCACTGGCCGGATCATCTATCGGCCAGTGCAGGCGCTGTGTCTTGCCCGGCAGCCAGGGGCAGATTTCCTCAGCGCAGAGCGTGATCACGAAATCAAAGTCTGCCGCGTTCAGATCGTTGAAGGATTTTGACGTGTGGGAGGTGATGTCGATGCCCATCTCGGCCATGGCTTCGATGGCGTAAGGGTTGGGTTTTGTGGGCGCTGATCCAGCGCTGGCGACTTTGGCGCGGGTTCCGAAGCGGCTGCGTGCAAGGCCCTCTGCCATCTGGCTTCGCGCCGAATTGGCGACGCACAGAAAAAGAATATGCATGAGAAACTCCTTCAGTCTTCAACCGGGAAGGCGGCCCGGGTGCGGTTGGCGAAGGCGACAAGGGTGAGCATCACGGGGACTTCCACGAGGACGCCGACGACGGTGGCCAGCGCCGCGCCGGAGTTCAGCCCGAAGAGGCTGATGGCGACGGCGACGGCCAATTCGAAAAAGTTGGAGGTGCCAATCATGGCGCAGGGCGCGGCGATCTTGTGCGGAACCTTCCAGGCCCAGGCCGCCCCATAGGCAATGGCGAAGATGCCGTAGGACTGGATCAGGATCGGCACCGCAATCAACGCGATGATGAGCGGCTTCGCCAGAATCGTTTCACTCTGGAAGCCGAACAGCAGGACGACCATGGCCAGCAGGCCGACCACTGAGAGCGGCTTGATGCGGCTGGTAAAGGCCGCAACCGCTGGCTCCCCCCCACGCTTTGTCAGCATGTTGCGCGCCAGAATGCCGGCAATCAGGGGTATGACAATGTAGAGGGCGACCGAGAGGATCAGCGTTTCCCAGGGCACGGCGATGTCGGTGACGCCCAGCAGGAGCGCGACGATGGGGGCGAAGGCGAATACCATGATGGCATCGTTCACGCTGACCTGGACGAGCGTGTAGTTGGCGTCTCCATTTGTCAGCTGCGACCAGACGAACACCATGGCCGTGCAGGGCGCAGCGCCCAGCAGGATGAGGCCGGCGATGTAGCCTTCGGCGTCTTCCGGCGGGATCAGCCCGGCGAAGACGTGTTTGAAGAAGAGCACGCCGAGAAGCGCCATCGTGAAGGGCTTGATCAGCCAATTGACGACCAGCGTGATAATGAGGCCCTTGGGCCGGTCGCCGACGCGGCGCATCGCGGAGAAATCGACCCCGATCATCATCGGCCAGACCATTGCCCAGATGAGCACGGCGACGGCGAAGTTTACGTTCGCATATTCCAGCGCGGCGAGCGCCTGGAAGGCATCTGGCGCGAGGAGGCCGAGGCCAAGCCCTGCAAGGATGCAGAGGCCGACCCAGACGGAGAGGTATTTTTCAAACAGGCCCATGGGGAGGTTTCCGGAGGTTGGGGGGGGATCAGCAGCAGGTGGCGTCGTTGGCCGCTTTGACGACCGGCGCGCAGATCTCCGGGCGGCCGCTGCAGCAGTCTTCCATCAGGTAGAGGATGAGGCCGCTGATCGCGCGCGTATCGGCCGAATGGATGATGGAGCGGCCCGCGCGCCGGTGGGTGACGAGGCCGGCATGGTTGAGGATGGTCAGCTGGGCCGAGAGGGTGTTGGGGGCAATGGCGAGCGCGCGTGCGATCTCTCCGGCGGGCAGGCCACCGGGCGCGGCTTTCACCAGAAGCCGGAACACGGAGAGGCGCCCCGCATGGGCGAGCGCCGAGAGCTGGTCGATGGCGGTATTCGATTCCATATTTCATGAATATAAGAAATATCAGCGAGGGCAACCCTCTTCTGCGGAACATTCAAGCGGATGGCAGCAGGCTTAGATGCGCGCCCGCGCGCCCTTCCTTTCACCGGGATCACGGCCTAGGGAGGAGGCATGCTCCTGTTCATTCGCGACAATGCCCGATGGCTGTCGGCCGGTTTTCTGCTGACGCTGTTTTCCTCCTTTGGACAGACCTTCTTCATCGGGCTGTCGGGCGTCGAGTTCCGGGCGCGGTTCAGCCTGTCGGAGGGGCAGTTTGGTCTGCTCTACATGGCGGCGACGCTGGCGAGCGCGCTGACACTGCCTTGGCTGGGTCGGACGCTTGACCAGATGCCGGGATGGAAGGTGGCGCGCTTCACGATGCCTGCGCTGGCGGGCGCTTGCCTGCTGACGGCGTTTGCGCCGCATGTAATTTTCCTGTTCCTCGCCATCTGGATGCTGCGCCTCTTCGGGCAGGGAATGATGACGCATATCGCACTGACCGAAACCGGGCGCTGGTTTGAGGCGAGCCGGGGACGCGCGGTGTCTCTCGTGGTGCCGGGGCATCAGGCGGGCGAAGCGGTGTTGCCGGTCAGCTTTGTGCTGATATCCGCAGCGCTGGGCTGGCAGGGCAGCTGGGTGGCGGCGGCGCTGGTCATCCTGCTGTTAGCGATGCCGGCGATCCTCGTCCTGATGCAGGTGGAGCGGTCACCGGCGAACGCACCGGGGCAGGCGGCGGCCGATGAAACGGCCCGGCACTGGACACGGGCAGAGGTGTTGCGCGACCCTGTTTTTTATGTGCTTCTTACAGGCATTCTGGCGCCGCCCTTCATCGGGACGACGGTCTTTTTTCATCAGGGGCATCTGGTGGAACTGCGCGGCTATTCTCCGCTCGCCTTTGCCGGGGCGTTTCCGCTGATGGCGGTGACGACGGTGGGTGTGGGTCTGATCTGCGGGTATCTGGTGGACCGGTTCGGGGCGCTGAGGGTGCTGCCTTTCTTCCTGGCGCCGCTGATGATTGCGACGCTGGCGGCGGCGCTGCTGACGGGGATTTATGGTGTCTACATTTTCATGTTTCTGTTCGGCATCAGCTATGGGTTTACCTCCACGCTGCTGGGGGCGCTCTGGCCGGAAGTTTACGGGACGCGCCATCTGGGCAGCATCCGGGCGGTGATTGTTTCGGCGATGGTGCTGGCGACGGCTCTGGGGCCAGGCATATCGGGGATACTCATAGATCGCGGCATTGATCTGCCGGCGCAACTGCTGGTTATGGCAGTCTGGTGTCTGCTCGCCAGTCTTCTGCTTGCCGTAGCGGCAAAAGAGGCGCTCCGCAGGCAGATAAGCTTGGCTTGATGTCAGTCAGTTTGCCCGAAAAGGCTTGTCCAACAGGGCGCCTAGGGTATGTTATAGGGAAAGTAGGAGGCAAGCCCATGTGAGATCTATCCGACGACGTTCGTCTCGGACTGCGACGTTTTCGCAAAAATGACTCACAGTGTGGCTATGCAAGATATCAATCTAAACTTTTTGCTGACTTCAGCATTGCAGGCGCGCCCAAAGGCGAGCCTTGAAGAGATAGTAAAACTGGTACCCGCAGCGAAATCTCTTCCGCCGAATGTGCTCAAGGACAAGATCGCCGGCATCAGGAGACGCCTAAAATGAACGCACCTCTCTCCAAAGAGGAACTTGCCGCGCCGCCCCAAGCGATCCCGCGAAACTGCCCCGCCTGTGGAGAAAACGCTCCTGCGCGGACCGGTATCGGCAGAGACCCATGGCATATTGCCAAATGCGGCGCGTGCCAGTTCGTCTATCTTGACGCGCTGCCAGCGCAGGACGCGTTTGAAGATGAGTTTGCCTGGGACGCGACGTTCGTTGCCGAGAAGAAGCGGCGCCGTAAGGCCCAGCCGATCGTGCAGTGGCTGGACGAAAAGACGCGCTGGCGCCTACATATTTTCCCGCGCCCGGAGACCCGGAATTTTCTGCAACAGCTGGCGAAGCCGGGCGCTGTTCTGGATGTCGGCTGCGGTGATGGCGGGCATGTTATGCACCTACCTGAAGGGTATCGACCCTTCGGTGTGGAGATTGCGCCGCGTCTTGCCGCAAAAGCAGATGCGGCGTTCCGGACACGGGGCGGGCAGTGCCTCCAAGGGGATGCTGCGGGGGCAATATCACAGTTTGAAGATAACCTGTTCAGCGGCGTTATGATGAATTCGTATCTCGAACACGAATTCAATCCACTTGAAGTCCTCAAGGCGCTCCGCCCCAAGATGATGCCGGGCGCGCCGGTGGTTATCAAGGTTCCCAATGCCGGCTCCCTAAACGCCGGAGTGATGGGTAAGAACTGGTGCGGCGTACGTCTGCCAGACCATGTCAACTACTTCACATGGAAGAGCCTGACAGAAATGGCGCAGGACGCCGGATACGACGTTCGTGCCCCCTTCGGCGTAAACCTGCCAACCAATGATAATATGTGGGCGATCCTGACGCCTTCGGCTGACCTGTCTGGCGGGAGATAGGCCATGACACCGGCGGGCTTTGTGGAGCTGCCCACCGATGAGGGCGTCGAGGCGCAGCATCGGTCAGGGGGAAACGCTCCGGCATTTATTCGGGATCAATGGTATGTGGCCGCAAGGCTTGCCGAGCTGACGGTTGGCCCCAGCAGCAGGCTTATCATCTGCGGGAAGGCCATAGATTTTGTCCGGCATCGCGCCGGCGATGTTACGGCTTCGTCGGTAGACGACGGGCGGGCCCTTCCATGCAAGGTCAGTGAGGATCTGGTCTGGATATTTATTTCATCTGGCGGCGGCGTATCGGAGCTTGAGATTCCCGTGCCGGTGTTTGGCGGACCGCGCGGCAGGGTACGGTTCATGGAGAAGGTTGTGATTCCCGCCCATCAGGATGACGCCGTCTATGGGCTTCTTGATCCGGCGCATACGCCGTTTGTCCATCGCTCGCCGATCTGGCGGGGGAGCGGCATTCTCAAGGAAAAGACCAAGAAATTCGAACCCGACACTATGGGCTTTACGATGATGCCGCATGCTCCGGTCAACAGCGATATCTATCATCTGATCGGGGGATCAATCTCTGTACGGATTTATTTCCGGCTTCCCGGACTGCGTGCCGAATACATTCAGAACCGCAAGCATACCGTTCTGGGGCTCACCGCTCTGACACCGATTGATGCCGAGCGGACCGTCCTGAGGCAGATCTTCTATTGGGACACGCCGATCCTCTCGCTGATCCGCCCGTTTGCGAGCCTGATTGCCCGCCCGTTTCTTCAGCAGGATGTGGACATCATGACTCTGCGAAGCCAGAATAGCCAATTTGGTGGAAAGGGAATGCTTGTGGGCGACTCAGACAGGCAGTTTCTCTGGTATCTGCAACTGAAGAAAGCCTGGGCCGAAGCTCGGGTATGCCCCGAGACATTCTGCAACCCACTTCAGCCCGCAACCTTGCGCTGGCGGACCTGAGGCGGAGATGAGTGTGGAGCAGCCCTCACCGCAATTCCTAAAAGACCGGTTTGACCCGAAGATACGCGCGGAATTGGCCGATTTGCTTGCCGTCAGTAAACTGTCCAAGTCCGACAGAGCCACGGTGCACCTGGATCAGCAGAGTATCGGGCGTGTCTCCCGGATAGATTCGCTGCAGGTTCAGGCAATGGCACAGGCCGCCGAAGCGCGCCGGCATGACCGTATCCGCAGGCTTGAGTTTACGCTTCAGCGCCTCAAGGACGAAGAGTTCGGCTTTTGTATCGATTGTGGCGAGTTTATCGGACTTGCGCGGCTGGATATTGATCCGGCGACGCTCCGGTGTATCACCTGCGCGCGGTGAACCGGTCAGGCATAAGCAAGAGGTATGTATGAACACCCTGTTTGAAGAACTTGATTACTGCCCGACCGAGATTGGCGCCTTGTCGCTGCGCCGGCGATGGGAGCCGCGGCTCGCCAAGGATGTGTATGAGATCAAGCTCGGGGATGAGCATCTGATGTCGGATGTCTTTACGGTTTCGGAGATTGCGCTGTCTGATCTGGCGCTGAGCGCTGTGGCCGGGAGCGAGCTGCGCGTGGTCGTAGGCGGTCTTGGAATGGGATATACCGCGCTGGCGGCGCTGAAGGATGCGCGCGTTGCGCGTGTGTCGGTGGTGGAGTTGTTGGAGCCGGTGATCGAGTGGCACCGGCGGGGCATTCTGCCGGTCGGGGACGCGCTGTGTACGGATCGCCGGGTGAGCCTTGTGCAGGGGGATTTTTTTGAACTGGCGTCGGCGCCAAACGGATTTGATCCGGATAACCCCAATGTAAGTTATGACGCGATCCTTCTGGATATTGATCATTCGCCGGAGATGTTGCTCGACAATCGCAGCAGCGCATTTTACCGGGCAGAGGGGCTGAAGGCGATGGCCAAGCATCTGCGGCCGGGCGGTGTGTTTGGGCTATGGTCCAATGAAGCACCGAGCGGTGCGTTTACGGACATCTTGCGCGAGGTATTCCCCGAAGCGTGGGCAGAGCCGGTCGTGTTCCGCAATCCCTATGACCATTCGGAAGTCGTGCAGACGGTTTATCTTGCCCGGACAGCGTCTGAAAGCACGGACAGGAAATGAACGCCGCTGCGTCCGGCGGCGGGGGGCGGCTTGCCTGTCCGGTCTGCGAGCAGGCGGAGACTGAAGCATTTGCGCAGATCGGCGCGCGAGAATACTGGCGGTGCGCAGTGTGCGAGGCGCGGTTTCTTGACCCTGCAGCGCGGCTCGACGCGAAATCAGAGTACGCGCATTATCTCTCGCATGAGAATGAGGTGAGCGATCCGGGCTACCGGCGCTTTCTATCGAAGCTTTCCGATCCCATGCTGGCTGTTTTGCCGGCCGGGAGCGTTGGGTTGGATTATGGCTGCGGCCCGGGGCCCGCGCTGGCCGTTATGATGGCGGAGCGCGGGCATAGCGTCGCCTGTTATGACCCCTTCTTTGCGCCGGATACGGAGGCCTTGTTGCGCCAGTATGATTTTGTCGTCTGCAGCGAAGTGGTCGAGCATTTCTATGATCCGGCGGCGGAGTTCCGACGGTTGCGACGGCTTGTGCGCCCGGGCGGCTGGCTGGGCGTGATGACCTGCTTTCAGACAGATGATGCCCGCTTTGCCGCCTGGCATTATCCCAAAGACCCGACGCATGTCGTGTTCTACCGCGAGGCCACCCTGCGCTGGCTTGCCGGCGCTGAAGGCTGGTCCTGCCATATTCCGTACAAGGATGTGGCAATCCTGATGAGGCCTGTTGTGTAAGCTCCGCCTGTTCATGATATTGCGCGTATAATGGCCGAAATAGCGGCGAGGTTTGAAAGAGAGAAGAGGCGGGTTAAATATGCCACCTGTCAGCTATAGTGAATTCAAGCAGGAGGTGCTTTTTCGTCAGAGGTACATACGCTCTGATATCGGAGAAGGATTTCTGTCGAGAATCAAAGAGAGTATTGCCGGCCGGGTGCAGACGATCCCTTCGAGTGAAGCCTTCTGGCGCGCCCAGATCGGTCACGATTGGACAGCCGGGCCAGAAAAGGGGCAGCGTCAGCGCGCGCCGCTTCAGAATGAACGTATGAAACCCTGGATCGACCGGGCCTTTGAAGGGCGGGTCAATCCAAAAGGTATCTCCTGCCTCTATCTGGCGACATCGCAATATGTGGCGATGTCCGAGGTCCGGCCGTGGATCGGGACGACACTTTCGCTTGCCCGGTTCCGGACCGTCAGGAGTTTGAAGGTCATCGACTGCTCACTGTTTCATACCTTGTCGGGCAGTAATTCCGGCTCACAAAATATGGATGCGGACGAACAGGTGTGGCACGATATTGACCGGGCATTTGCTCAGCCTGTGCTGCGCAGCGACAATACCGCAAACTATGCGCCAACCCAAATGATCGCGGAATTCTTCCGGCTTGAAGGCTTTGAGGGTATCATTTACGGCAGCGCATTTTCAGATGTGGGCCGCAATATTGCGCTGTTCGATATCAACGCTGCTCAGCAGGTAGATGCCTGTCTATTTGAAGTGACCGGCGCGAACTTTGATTTCACGCCGGTCTGATATCAAGATGGGTCTGCTGCCTGCCGCTTACCTGAACATCAGCAGCGGGATATGGCACGACCGGATGAGGGAGGTGGTGGTCGATCCGATGATCAGGTTGCGGATGCGGGAGTGTCCGTAAGCGCCCATGATCAGCATATCGGCGCCGTCGCGCTCGGTTTCCTCGGCGATGAGTTTTTCGGCATGGCCGGGCTGCGCTTTGGCGGCGGCTTCGTAGCCTGCTTCGGTGAGGCGGGCGGCGGCGGCGATGCCTCCCTTGGCGAGGTCAGAGCCGGGGTCTGTGACACTGAACACGGTTACGCGCGGGCGGTCTGCCATCGGAGAATGGATGAGGCTTTCGAGGGCCTTGCGCGCGCTTACGCCGTCATCGAAGGCAAACACAGCATGGTTGATCGGCTTGAAAGCGCGGCTGGTGATGAGGACCGGGCGGTGGACAGCGCGCACGACACGCTCAAGGTTTGAGCCGAGATGGAGCTTTTCGAAGTCTGCCCCTTCGCCGCGCTTGCCCATGACGATGAGATCACCGGCGCGTTTGACAAGGGAATCGGCGATCTCTCCAGTGCGCAGGGCGAGGCTGACATTTTCCACGCCCTGGCTCTCCAGACGTTGCTGCGCAGCGTCGAGAATGGCGCGGCCGCGTTCCTTGGTGAGTTCGGCTGTGCGAGCATCGTGTTCCACGAGGTCGTCCAGGAGCGTTGAGCGGGCACCCAGGCCAATAGACCCTGACAGGTCGGTCGGAAGGGCACTGCCCCGGTGATTGCGGAGAACATGGAGCAGTTCGATGTCGCCGCCATACTGGCGGGCCGCCCAGGCGGCGTGGTCGCAGACGCTGTGCGTGTACACAGAGCCGTCGATGAGTGCGAGAATATGGGTCATTCTTGTTCCTCCCTAGTGGGACATCAGTTTGTCGAGCGCGCCGGGCTTGTCATGGATGGCGA
>JBKBRT010000061.1:0-14327 GCA_046291585.1 Hyphomonas sp.
GTCCATTTGCCTGACTGGCGGGTTCGCGGCGCAGTTCCCGAGAGGGCGCCCGCAGCCTGGCTGTCCAGATCGCCCAGCTCGGGCATGCCGGTGAGGAGGGCGAAGGCGGAGCGCTCAGCGATGCCGGGGATCGAGATGAGGATGTCGCGCTTGCGGACAAGCTCGGGATCGGCTTCGATGAGCGCGTGCATGGCCTGCTCGATCTGCCCGATCTGGCGGTCGATGGCCGCCAGCCTCTGGCGCAGCTGGCGTTTCAGAAGCGGCAGGGTGAGGGTAGCGGCCCGGTTCTTCGCCGCCGCCCGGTCCTTGACGAGCGCGGCGCGCATCATGTGCAACTCCTTGAGATCACACGCTGTTTTAGATGGCGCCGGCCGGGCGTCCGGCTGCAGGAGAGCCCCCATCCGGGCCAGCATGGCCGCGTCGATCCGGTCCGTCTTGGCGCCCTGGCCAGAGGCCTCTGCAAACCGCCGGGCCCGCGCCGGATTGACCTTGCACAGAGCAAAGCCCGCCTCGCCCATCGCACGCTCGAAGGCCCGGGAGTAGACCCCGGTTGCCTCGAAGACGAGGCGAGCGACGGGCCGGCCTGCAATCCAGTCGAGGATCAACAAGAAGCCTGCCGTATCATTTGTGAACTGACGGTGCGCGCCGTCAGGATGAAGGTGGACATCAAGAGTGTCTTTCGAAACATCCACGCCGATGGTAATCAGTGTCATCTTTCCTGCCTCTGCTTGTCATGCGGGCCTCAAAGCCCCTGTATCCGTTCAGGCCGATGGGAAAGACGAGGGTGACCCCACTCAGGAACGGCGCCCAGGCGCCTGCGAAGTCACGGTCCTACCCTCGCCACCGCCGGGAGCTGTAACTCCCGGCGGCGGTCCCAGTCTGACCAAATCAGACGCAAAAGCCATAAGACAAGCGAAGTCGAAGAACGAGCCGGGGCGCGCCCTCTCACCGCAATTTGCATCCGGTGAATCAGGGACAAAGGTCGTCCAGTCCAACACTCAACAGCCCACATCCACGCCACATCCCGCTCCAAAACACCGCCCCCAATCCGCCGGGCCCCACGCCCCCGCTATCCTCCCCGGTGATGCACTACGCCTTCGCCACCCCGCTCCCCGGCCTCAGCCTGATCCAGCGCCTTCTCTGGCCGCTGATCTTTGTGCAGCTGATTGCCCTGCGTGACTGGGTGCGCACCCATTACGGCCGCGGCGTGCCTTACTGGATCACCATCTCGAAATTTGGAAAAGTCAGCCTGCGCCATCTGCCTGCGGATTTTGCGAGCAGCTACGCCGCGCCGGTTTCCTACGAAACCTTCGGCCACGACTATTCCGCCGGGCTCACCCGCGCGCTGCTGGCCGCCACGTGCGAGACAGAAGAAACCCCCGCTGCGCCCGCTCCGGCGCCAGCTTTTAGGCTGCCCCAAACGCAATCGGGGCAGGCCCCCTCTCAAAAGGGAATGGCCCGCCCCGATACGTCTTGAAACCTTTTTCCGTCCCCGGATCACCGGGGAAAGCACTTTTCGCCGGGCAGCCATCAGGCTGCGCCGGCCAAAGCTGCTGGCTTACATGGTGACGACCACTTTTCCCTGCGCCTTGCGATCCTGCAGTTCACGGATGGCGTCCGCCGCCTGGTCCATCGGATAGGAGTTTGAAATGTGCGGGCGAATCTTGCCCGCCTTGTAGAGATCAAACAGTTCCTTGACGTTCTGCTGGTGTGCCTTGGGATCACGGGCAACCGCCGCGCCCCAGAATACCCCGCGCACATCGCAGCTTTTCAGCAGCGTCAGGTTCAGCGGCAGTTTCGGAATGCCTGCCGGGAAGCCGATCACGAGGAAGCGCCCTTCCCAGTTCATCGCGCGCACGGCCGGCTCGGCATAATTGCCGCCTACCCCGTCATAGATGATGTCGACCCCGCCGCCGGAAATCGCCTTGATGTCCTCGGAGAATTTCTTCTGGCCATCGCGGTCAAGTTCCCGCGCATAGACGAGGCCCTTGTCGGCGCCTTTGGAAAGGCAGAAATCCACCTTCTCCTGGCTTGAAGCGGCCGCGATCACTTCCAGGCCCATCGCCTTGCCAAGCTCGACGGCGGCAATGCCGACCCCGCCGGCCGCGCCAAGCACGAGCAGCTTCTCGCCGGGTTTCGGGTCGCCCCGGTCCTTGATGGCGTAATAGGAGGTGCCATAGGTCATCAGGAAGGCTGCGGCCTCTTCAAACGGCATCCCTTCCGGGATCGGCATCACGCCATGGGCCGCGGCGAGGCAATATTCGGCCATGCCGCCATTTCCCGTGGAGGCCAGAACCCGGTCGCCCGGCTTCACATGGCTCACGCCCTCGCCCACAGCGGCGACGATACCTGCCACTTCCCCGCCCGGAGAGAACGGGCGCGGCGGCTTGAACTGGTACATGTCCTGAATGATCAGAACGTCAGGATAATTCACCCCGCAGGCTTTGACCTGCACCAGAACCTGACCCTTGCCGGGGGTCGGCACCGCCACATCCTCGATCACGAGCGTCTCTGGTCCACCGACCACTTTCGACAATACGGCTTTCATAGGCCTCTCCCTTCAAAGCTTGTTGTTTTACCTCCCAGACGGTAGCCATGCCGCGAGCAGGCGCCAAGCCTTCCGCGAGGGGAAAGGAACCATTGCGATGTCAAAAATCTGGGCCATTGCCCTCCATGGCGGCGCCGGACCGATCCCGGGCCGCGACTACGGCCCCGAAGAAGCCCATATCGCGGGCCTCCTGAAACGCGGCGCTGACGCGCTCGCCGCCGGCGAAGCCGCGCTCGATGTCGTCGAAGCGATGGTCATCGATCTGGAAGCCTCCGGTCTCTATGTGGCCGGCAAGGGCGCAAGCCCCAATACCGCTGGGGAATGGGAACTCGACGCCGCGATCATGGATGGCCGCACGCGGAACGCCGGCGCCGTGGGGGCGCTGCAAGGCTTTGAAAGCCCGATCCGCGCCGCCCGGCTGGTGATGGAAAAAACCCCCAATGTCCTGATCGTCGGCCAGGGCGCGCAGGCAATCGCCAGCGCCGCCGGCCTCGCCCGCGTCAGCGATCCGGCGAGCTATTATGGCGCCGTCGATGAAGACACCGTCCAGGATGGCAGCGTCCAGATGGGCACGGTCGGCGCCGTCGCGCTCGACATCTATGGCGACATGGCAGCCGCCACCTCCACTGGCGGCGTCCTCTCCAAGACGCCCGGCCGCATCGGCGACACGCCGATCATCGGCGCCGGCACCTGGGCGGATGAGCGCTGCGCGATTTCCTGCACGGGCCTCGGCGAATACTTCATCCGCGCCAACGCCGCCGCTGATGTTTCCGCTCGCATCCGCTATGGCGGCGCCACGCTCGGCCCCGCCCTCAGCGGCGCGCTGGACGACGTCAAACGCCTCGGCGGCAATGGCGGCATGATCGGCGTATCGGCAACCGGCGAACTCGCGTCCGGTTTCAATTCCTCTGGCCTGAAACGCGGCCTCGCCGACTGGAAAGGCCGATTTGAAGTGGCAACTTTCCTATGACTGTTCTTTTCTGGGCGCTTTCCGTCATCATCGTCTTTGCGATCCTGCTGGCTGCGCAGATGCGGATGATCATTTCTGTGGCCTTGCGCCGGGCGCTGGCGGCAAAATTCGGCGGCGGGCCCAATGATGTCGAATACCGTGCCGCGATCCTCTCCCTCGGGCGGAGCCCCGCAACGACCGATGCCGAGAACCATCTTGAGGCAGAATATCCAAATCCCGTTTCCCAACTGAAGCTCGCCCGGCGGGTTTCCCTGGCAGGGCCCCTCGCACTTCTGATCGTGGTCGCAATCGGCCGCTTTGGCCTGGGAGCGTTCTGATGCGGGGATTCTTTGCGATTGGCTCTGAGCGCATTTCCAAGCCGATGAACCTCGGCGCCCTCATGCGCACCGCCCATGCTTTTGGCGCAAGCTTTGTGTTTTCGATCGATGCCGAGCGGAACCTCAAAGAAGCCTACGCCGCCGACACATCCAAATCCGCCGGCCAGATCCCCTATTATCAGTGGGATTCCCTTGACGAGATGCAGCTGCCAAGGGGCTGCCAGCTGGTCGGCATCGAGCTCACGGACGACGCTGTAGACCTGCCCGTCTTCCGGCATCCTCCGCAGGCGGCATATATTCTGGGTCCTGAAAAGGGAAACCTGTCAGCTGCCGCGATCGCCCGCTGCGCCCATGTTGTCAAAATACCGACGCGGTTTTGCATCAATGTCAGCCTGGCGGGCGCGCTGGTCATGTATGATCGCCATCTGTCTATGGGCGGATACGGCCCCCGCCCCATCATGCCGGGCGGACCCGACGGGCCGCGCCGCCGGAGCCATGTTCCTGGCCCGGATAGACAGAAATCCGGAGACTGATCAGTAAGAGGGGTCAGGCCCTAGCGCGCGCCGAACAGATTCTGAACGACGCCGAGAACGCCGGTAAAGTTCAACCCGCCATCGCGCACGACAAGGGCAAAGCAAATCTCGTCATCGTCTGCAACCGGCTGGTGCGTATCGCTCGACCCGTTCACACAAACATCGCCCGGGCCATAATTGCCCCGCTCATCGGAAAAGCCGCCCGAGAGCACCATCGTGAATTCAGTGCCGCCATGCGAATGGCGCGGGATCTTTGAGCCCGCCGCAATCCGGTAAAGCTCAACATCCATGGCTGAGCCGACATCCAGTTTCAACCGCTTGAGCCCGAGGCCCATCATCTGCCAGCCCCGTTTGCCGGCCGCTTCAATGGCTGCGCCGCGCACGGTCTCGGGAAGCTCGAGGATCTCATTGATCGCGTTGCCGGCGGCTTTGCCTGCCATGCGCTGCATCTCGGCAGGCGCCTCCAGCGCATCGATCACAGCGAGCGTCCGGTCGAGCGCGTCATCGCTCATGGGCGCGGCGGGCGCGGCATCCAGAAAGTTGCCCGAAATCATCTCGCTGACCGCGACAGAGCTGCGAACATCAGGCCGCATCAGGCTTTGGGTTTCCAGCATCAGGGCAAAAGCCGGGTCGATGCAGCCAGCCGCGTAGGCGATGTAGAGTTCACTGAAGCTGGTGGGGGAGGCAGAGGTCATAATCGTCAGAAAGTCCCGTTTCGTGGGAGTGACATTGTCCTGTTTGGCAATTCGTCAAGCCAACATCGCGGGAGAATGTCACAACAAGGGCTAAACAGCCCCCTCCAGCTCACCTTTCAGGCGCGAGAAGGCGAGACGGATACGCGATTTGACCGTTCCAAGCGGCAGATTGAAGGTTCTGGCAATTTCGGAATGGGAGAGGCCATCATAAAAAGCTGCCTGGATGAGGATCAATTGATCCTGCGGCAGGTGGGTGAGCCGCGCGCGGACGACATTGTCCAGCTGTTCGCGTGAGACGGTCTGGTCTGGGGTCTCGATTTCCGGTGGTTGCAGGATCGGGTCCTCTGCGCTCAGTTCCGGTCGGCGCTGGCGGCGCTGCGCATCAATCCGGCGATTGCGGGCGATCCTGAAAATCCAGGTCGAGACAGACGCCTGGCTCCGATCATACATCGCCGCCTTCTGCCAGACAGTGATCATGATATCCTGCGCCAGTTCTTCTGCTTCGGCGTCCCCAGCGCCCAGCCGCAGCATGAAGCCCTTCACGCGCGGAGCGTAATAGCTGAATAATTCGGCAAATGCCGCCCGGCACCGGTGCTCGGCAATGGCGGCCATCTGGTCGGCATGGCGCTCCCGCATCACGGGGTCTGCTGAGCGGACGGTGTTATCAAACACGCGCTTTGCCTTTCGGGGAGCCGGGGACTCATTGTCAGTCTTCAGGAACCGCAAGGCAACCATGACACTTTAATTTCCCAGCTGTGCTTGTTTCAGGTGTTTTGCTTGAGAATGCCCCCGGTGTATGGATCAGGCAGCCTCAGAAACACTTTGAGAGTATTTTATTCAACATGCAACACAAAACGACATCTCCCGGACGCGCTCTCGGTCTCGTGATCCTGGCGGGCCTTCTGGCAGGGCCAGCCGCCGCCGAACCCTCGGCCGTTGGCCGGTTCAAAGACTGGGCCGTGTTCACCGAGGAAAAGGGCGGCGATCTGCTCTGCTATGCCGCCACCGAGGCGAACTCGAAATCCCCCTCTTCCGTCACCCATGGCAATGTCTGGTATTATGTGACGAGCTGGAAATCCGGGCAGGCCCGCAACCAGCCCAGCTTCCGAGTCACCTATGATCTGAAAACGGACAAGGCCCCGAAAACCACAATCGGCCGATCGTCTTGGCAGATGTTTGCCGTTGGCGGGGAAGCCTTCGCCGAGGACGCCGACGATCCCCGAATTGTCGACGCGCTCAAGAAGGGCTCAAGCCTGACCGTCACAGGCCAGTCGGCCCGCGGCACGAATGTCACCTATCGCTTTTCTCTCAGTGGCTCTGCCGATGCGATCGCCAAGGCTGAGGAAGCCTGCCGCTGATTGCTTCGGCCAAAGCCAAAAGCAAAGGCGGCGGCCACCTGAGGTGACCGCCGCTTCCTGTTCGGTTGCCCGAACCTGTAGCGATTACTGCGTAACCGGCGTCAGGATGATTTCGACGCGGCGGTTCTGCGACCGGCCCGCTTCTGTGGAGTTATCTGCCACAGGGTAGTCGATGCCCATGCCGATGGCCGACATGCGAACGGACTGGACGCCCTGATTGGTCAGGTAGCTGCGAACGGCGTCCGCGCGCTGCTGCGAGAGACGCTGGTTGAAATCGCGGGCGCCTTCCGACGAGGCGTGGCCACGGATGTCAACGGCGGTCGAGGGATACTCGTTGAGCGTTGCGGCGACCTGATTCAGCGTCTGGAAGAAAGTCGGCTGGATCTGGGCGCTGCCCTGCTGGAAGGAGATGCCCGACGGCATGGTCAGTGCGATCTGATCGCCCTGGCGCTCGATTTCGATGCCCGTGCCGGCGGTCTGCTGGCGCAGTTTTTCTTCCTGACGGTCCATGTAGACGCCTACAGACGCGCCCGCGACGGCGCCGACAGCAGCGCCGATGGCGGCGTTGCGGCGGTCATCGCCGCCAGCCATCATACCGGCGCCTGCGCCGAGGATCGCACCGGCAGCGCCGGTGGTCAGCACACGCTGGCTTGGGCCGGTTTCACAGGCATGGAGGATCGGCAGCATGAGCGCGGCCGCGATAAGAACTGATTTCTTCATGAGAATGACTCCCTTTGCATGAAGTTACATTGCCGCCTGTGGCATGGCCAATCTGAATGGAAGCCAACCGACGGCTGTTTTTTTTGATTTTCCCAAGTAAATGAAGGGATTTTCAAATTCTGGCGCGTTAAACTCTGTCCATGTTCCCGCCGTTTTATTTGTGGGGAGGCTCGTGCTATAGGCCCGTCCATGACTGTGACCCTGAACATCAGCCGCCCGAATAGTGCTTTGCCACGCAAGAAACGCCTGACGGGGCTTTCGGTTCCCGCGCTCAAGGCAGAAATGGATGCCCTTGGTCTGGAGCCAAAGGCGGCAAACATGCGCGCGCGTCAGATCCGGCGCTGGATTCACCATTTCGGCGTCACCGATTTTGCCGCGATGACCGACATAGCCAAGGATCTGCGCGCTCAACTGGCGGAAAAATTCGAGGTTGAGCGGCCAGAAATCGCCGACCATCAGGTCAGCCGGGACGGCACCCAGAAATGGCTGACGCGCTACGGCCCCGGGATAGAAGGCGAAAGCGTCTACATCCCGGATGTTGGCAAAGCCGGGGCACTGTGCGTCTCCAGCCAAGTTGGCTGTACCCTCAATTGCACCTTCTGCCATACCGGTACACAGGCTCTTGTCCGCAATCTGACGGCCCAGGAAATCGTCCAGCAGGTCATCATCGCGCGCGACGCGCTTTCCGAATGGCCAAGCTCCATCGAAGAGCGGCGCCTGACGAATATCGTCTTCATGGGCATGGGTGAGCCCCTCTACAATCTCGACAATGTCGCCGAGGCCATCGACACGATTTCCGATGGCGATGGCATGTCCATAGGCCGGCGCCGCATCACCGTGTCGACCGCGGGCGTTGCCCCGAAGATACCTGAACTTGGCGCGCGCACCGGCGCGATGCTCGCCATCTCGCTGCATGCGACCAATGATGATCTGCGCAATGAGCTCGTTCCGCTCAATCGCAAATACGACATCCAGACCCTGTTCGAAGCGATCCGCGCCTATCCCGACCTTGGCAATTCCAAGCGCGTCACCTTCGAATACGTCATGCTTAAGGGCGTCAACGACACGCTCGCCGAAGCGCGGGATCTGGTGAAGCTGATGAAGGGCGTGCCCTCGAAGATCAACCTCATCCCCTTCAATCCCTGGCCCGGTTCTCCTTACGAGTGTTCGGATTGGGAAACGATAGAGGCCTTTGCCGAAGTGCTGAACCGGGCGGGGTACGCCTCCCCCATCCGCACGCCGCGCGGCCGCGATATCCTCGCCGCCTGCGGCCAGCTTCGCTCCGAGAGCGTCAAGGTCCGCGCGAGCGAGCTGCGCCGCCAGCAGCAGGCGCCTGCGGACGGCGCCGAAGGCTAGGCCGCCCTCATTCTCAGCGCTTCTTGTGAACCAGCCGGTCCCAGATGGCGCCGGGAATATTGGAATAATCGTCCGTCCACGCCCGGCCCTGATCGCTTTCCAGCACGCTCCAGGCGCCGGTTGCGTCCAGAGGCGCCAGGGCCAGATCATTCCGCGCAAGGGCGACCACAACGCTCGACTGCGCGCGGTAACCTTCTTCCCGGGACGTATGATATTGGGCCCGCGCGGGGACGCCCAATTCCCCGGCAATCCGCGCGACCACCGTTTCCAGTGCCATATAGCGGTTGGAAACATGCATCAGGACCACCCCATCCTCCTTCAGCCGTGACAGATACAGCGCCACTGCTTCCCGCGTCATCAGATGCGCCGGCACCGAGTCGGAAGAGAACGCATCAATCAGCAGAATGTCGAATGCGCTCTCAGGCTCGTCAGCCAGAGTGAGCCGGCCATCGCCCAGGACAATGTCCACATCCGGCGTACATTCCGAGAGATATGTAAAGCGCTCGGTGTCTCGGGCGAGACGTGCCACGATGGGGTCAATCTCGAAGAATGTGTAGTGCTGTCCCGGCCCGGCATAACAGGCCACCGAGCCTACACCGAGTCCGACCGCGCCGACCCGACCGGGGCGGGTGTGGGCGGCAAAAACCTGCCCGATCGGCGTTTCTGGCGCATAATAGGTTGATGGGCGCCAAGCCTCTTCGCCGAGCGCCTGCGCGCCGTGCAGCGTTGTGCCATGCACCATGACGCGGTAGCCGTCGCGGTCATGAATTTTGACAACGCCAAAAAATCCGCGTTCGGAATATGCTCCCGCTGTCGGGCTCGCCGCCACGCCGATTGCCCAGATGGAGGCGGCTACCAACACGCTCGCCAGCCGCGACCTGCGCACCAGATACAGCAGGATGAGAGACACTGTCAGCAGGATGAAGAAAGACCTCTGAGGCTGCTGCGCCAGAGCGGGCACATCATATACATAAAAAGCGATCCCGGCTGTCCCCGCCGCAACCGCCGCCATCACCACCATCCAGGTCGGCCCGAGCCAATATCGCTGCGGCAGAAGAAGCAGGGCCGCGAGCAACATCAGCGGATACTCCGCTACGCTGTTGAAGATCACGGGCACGAGCAGCGCGTTGAAGGCCCCGCCGAGCACGCCGCCGAGCGACATCAGGAGATAAAACTCCGTCAGCCGCCCCGTCTCGGGCCGGTCGTCCGCCATCAGCCCGTGACAGGCGACCGCGGCAAAGAAAAGCGCGCCGAGATGCACGATGAAGCTGAGCAGGGTCGGCACCCCTGACACTTTCGTCAGGGCAAAGAGGGCCAGGCCGGCAAACACAGGCAGGATTGCCAGAGAGAGCGCCCGGCCGATGACCGGTTTCTTGGCAAACACAACGATGAAGCTAGCAATATAAAGCATCAGCGGCGGCGCCCAGAGGAAGGGCGCGCTGGCCACATCGGTCGCGATATGTGTCGTCACACCCACCAGCAGGCTGGAAGGCACAAAGGCCAGAACCAGCCACCAGGCACGCTGGCGCCAGCGCGCGGCCTGGCCATCTGCCAGCGGCGCGCCGTCCCGCTCTGCCCCGGTATCTGCCAGAACCGGCGCCGGGGAGCGCATCGTCAGCAGGCCACATCCGATCAGCAGGACCAGCAGCACCCCATACCCCACCGACCAGGCCATTGCCTGCCCGGCCAGCGGCGCGAGCGGCTCCAGCAGCAGCGGATAGACCGCCAGCCCGAGCAGCGAGCCGGCATTACTGGCGGCATAAAGATAATATGGATCATGGGCATCCGCCCGGCCGGTGCGGGCATACCAGGCCTGGATCAGCGGCGCGGTCGCCGAGATGATCGCAAAAGGCGGCGCAATCGAGAGGGCAAATACCCCGATCAACCACAAGGCGGGCCGCGCCGGGTCGGGGCTGCCGAACACCCCTGTAAGCTCAAAAGGCAACACCAGGGCGGCCGCCACAAGCAGCGCGCCGTGCACCATCACCTGCCCCCGCACAGTCTTCACCAGATGCGTCAGCAAATGCGCATAGGCATAGCCCGCCAGAAGCGCGGCCTGAAAACAGACGAGCGAGACATTCCATACATTCGGCGAGCCGCCGAGCAGCGGCGTGGCCATCCGCGCAAACATCGGCTGGACGAGGAAAACCAGAGCCGCCGACAGGAAGACCGTGATCACGAAAGGTGATCCACCCAGCTTCTGCAGGAGGGGGTGCAGCGCCGGCGCGCGGGCGACGGTGGACGGGTTCATGGACGCTCCCTTTGACAGAATGATAACCGGATCGGGTAAAGGAACCGCTTCGCTGCCCGATACAGGCTAACCGGCAGGGCGAACCGTTCAACCCTCACCCTGCTGCCGCCCGCATATGGCGCAGTTGCGAATTCCCGGGCGATGACTAACCTGAATATGATGCGTTTGAGTTTCCTTGTCCTTGCCCTGGGCGGCACCTTTCTCTCGGCCTGCAGCGAAGCGGCAGAAGGCCCCTGCCAGTCGCGCAGCTTTGAGAACCTGCCCTATCTGGTGTGCAGCTTCGACGCCTCCCAGGACACCGTCCGCCTGTTCCTTCGCGATGAAACCGGGGCGCCGTTTGGCCAGTTCGACCGGCTGGCCAATCATGTGGCGTCAAAGGGCGGAAGCCTGGTCTTCGCGATGAATGCGGGCATGTACCATGACGATCGCCGCCCGGTCGGCCTCTATATCGAGGAAGGCAAGGCGGAGATGAACCTAGTCCGCTCACCAGGTCCCGGCAATTTCGGCATGTTGCCCAATGGCGTCTTCTGGATCGATGGCGGCAGGACCGGCGTTTCGGAAACCCTTGCCTTTGATGAGCGCTTCAGGGACGCCCCGCCGCGCTATGCAACCCAGTCTGGTCCGATGCTGGTAATCGATGGCCAGCTGCATCCAGACCTCAATCCCGATGGCACCAGCCTGCGCCGCCGCAACGGGGTTGGGGTGAGTGAAGATGGCCGTCAGGTCTATTTCGTCATCAGCGACGTGCCCGTGAACTTCCACTCCTTCGCCCGCCTGTTCCGTGACGAGCTGGGCACGCCCAACGCGCTGTATCTCGATGGCGCCGTGTCCAAAGCATATGTCCCGGCACTGGAGCGCAACGAAACGGGCCTCGACATGGGCCCCATCGTCGGCGTGGTCCGGGAATGAAGAAGCTCACGCTCTCGCCCGAGCGCCGCCAGCACCTGGTGGACGTATTGCGGAAGCTCTCCGCGCAGGATTTCGACATTCCCATCTCCGATTTTCAGGCCGGCGAGATGGTGGACAAGATGACCGCCCTTATCGGTCCGGCGATCTACAACGAAGCGGTTCAGGATGTCCGCCGGCATCTCCAGGGCCGTCTCGATGATCTCGACGGCGAAGTGTTCATTGCGCAAGACTGAGCAGAACTGCACGGTCAGGTAAGCCGGTTGCAGATCCCGAGCGCGCGCCATATCTGCCCGGCAGCCCCCCCCGAAGCACCAAGCCCGAAACACCAAGACAGAAGCGAACGGCGATGCCCCCCACACTTTATGGCCTGAAAAACTGTGACACCTGCAAAAAGGCGCTCAAAGAGCTGGAGGCAGATGGCAATCCGGCCGCGTTCGTGGACATTCGCGCCGACGCTGATCTGGCCTCCAAACTCCCGCGCTGGATCGCGGCGGTCGGCGAGAAACTCGTCAATCGCAGCTCCACCACCTGGCGCGGCCTGTCTGACGCGGACAAGGCGCGTGCTTCCGGCGTGACGCTTGAAGGCCTTCTTCTGGGCAATCCCACCCTGATCAAACGCCCGGTCATCGAGGCAGGCGATGACGTTCTGGTGGGCTGGACTGCGGAGACCCGGAAGCGGATTGGATAATCCTGGCGCCCTGCCCCGCTGAACTCAGTTCTCGTCATCCCGCCGGTTGGCGATGTCTTCGGCAATGTCCTGCACGGCGGAATCCGTCGCGGTGGCAACTTCGCCGGCGGCGGCGCTCGCCTCTGTCGCCGCGGCGCCCAGCATCCGGTCCATCCGCGCGCCGGCTGATTGGAACGAGCCATCGACCAGCCGGAATATCAGCATGATGGCAAAGAACAGCACGAGCAGTGCGGTCAATAATGCGTGAAATGCTTTCATCTGTCTCGCGCCCCTTCGGTAGACAATCATGTTTGGTTAATGCGCGGCGGGATCAAAGGTTCCCTTCGCGCCCGATCTGCCTTTCCTCTTTCCCCCGCGTGCCTTCCCGTCTATGTTGGCGCCTATCCGAGGGGCGCGCACGGAAAGCGCTGAGATGGGGCCGATACCGCTCCAGCACCCTTTGAACCTGATCCGGGTCGCGCCGGCGTAGGAACGGAAACCGAGACGCTAAACGCTCCCGGGTCTTCATGAAGTCTGGAGACCCATATGAACAAGCCCACAAAGTCTGGCGATTTCAACGCCCCCAAAGTCACGACAGGCGCCCTGCCCGCCAGCCGCAAGGTGTACTCCCGTCCCGAGCGCGACCCGGCGCTTGCCGTGCCGCATCGCGAGATCGATCTTCATCCGTCGGCGAACGAACCCTCTGTGCGCGTCTATGATACGTCCGGCCCCTACTCTGACCCTGAAGCCATTATCGACGTGGAAAAGGGTCTGCCGCGGCATCGGCGGGAATGGCTTCTGGAGCGCGGGGGTCTGGAAGAATATGACGGGCGCGATGTGAAGCCCGAGGATAATGGCGGGGCGACGGGGAAATATCTCGCGCGGGAATTCCCCGTGAAGCACAAGCCGCTGCGCGGCCTGCCGGGCGAGCGCGTGACACAATACGAATTTGCCAAGGCCGGGATCATCACCAAGGAGATGATCTATGTGGCCGAGCGGGAAAATCTCGGCCGCCGCGCCGCGCTGGAGAATGCCCGCGCGCAGATCGACCAGGGCAATTCCTTTGGCGCCGACATTCCCGAATTCATCACGCCGGAATTCGTGCGCGATGAGATTGCCCGGGGCCGCGCAATCATTCCGGCCAACATCAACCATGCCGAGCTTGAGCCCCAGATCATCGGGCGAAACTTCCTCGTGAAGATCAATGCCAATATCGGCAATTCGGCCGTTGCTTCCTCCATCGAGGAAGAGGTGGACAAGATGGTGTGGGCAACGCGCTGGGGCGCGGACAATGTGATGGACCTTTCGACGGGCCGCAACATTCACAACACGCGCGAATGGATCATCCGTAACAGCCCCGTTCCGATCGGCACCGTGCCGATCTATCAGGCGCTGGAGAAGGTCAATGGCGTTGCTGAGGATCTCACCTGGGAAGTTTACCGCGACACGTTGATCGAGCAGTGCGAACAGGGCGTGGATTACTTCACCATTCATGCCGGCGTGCGGCTGGCGTATATTCACCTCACGGCCAAGCGCGTTTGCGGCATTGTCAGCCGGGGCGGATCAATCATGGCCAAATGGATGCTGGCCCACCATAGGGAATCGTTCCTCTACGAACATTTCTCGGACATCTGCGACATCATGCGAGCGTATGATGTGTCCTTCTCGCTGGGCGACGGCCTCCGGCCGGGCGCGATTGCCGACGCCAATGATGCGGCGCAGTTTGCCGAGCTGGAAACCCTCGGGGAGCTGACGAAGGTGGCGTGGGCCAAGGGTTGCCAGGTGATGATCGAAGGGCCCGGCCATGTGCCGATGCACAAGATCAAGATCAATATGGACAAGCAGTTGAAGCTGTGCGGCGAGGCGCCCTTCTACACGCTCGGGCCGCTGGTGACGGATATTGCGCCGGGCTATGATCATATCACGTCGGGCATCGGCGCGGCGATGATCGGGTGGTTTGGCACCTCCATGCTCTGCTATGTGACGCCCAAGGAGCATCTGGG
>JBKBRT010000062.1:0-14258 GCA_046291585.1 Hyphomonas sp.
CAAGAAGGTTTGTCATTTCATTTACTCCATTTGTTGCGGCCCTGAATTGCCTTCTGCCCGCGCCAGAATGCGCAGCGCGCAGGATAGAGGGCGCTAACCCCTTTAACTTTTACACTCTCAGGCGGGCGGGCATAGTGCAGCTCAGCGGCAATTGAGGATCCCGCCCATCCCAGCTGCATGCGGATGCGGACTACAGAGCTGTGTCTTCGCGCTTTTTCGACGAAAATCCATGAATACCAGTGGCCGGGCCCAGCCCGGAATATCGGGCATGCAGGCCTTCACTGCAGCGAAGCAGTCGGGCTGATCCGCAACTATCCCTCTGCGTCAGGCCCAGGCTGCAAAGGGGTCTTCCAGATCGCTCCGGGCAAGGATTTTCCCGGATTTTGCGAGAGGCCCGGGATCCGTCAGGCAAGCATCCAGCCGAGCGGTGAGGAAATCCTTGTCCATTCCAATCCCGATCATCACGATTTCCTGCCGGCGGTCACCAAACCGCGCGTCCCAGACGCGTTCGAGATAGTCCAACACCTCAGGCGTGTCGGGGCGCTGGTCTGCGGGCACGGCAGACCACCAGCGCCCCATCCGCTCATGCCGCACCAGCGAGCCGGCCTGGCTCACCTCCGCCATCCAGTCCGGCCGGGTTGCCAGCCAGAAAAAGCCTTTCGCCCGAACCACATTCGGCCAGGCCGAATTGAGGAAAGCGTGAAATTTCGCCGGATCAAATGGCCGTCGCGCCCGGTAAACGAAGCTCTCGATTCCATACTCCTCGCTTTCGGGCACATGGTCTGCAAAGCCATAGAGCTCCTTGGCCCAATGGGGATGCTGATGTGCCTTGTCAAAATCGAACCGGCCCGTTCCCAGGACGGCGCCCAGTGGAACATCTGAAAAATCTGTCTCCACAATTTCTGCGTCCAAATTGAGAGAACGAACCAGCTGGCGGACGATCTCAAGATCGGTTGGTGCAATCGCGCTCACCTTGTTGAGCACGATGACATCTGCAAATTCGATCTGGTCCACCAGCAACTGGACGAGCGGACGCTGGTCGTCTTCCCCGAGGTTCTCGTCCCGGTCTGCTAGAAAATCCGTGCTCGAATAGTCCTTCAGGATATTGGCCGCATCGACAACGGTCACCATTGTGTCGATCTGCGCCAGGTCTCCAAGCGAGAAGCCTGCCTCGTCCCGGAAGTCGAATGTTGCCGCCACCGGAAGAGGTTCAGAAATCCCTGTGGACTCTATCAGCAGATAATCAAACCGGCCTTCCTCGGCGAGACGGGCAACTTCTTTCAGGAGGTCTTCTCGAAGGGTGCAACAGATGCAGCCATTGGACATCTCCACAAGCGCCTCTTCGGTGCGCGACAGGCCTGCGCCATTCTGGCGTACAAGTTCGACATCAATGTTCACCTCGCTCATATCGTTGACGATGACCGCAACACGGCGGCCTTCCCGATTGTTCAGGATGTGATTGAGGAGCGTGGTTTTTCCGGCGCCGAGAAAGCCGGAGAGAACGGTGACGGGAAGTTTGGCAGGAAGTGACATGAAGGCCTCGACAGGCTAAAAAATGTTATTGTATAACATAAATTGTTCTTGGCGTGACGCAAGGTGTGTTCTTGGAAACGACTGTGAGAATTGAGAGCGGTCACCCCTCCGCGGAAGGGCGGGTCTGCGAATGCAAAGGGTTTGACGCGCTGCTTGCCACTGGTCTTGACGGAACGGCCGAACTTGCTGTCTGGAAGCGGCCTGTCAGCGAGGCGGCCCAGCTGGCCTTCGAGAGCGCCGATTTTTCCGCAATTGAAGACATCCGGATAGCTGGTTCAGCGGATGCGATCCTCGCCGGTCTCGATGTTTGCCTAAGAGCATTGCCCTGGCCAGGCCTGGTGAAGGACTGCGTGGCAGAAGATGTCATCGCCATGCTCGCCCCGTTGCGGGCGATCGACGCAGATTACACGCTCCGGCTCGAATACGTGACTGACGATGCCTGCCGGAAATTTCACAAGGACGAAACCGACTTTCGTCTGATCACGTCCTATCTGGGCCGCGGAACGCAATGGACGATCGACGGCGGGGATATACGGGAAATGGGCACGTTCCATGTAGCCATGCTGCTCGGCCAACGCTGCGCCTTTTCCAGCCGCATCCTGCATCGCTCTCCGCCCATCGAAGATACCGGGGAGGTGCGTTTCGTCATGGTGCTGGATATCGAACGGCCGGGCTATTGCTGACCCTCTGAAAGTGTACTGGCGACATCGGACCGAACGTTGTTATGGGGTATTGCGCTGAGAAGGATCCCGCCCAAACGTTGGCGCAGCGCCAGGAAGGCCTGCGGCCGACCTGTGCGCTTGGGCAGCTGCAGCCCACCATTCCAGCTGCGTCAGGGTCCGGTCAAAATATCCGTACCAGGATTTTACGTCGATGTTTTCAGAAAAATCCCCCGCCTCGTTCAGGATATCCTGAGCTTTGGGCAGATGGATCATGGCGGAAACAGGCAGGCAACCCAGTTCTGCAAGGAATGTGCGCATACCAACAGCTGCGCGGGCGCCGCCCCATTGCCCCGCAGAATAGGTTACGATGGCGCTGGGCTTGTAGGAAAAGAGTGAACTACCGAAATGGTTCAGGAGATGCGCCAGGGCAGGGCTCATGGAATGGTTATATTCCGGGCTGACCATCACATAGCCATCTGCAGCGTCAATCTTGCGCGCCAGCGCAGCCAGCGCTTCCGGGACCGAGTTTTTTCCGTAGGAGAAGTGAGGTTTGAAGATCACCGGGAGCTCAAACAAAAGAGGATCGATCAGCTCAACCGATTGGCCCAGCGCCCGAAGGCGAATTTCACATTGGCGCGCCACGCGCAGTCCGAGACGGGCAGGGTGGGGCGGCGTGCTGTCGCGAGCCGATCCCAGAAACACCAGGAATTTCTTCATCAATCGTATGCTCCAGCTCCAATTATTTCTTGTATCACTGCATTGAAAACCACGGGGCGCCAAACGCCAGACCAGAAGGGCCACCAGCATCAGGGAAAGTGGAAAACAACGAGGTTGATCTCGCAGAGGACCTATGAGTCCGCTGGGGAAAATGCACAAGTGTTCTGCTTCAGCGATCCTTGGAGGATACAAGCGCATCCAGAAGGCGCGGGATTTCCTTCTTCAGCCGAAAGAAACCGGCCGTTGCATGAGGCCAGACGAGCTGGTCGTAGCGTCGGGCGATCTCTTGACGACGGAGCCCCTCCGGCCATCCGGCCTGGACATGATCCCGCACCTGTCCCGTAGGCAGATAACTGGTCACAATCAGATCAAGCTTTCGCCGGGCAGCTTCGTCTTCCAGCGCAAATGGCCATCTGTCAGCGGGCAACCTCACAGCCTCCACGCCATAGGCCGCGCTCGCCCGGCGCGCGCTATCCTCGATCAGCGCCCGGGTAAATTCGGTCACCCTATGGCTGCTCGGCCAGCGGCCTCTGCTGATCGGCCCAGGCAGGACAAAAATAACATCCGGCGCCTGGGCGAGGGGCAGCATCTCCGCAGAAAGATACGCTTCCGTGACGAGCAGCGCGAACGGCGTGCCGGGCGGCGGCGTCTGGGGCAGGCGAATGGCTGCGGGCTGAGGAAGCGCCGGTTCCTCCAGCGCTATTGCTTCTTGAGCAAGGTTTTCAGCGCGTTCAAATCGACCGAGTGTGTACTGATCGATATTATCCGCGCGAGCCAGATATGTCTTCCCCGGCGTATGCTGCCCGCCCACCCAGCGCCATGAACACGTATTGGACGCAGCGTCGCCATCAAGAAGGTGGCGGAGGAAGAAATCTGCGCCAAGTTCCCAAGGAAGTTTCAGGGTAAAAATCCAGATACTCGCAAACCACATCCGGGCGTGATTGTGCAGATATCCTGTCTCGGCGAGTTCGGTTGCCCAGGCATCAAAGCAGTCAATTCCCGACCGGCCACCTATTGCGGCGTCATAGCGCGCTCGCAATTCCCTGCAGGTTTCCAGTTCCGCGTCGAGCGCCAGAAGGCTTGCCTTGTAACGCTGCCAAACGTCCGGATTGTGCTCCAGCCACCCTTTGAAATATCCTCGCCAGAAGACTTCCCGGATAAAGGCATCTGCCTCATGGGCGGTATGGCGCGCGAGGACGGCGGCAAGCACCTCCTCCTCCAGAAGCGCCCGGTGCGAGAGCCATGGTGACAGCGCCGATATGTTGACGCGGCGTTCAGGCCCAAGATCGTAATTGCGGCTTCGGGCATAGTCCTGGCCAGCAAAGGGCACAAAATCGTTGAGGCGCTCCAGGGCGCCCGCCCGGCCTGGCAACCAGTCCAACAGGGCGGGGGCCTGAACGGGTGTGTAGGGTGGCGCCAGCTGCGAGTGGCCCTCATTACGCATTTCGCGGTCCGGGTCTGTCCGGTTCATGGCTCTGTTTCCGGAATTTTCTGATAGTGATGGCTTGGGTCAGTCCCGGCGGTCGAGCTTTCCAGCAAGAAACTCAGCGGCCGCCCTGCCGCTTTCAAAAGCGCTTTCCACGCGCGCGCCGAGGCACCAGTCGCCTGCGGCAAGCAGCGTGCCGGTTTCATCCGACAGGAACGGCGTTCCGGCTGCACGGATCGTGCGGGCATACCGCCAACGGTGACCCATTACCTGAATCACAGCGCTTTGCGGAAGACCGATCAACGGCAGGGCGATCTGTTGCAAATGCGCGGCAACGGCGCCGGGCTCTGCCTCCAGATGGTGCGTGCTATACTCCGCGCTCGCATGAATGACCCAAGTCTCGGGTTGCGTATTGCGGCCGGGCTTTGAGGTATTGCGCGCCATCCAGGCAATATCGGGATGCGGGTTTTCCAGGATTGAACGATCAGACTGGCCTGTCTGGCGGGCCGACAGCATCAGCGCCCAGCATGGCGCAACGTCGACACCGTCGAGACGCGCCTGAAGCTTTTCAGACGCCCTAGTCAGTATCTTGGCCTGGGGCGAGGGCGCGGTCACCACAACGCCGTTATAATCTGTTGCGGTGTCAGAGCCTGCAATGCGCAGCGACCATCCGCCCGGCGCGGGCAGTATCGCCTCGACCTGAATCCCCAGCGCGACCGCGAAACCGCTGTCAAGGGGTTTCAGGAACGCGTTCATCGTGGGCCGTCCCACGAGCCAATCTGAACGGGCGGTCTCGGGCCTTCCTTCGGGCCGCCAGCGTTCCAGCGTGCCTGCGTGCAGCTGCTTGGCGGTGAAATCCTGAAAAGCTGGGGTCGCGGCCGTGAAATACTGCGCGCCATGGTCGAAATGAACGCCTTCTTCGGTCCGCCGGGTTGCGATGCGGCCTCCGATACCCCGGCTTTTTTCAAACACGTCGACGAGCATGCCCGCCTCGGCCAGTTTCGAGGCGCAGGTCAGGCCCGCTATGCCGGCGCCAATAACGGCAATTCGGGAAGTGTGTTGGTCGGTCATGGGGCGGAACTAGAGCGGGTCAGCGGCTTGACCAGTGGCGGCGATGTAGAGCCCTCACCCCGCAATGCCCTTCTGCCTGGCAGGCCAGCCGTCTCAGTTTCCCAGAGAATTGAAAAGAACGATCGCAGATGTCGACACCAGATAAATGCCGAAAACCTTTTTCAGGACGGGCCCGTTGAGTTTATGCGCAAGCTTGGCCCCCATCGGCGCGGTGATGAATGACATCACTGAGATCGCGCCAACAGCCAGAAGATTGATATAGCCGAACGAGCCCACAGGCAGCACTTCCTCGCTTACAAGCCCCAGGATCGCAAATCCCAAAGCGCCGGGCAGGGCAATGACAATGCCAAATCCCGCCGCCGTCGCCACCGCCTGATGGATCGAGCGGCCACAGGCTGTCATCACGAGCACGGCGATTGTTCCGCCGCCTATGCCCAACAAGGCAGAAAAGCTTCCCAGAAAAGTCGCAATCGAGGCGCGGACGAGCCCACCCGGCATGTCGCGGACAACCGGCTCCTTGGGTTGAAGAACGGGCCAGATGAAATGTAATCCCATCAGGAAAACCCCGCCTGAGAAAATCCACTTCATCGACTGGCCATCCATGAAGCCTGCCAGCAGGACCCCGAAGAAAGCGCCAAGCATCAGCCAGGGCGTCCAGTCCCGGAGAACCTTGTAGTCCACCGCGCCATGCCGGTTATGCGCCTGCAGTGACCGTGCAGAGGTCACGATGATGGTCGCCAATGAGCTCCCGATGGCAATATGGGTCGCCGTTGCAGACGGCACCCCGAAGAATTCAAACACGAGCAGCAGGGCAGGGACGACGACAAAGCCGCCACCAATACCGAACAACCCTGCAACAAAACCGGCAATAAGACCTGCTACAAGCAGTACGCTGATCAGCTGTATCACCTGAATAAAATCGGCTTCAGAACCAAGCATGATGAAATGTCGTTTTCCCTTGTTTTTGAAAACAGAACGGGGCAGGCTCGTAACAAAAGATTGGGAGGGGGCGGCCTCTGCCTCCCCCTCTCCGCAAATGTCGTTTACGAAAGCCCGGCCGCTCGCCGGAGTGCTCGTGTCAGAACGTCACCACGCCCTTCAGGTAATAATACCCGCCCTGCCAGTCGACGACGGAGTCCGACATATAGATCCGTCCGCAGCAGCTATCGCCTCGCAGTACGCTTGGATCCGGATACTGATCAAAGATATTCCGGGCGCCCAGAGAAATCCGGTACATTTCCTGGAATGTGTAAGTCGCCTCGAGATCGACCTGCACGACGGGGTCAAACTCCTGATATAGCAGCGTCCCGCCTACATTGTCCGAGTTGGTTGCCGAGCCATAGTAGTTGGCACGCGCGAGGAAAGAGAACGGACCCGTTTCGTGCTTGGCGGAAAATACGCCGCGCCATTTGGGGGTCCCCTCCAGAAAGTCGTACTGGCTTTCCGCGTTGAAGACGGTGGGCACAGGCCCGTCGAACACTGTCTTGTTGTAGTTCACAGAGCCCGTCAGGCTGGTGCTCGATCCATTGGCCCAGCCGAGCGCGTATGTGGCAACGACGTCCACCCCTTCGGTCTTTGTGTCAAAAAGGTTCTGGAAATAAAATACCCCGCCGATGGTTTCAGCGCCCGCCACCCCGGCCTCCACGAGGCGCAGGTAGTTCTGATAGGAAGCGCCGGCCGTCGGGCTGGTCGAAACCGTCTGTGTCGAGATTGCGTTGATCCGGTCTTCCAGATCAATGCGATAATAGTCGATGGAGAGGGTGAACGCATCGAAACTTCCCGTCGCGCCCAGCGTGTAGTTGACCGACTTTTCCGGTGAAAGCGGCGAAGCGCCCAGAGCTGCAGCGATCGGTCCACCCGCAGGGAAGAGACCCGTTGCCACCGGCACCCCATCGGGCAGGCGGGTCGAGACGTTGGTTGTCCCCTGCTGGCCCGGCGAGGGCGCCCGGAATCCGGTGCCGAGCGATCCTCTCAGATTGATCGCGTCCGTCACTTTGAACCGCCCGGCGAGTTTGCCGACCACTTCAGAATCAAAGTCCGAATAGTCTTCGAAACGAACGGCGCCCTGAAGGAAAAGCCGCTCGGTAAGATCGGCGCTGACATCGGCATAGACGGCAAAAGAGTCGCGGGCATACTCGCCGGAGAATTCCGGGGAATAGCCCGGGAATCCGTTGGCGCCGACCCCTACGACCCGGTAGACCGGATCGGCCGAATTTGCGCAGTTCAGCGTTGAGCCATTGGCGATGGCGGCCGCGCCGGCTGCGGTGGGGACAGCGGCAGTCCCCGTGCCGGTGCAGAGATCCCACGGATCGCGCAGCGCGTAAGGTCCCGCCACATAGGAGTCTTCAGCGCCCTGAACGATCTCATATGTTTCGTCGAGATAGCTGAGCCCGAAAGCAAACAGCAAAGGCTCCGCCAGTCCGATCTCGAACTCTTTTCCGAAGTCCGCCTGGAACTGTATTTCCTCGTTGATCAGATTCCCCGGACGGAACTCCGTTGGAGAGTCTGGGCCCAGGGACGGGTTGATCGTGTTGGTCAGCGTATACTTGACCTTTGAATTCCCCAGGCGGCCGCTGAGATCATACGTCAGGCCGCCCCAGATTTCCCCTTTGAGACCGCCGACTACGGAGTAGTCAATCACATCACCGACAAATCGCGGTGCAAAACCACCCGGAAATATCTCCAGCGGGTTATAGATCGACCCATCTGCGAGCCGCAGGTTTTCGATCGTGCCGTTGCCCGGATAACGGTAGAAGAATGTGCCGTCTCCGGAGCTTTTGGAATAGTTGCCGAAGGCATAGAGCGACGCGTTCGGAGAGAGCTCGTAGCCTGTGTTCAGGAAAAAGCGCACCGCATCAGCGTTGGGCTGGCCCCATTGCTGGGCGTCGCTGATGCCGTGAACGTCCTGGGCGTTGGCAATTGCAGCCGCATAATAGGCGTCCGATGGCGCGTTGTAGAGCGGGCTGGTGGGGTCCAGGCAGAAAAAGGTTTCGCAATACTGCGTTCCCCGATGGGTCGAGGCCTGACTGGAAGCTTCGCCGGAAAGGTTGAAGAAACCCGCTTCGCCAATCGCAGCGCCAAAGTTGGCGGCAAATGTCGATTGGAAGCCGTCCCCTTCATAATATTGGCCAAGCTCAGCCGACAGCATGGCTCCGTCGGGCGCATCCTTCAGGATGAAGTTGATCACGCCGGCAATGGCGTCTGATCCGTATTGCGCCGCGGCTCCGTCCCGCAGCACTTCGACAGATTTCAGAGCAATGGCTGGGATGGTTGCAATGTCTGGCCCTTGTGTGCCCGACCCGCCGATGGAAACAAGCGCCGCCCGGTGACGACGTTTGGAGTTGACCAGCACCAGTGTTTTATCGGTTGGCATGCCGCGAAGGCTGGCCGGCCGGATGAACGTGCCACCATCGGAAATCGGCTGGCGTGCAAGGGAGTAAGACGGCACCAGTGTCTTGAGAATGTCATTGGCATCCGTGAACGGTACATCAATGATATCGTCGCTGCTGAGAACATCGATCGGCACGGCTGAGTCGGCGATTGTGCGGGGGCGGCCGCGCGCACCGGTGACAACAACTTTTTCCTGAACGGATGCTGCCTCGTCTTCACTTTCTGTAGCGATCTGTTCCTGGGCTTCTGCATACGCCCCCATCATCAATACACTGACCCCGACCGCACATGCCATTAAGTAGGCGCGCAACGATTGCTTCATTGAATTTACCCCTCATTTGAGTTGCGGCCATCGCTGGTCTTGTGCATCCCCGCACACCAGAAACGATGGCCCGCCTGTTGCCACAGGCTTGGCTGAACACAGTCCGATTTTTTGGGATCGCCCCGTCAGGGGGTCCGTATACGGAATTACAAGTTGTCACGGAGTTCCGGGCTGATTGCCTGTTGGCATGCCCGGCCGGCGCCGCCAGTGTCGCCGGAAATCAGGCCTTTTCGGGCCGTGCATCCTTCGTTGAATGCCTGTCCAGAAAGGCGGGACTTGTGACGCGCCGCAATGAAAACAAGCCAACATTCTGTCGGCTCGGGCCGCTCGGCACAGGAATGTTGCACCGCCGCACGAAATTCGCGCAGCGCAGCATCTGCAGCAGTCACGGCAGTATGTCGGATACGGAGAGTATCAGCTCGGCAATCTCTCGCAGGGGGCGAGCTTTCGTCATGGCCAGCCGACGCATCGCTTCATAGGCGGCCTGTTCGCTCAGGCCACGGCGTTCCATGAGAAGGCCCTTAGCCCGTTCGATCACCTTGCGCGCCGCCAGTTCCTCACGGGATTTTTTGAGTTCCAGATGAAGCGCGGCTGTCATTCTGAACCTCTGCCGGGCCACCTCGGTGACCGGCATCACCCGATCGGCGGAAAGCCCGTTCACGATATAAGCGCTCACCCCGGCGGCGAGGGCGCGCTGCGCCATCTGGCTCCTGTCTTTTTCCGCGAACAGGATAATGGGAAGCGGCGCGGCTTCAGCGACCCCTTGAAAGGCTGCCAGCAGCGGCTCATCGGGTACTTCGCAAGCCCCGATAAGTACGTCTGGGCGGCAAGCTTCGACGCGCTCGCGCAACGCATTGATTTCGTCAGCGGGGGCTAGAAACACCTGCGCGCCTGCCGGTAGTCCGGCCATGATCTGTGCCCGGTCCGTCTCCCGGTTTGCGATCACCAGATAGGCGCTGGCCTCCGGCGTGTGAGTAGAAATCGGGCTGAGCGGGAAAGGTTCGCCTGGCACGCTGGGCGCTCCCTCTAAACCTGCCGGGTCTGACAAGGGGCGCTCGATAGTGATGTAGGTCCCCGCATTTTGTCCCTCCGGCCCGCATAAAAAGGACGGGCGTACAACACACCGTTCTGCTGCTCGGCTTGCGTCTGCAATCAGGGGCGGGGCTCTGAAGGCGGCTGACGGTCGAAAATGGACGAAGTTCACGCACAATTTGCCGACGCTGCTGAAATTTCGCGCCGGTTGATTGATCTGGCCCCTCATTTCAGGGACCAGGATGGTTTCTGGTGCGAGGGCTACACACGCTCACCTGGGTCAGTCCCCGCGTGCCACTCGGTCATTGCGCTGTCAGGGCAAGGCTTCGGAGAACCAGTTTCTGCCAGATCCGCTCCTTCAGAGTGGTCGGCCGCTCCAGCGCAAGTCTTTCGAGGTGAGGACTGTATTGCGCCGGGTCTGTCGGCGAAAGAACCGCCCGAAGAATAAAGGCGGCTCGCTTCATCGGGGTGCGCGTCTGGGCAGTAAGGTGGCTTAACGCTGGGGCAAGTCTCTGTTCGATTGCCGTCAACTCGCTCCCGAAGGGATAGGTGGGCAGGTCGTCCTTATACGGCGCCAACGCCCGCTGCACGGAGTCCGGCGTGTTTGCCCGCCACGCATCAGGCACTTTGAAATCACGCGGCAGCTTCTTGGCAACAATTGCCTGCTCCACAAGGCCGTCGATGAAACGCGCATCGGTAATTGCCAGCATGGCGCGTACGCAGGCCTCATCCGTCTTGCCGCGCAGGTCAGCCACGCCAAACTCGGTGATGATGATGTCCCTCAAATGACGGGGAACGGTCGTATGGCCGTACGACCACACGATATTGGACTCAGCCCTGCCATTGCTCTCACGCACCGCCTTTAGAAGGATGATGGACCGGGCGTCCTCCAATTCATGGGCCTGCGCCACGAAGTTATACTGCCCGCCGACCCCGCTGACGACGCGGCCGTCCTCCAGGGCGTCGGATGTCACGGCGCCGAGGCAGGTCACCTTCATCGCGATGTTGATGAACCGCGCATGCGCGCGCTCCCGGCGCCGGACAATCTCATTGCCGTAGAGCGCGTTCACATCCGCTACGCTTGTCATATTGATCTGGGCAAGCAGGTGGTCCGGGGCGTCCCGCAGGGCCTGATAGAAATTCTGCGGCCCCAGATAAAACCCGCCATCCACCGTCACCTGCTGGTCGTCCCGAACGCGGCGGGCAAAAACGCCCGCGCGCATCAGCTCGAACATCCCCTGCGTGAACATCTCGGTGCACCCGTAAAGCCCCTCCACAAACGGATCATTCCCACCTTCGTCGAGCGGCCCCGCCGGTCCGGGGAGCGCTTTTGTGGCCGCCTGAAAAGCGATTGCATTGCCATGCCTCAACCGCACGGACTGCGCTGCGCCATCGCCCAGAGACCCGATCCCGATCTGAAGCGTTCCGCCATCTTTCACGAGCCGCGCGGCGCGCAGGCCAATCGCATGGCTGGCTAGATCCACGTTCGGCGCCGGCAGCCCGGCGAGCTCATATCCGCCCGCGTCCAGCAGCATGTCGAATTCACTGGCGGGCACTTCAGCATCATTGGTCATGAAAGGGAGGCGCTCATTCACCTCGCCGATCACGATGAAATTCTCAGCCCCCGCCTTGCGCCGCATCAGGGGGATCAGATCAAGGCTGATATCGGTATTGCAGGCTAGGCTATAGCGCCCGTCGCGCACCGCAATCATCTGACCGATCACATTCACATTGCCGGCAATGATCCGGCGCATCGCATGGGTGTAGTTGACGCTGCTATAGTGGCGCTGGGCATATTCATTGCCCAGCAGAGTTCCCGTCGCCAGAAAGAACTCCTCCACCACCACATTAGGGGGCAGGGCGCCCCTTGCCCGGTCAACCGCATAGGTGAGATCCGGATAGTCCCCAAACAGCCGCTCAACGATCGGCCCTCCAAACCGCTCTGCCAACCCCTCGCTCAGCTTGGGCCGGACAATCGACAGTGCCGTATAGATCGTCAGCCGGATGGAGGCATCCGCCTTGGCCCGCGCATACAGCGCGTTGGTTAGCCGGTTTGCCTTGCCCAGGCCGAGTGGCAGCGCAAGACGGATATCCGTTCCGACCCGGTCGATGACAGCCTGCGCGCATGCGTCGGCAGACGCGTAGGGTGTCGGCGCGAACCTCTCCGGGGCGGGTTTCATCTCATCCATGCATGACCTGTATCTGTCCCTATTTTGTCCCAAACTGTCCCCAAAGTGTCCGGCTTTGTCCATTTGCGGGCGCCGTTTGGCGCGGATTTACCGTAAAACGCCCCCGCGCTTCCGCCGGGTGACACCTTCCATACGCCTGCGAGGCTGTGCCATGTCTCATCCGTGAAACCAAGGGCAGCGGCCTGAGACCTGTCGCAGCCAGAAATAGGGGAGTGACATGTCCAAACTCAAAACACGTCTGACTGAGATGTTCGGCGTCGAAACGCCCATCTGCATGGGCGGCATGACCGGCGTCGGCTATGGCGAACTCGTTGCAGCTGTAGCAAATGCTGGCGCGCTGGGCTTCATCACCGCGCATATGTTCAAATCCGGTGAGGAGCTGCTAGCCGAGATCGAGAAGACCAAGAAGCTGACCGACAAGCCATTCGGCGTGAACCTGACGCTCCTGCCGTCCATCAACCCGATCCCCTATGACGAATACCGCGAAGCGATCATTCACAGCGGCATCAAGATCGTGGAGACCGCCGGCCGCGCGCCTACGGACCACCTGCCGCGCTTCAAGGAGCATGGCGTAAAGGTCATCCACAAATGCACCTCAGTCCGCCACGCGGTTTCTGCTGTAAACAAAGGCGTCGACGTCATTTCTATCGACGGTTTTGAGTGCGCCGGACACCCCGGAGAGGACGATGTTGGCCTGATCGTTCTCCTGCCGGCCACCGTCGATGCCGTGAATGTGCCCGTGATCGCTTCGGGCGGTATGGCCGACGGCCGCGGCCTTGCGGCCGCCATCGCGCTGGGGGCCGACGGCGTGAATATGGGCACCCGCTTCTGCGCCACCGTCGAAGCTCAGATCCACGAGAACGTTAAAAAGAAGATTGTTGAAAACAACGAGCTGGACACTGTTCTCGTCGGCCGGTCGCTGCGCAACACCGCACGTGTCGCCAAGAATGACATTTCCGTTCAGGTCGCTGAAATCCAGAAAGATCCAACCAAGTCGTTCGCCGACGTGAAGGAACTGATGGCTGGCGTGCGGGGCCGCGAGAACGTGCTACGCGACGGACACATGGACGGTGGCATCTGGACGACGGGTCAGAGCCAGGCCCTCATCCGCGATATCCCCACCTGCCAGGAACTCGTCAGTAACATCATGAAACAGTTCGAAGAAGTCCGCGCAAAGTTCGCCTGAGTGATCTCCGCAGACTCTTGATGGTTCAACATTAAAGCCGGGCCCGTAGTCGACGCGGGCCCGGTTTTTCTTTGCTACCTCTATGGGATCAGTCTGTCGCGCCAGGCTTGTCGTCTGGGGGCGGGGTGTTTTTCAACGCCTGTATCAATGCCGAAGGGCTCAGCGTATCGGACTCACCCGGCGGACTGGGGCGGCGCACAACGATACGTTCGATCGTAGGCGCGGGCCGCATCACCGGCCGGTTGGGATCATGAAACGGGCTGGGGTCAAACGTGCCGGTAAAGGCGGGATCCGTCAGATAGCTCGGGAGGCGCGCGAGCACCGGCGCGTCTCCCGAAAGCTGGAGCAACATCTCATTGTCTGCCAGATCCAGCAGGCGATCGGCCGGGCGAAAACCCACAATCGCCGCCATAGATTCGGCTGCGAGCATGGTGTTGGCCCCAAAGCACTGCACAGCGCGGCAATTGTTGACCATCGTCTGCCAGTCGTCGGGGTAAAGGTTGCGCAGCTGGCTGGGGTCCTGCCAGAAACTCCACGTCTGAAGGCCATATCCCCGCATCAGCGTTACTGCCCGGCGCAGCGGCGTGAACGTCCCAAGTTGCGCGGCCTCGTCCAGAAGGAACAGGGTCGATTTCGCTGGCCGCGCATTCCGCCGTGTAATGAGGGTCATCAGCGTATGCACCCACAGGCGCAGCAGTTTGCCATGACTGTCGAGCATGTGCGGCGGCAG
>JBKBRT010000063.1:0-14208 GCA_046291585.1 Hyphomonas sp.
GCCCGGCCCGGCCTGAGGGGCGCAGCCGCATATCCACCTCATACAGCGCGCCTTCGGCTGTGGGCGCCGTCAGCGCCGTGATGAGCCGCTGGGTCAGCCGCGTGAACCAGGTCTGCGCATCATCCGCCTGCGAATCATATATCAGGATGATGTCGAGGTCCGATCCGGCCGTGAGTTCGCCCCCGCCCAGCTTGCCCATCGCAAACACTGCCCATCGGCCGGGTACGTCGCCATTGCGCCGCGTCGTCTCGGCCCGGGCGGCGCTCGCCATCTGCCGGATGGTTTCATCGGCCAGGCTGGTCCAGGCTTCCGCCGCGTGATCTGTCGGCAAGAGGCCGTGCAGCAGCCGGTGACCGATCAGGAAACTCTGTTCCCGGTGATACCGCCGCCAGCTGTCCATCGCCGCGTCAAAGCTCACTGCCTCTGAAAGTTCCGGCGCGCGCGGAATGGCATTCGAAACCAGCGCCTCCAGCAGATCCGGCCGCCGGGCAAGTATCTCCGCAAGGCGCGGCGCCAGCGCCAGCGTCGAGACCAGATCATCCAGCAGGTCCGGCCGCGCCAGCAGCATCGACAGCGTCTGCACCCCTGAAGACAGCCCCTCAAAGAAGCGCGAGAACCAGCGGAACGCTTCATCGGGCTCGCCCGTGGCCCCCATCGCCTTCAGAATGCCCGGCAGGATAGAGGTGAGGATTTCCCGCCCCCGCGGGGTCCGCGTGGCCAGCACGCGCCCCCGGTGCCAGTTGCGGATTGTCTCAATGGCCGAGGAAGGATCAGAGAAGCCCAGATTACTCAGCGTCTTCACCGTACCCGGATCATCATCAACACCTGTGAACACCAGATTGCCCAGCCCATGGCGCTCGGCCGTGCGGTCTTCCTGCGCAAACAGCGCATCATACGCGCCCTGAACAATCCGGCGCGTTTCCAGCAGGTCGCGGTCAAAGTCCGTAAGGTTGCCATAGCCGCAGAGCCACGCCACTGCCTCGCGCTCTGCCGGATCAGCCGGCACGCTGTGGGTCTGCTCGTCCTGACGCATCTGGATCCGGTGCTCGACATTGCGCAGAGCCCGGTAGGCGGTCGTCAGTTCAGAAGCGGTCTTGTCGGAAACGACGCCGGCCACCCGCAAAGCTTCCATGGCCCCCAGCGTGGAATTGTCCCGCAGTGCCGGCTCGCGCCCGCCCAGGATCAACTGCTGCGTCTGAACGAAAAACTCGATCTCGCGGATCCCCCCGGGCGAGAGCTTCACATCGGGCGAGACCGACGCAAACGCGTCATCCCCCACCTTGGTATTGATCATCCGCTTGATGGCCTGAATGTCACCGATGGCCCAATAGTCGAGATTCCGGCGCCAGACATATGGCTCAAGCCGGGCCTGGAACCGTGTCGCTGCCGGAAGGTCGCCGGCTGTCGGGCGGCCCTTGATCCAGACCATCCGCTCCCAGTTCTGTCCCTGGCTCTCATAATAGAGGTCTGCCATCTCCGTGGAGACAGCCAGAGGCGTCGAACTCGGATCGGGGCGCAGGCGAAGATCGGTACGGAAGACGTAACCCTGCGCGGTCGTCTCATCCATGATCCGCACCATATCGCGAATCACCCGTTGGGCTGCGTCGCCGGGATCGCGCTCGCCGCCGTCAAACCGGCTGCGCTCATAGAACGCGCATACATCGATATCGCTTGAATAGTTCAGCTCAAACGCGCCCATCTTGCCCAGCGCAATGACGAAGATGCCGTCGGCCTTCAGGCCCCGCGCCGCCAGCGCTGCCTGAAGCGCCGCCTCAAGACTGCCCCCCGCAAACTCGGTCAGATGCCGGGTCACGGTCATCACATCCATTTTGCCCGAAAGGTCCGCTGCTGCGAGCGAGAGATGCGCCGATGCCTTGGCCCGCCGCAGGGCAATCATCACCTCTTCAATCGGCAGATCCTGCGGCAGGGTGGTCGCTGCCTTCAGCGCGGCATCGAAATCAAGGCCTGCGCCCCGATCGGCCAACCGGCGAAGATAGGGCGCATGATCGCCAGCGGCGGCCAGGGCGGCTTCAGGGGTCGGGGCAATCGCGCGTATATCCAGCATATATCGAGACTTAGCTGAGCCGCTGTTCAACGACAAATCCGTTCGCAACCTTTCGCAGGGTCATGCGTCTTGGAGGTATCACATCCCCGACGCACTTCCGTAGCAAACCCCTGCTAGGACGACCCCGAAAATCAGGAGAGCCCAGATGGCCGAAACTCGCGAAGGTGCGCTTCGGCGCTTCTTTCACCAGTATGCGAAGGCTTCCCTTGAGGGCGATACCGATACGGTCGCGGCCGCCTATGCGCCGACCTATATCGAATCCTCGCCCGGCGGCTTTGCCGCGTGGAAGGTGGACGACGCCTATCGCAAGACTTTGGCCGAGCGCCACGCCGTGATGCACGGCGATCTGGGCCTTGAGGGCCTCGATATAGATCTGCAGTCCATCGAAGAAGTCGCCCCCTCCCATTATCTGATCGCCGCAAACTGGAAGATGGCGTTTGCCCGGGGCAGATCTGGTCGCGTCATCTCCGCTTTCCCGGTCACCTATGTGGTCAAGGTTGCGCCCAATCCTGCAATCCTCGCTTATATCTCGCGGGAATCAGAAGAAGCCGTGATGCGGCGCGATGGGGTCATTTGAGACATCGATGCGCCTTTCCACGGAGCGCCTGGCTCTGCTAGGATTATGCCGTGATGAAACTCCTGCTCGCTTCGATCCTGATTGCCATTGCCGCCGGCGCCCCGCTGGACGATCCCGCCGAGGAGTTGCGGGCCCAGGCCCTGATGCGCGAAGTGCGCTGCGTGGCATGTGAGAATGAGCCGGTCTCCCAATCCTCCGCCCCGATCGCCGAAGACATGCGCACACGCATCCGCGAGATGGTCGCCGAAGGCGCCACCGATACCGAGATCCGGGACTGGTTTGTCAGCCGGTATGGTGAATTTGTGCTCTTCCGCCCGCCGGCGCGTGATCCTGCCAGCTGGCTGCTCTGGACTCTGCCCTTCATTCTCCTGGGCGCAGGTGTTGCTGTTGGCGTCGTTCTCGCCACCAACGCGAAGCGTAAAACCGGCGAAGTTGAAGCCGAAGACGCCTGAAAAACGCGCTGGCCGGGGGAAATTAATCCGCCCCCCAGCCTTCAAGCTGCCGTGATTGCACCTAACTGTCTTTTAATGACTACTCTGCCCGTGGCATGTTTATGTCTTGGGCTTGCACCATACTGGCGTAAAATCAGCGATCTGGAGAAATAGATGCGCAAAATCGGGATTTCGGCTCAGGCACTCGTTGCGGCTGCCTTCGGAGCTGCAATCATGGGAGGCGCGATCTCGGTACCGAAACTTTTCGCGCCCGAGGCAGGGGCCCAGCCCATCGCCATTCAGGCGCCCCCCGGCGCGCCCCTCAGTTTCGCCGACCTGATTGAAAAGGTCGAACCCGCGGTCGTCAGCGTTAACGTGATCGCCACACAGGATGTCGGCGCTGTTCCGGGTATGGAGGAATTTCTCGAGCGCTTTCGCGGCGCGCCCGGCATGGAAGAATTCTTCCAGCAGCGCCCCACCCCGCAGGAAGCTCCCCGCCAGCGCGAATCGCGCTCCCTCGGCTCAGGCTTCTTCATCTCCGAAGACGGCCTCGTCGTGACCAACCATCATGTGATCGACCGCGCCACCCAGATCCAGATCGTCACCTCTGACGGCAAGGAACTGGAAGCCGAACTCGTCGGCACCGACCGGCAGACAGATCTCGCCGTTGTCCGCGTCAAGGAGAAGGGCAAATACCCGCATGTCGAGTTTGGCTCGTCCGGGAACGTCCGCAAGGGAGACTGGGTCGTCGCGCTCGGCAACCCCTTCGGCCTCGGCGGCACAGCTACCGCAGGCATCCTCTCGGCCAATGGCCGCGAGCTTGGTGCCGGCAGCCCGTACACGGACTTTATCCAGATCGACGCCCCCATCAACCGCGGCAACTCCGGCGGCCCGACATTTGATCTCAAAGGCAATGTGATTGGCGTGAACTCGCAGATCCTCTCGCCCACCGGCGGCTCGGTCGGTATCGGCTTTGCGATCCCCGCAGAACTCGCCAAGGAAGTCACCGACACGCTGATCAAGGATGGCCGCGTTTCGCGGGGCTGGCTTGGCGTGCAGATCGGAGACCTGACCCCGGAGTTTGCTGAGGCGCTCGGCATTCCCGATACAAAAGGGTCGCTCATCGCGGACGTCACCCAAGGCAGCCCGGCAGAAAAAGGCGGCCTGCGCCGTAACGACATCATCCTCGCGGTCAATGGCCAGACCGTCACCGACGCAACCTCCACCACCCGCATCGTCGGCCGTCTGAAAGCCAACACCGCCAACAAATTCGACATCATCCGCGAAGGCAAGCGCCAGACGATCAATGTGACCGTCGGCGAACGTCCGGAAGACCCGTATGCCGCGCCCGGCGCGCAAGGCTCGCCAAATCAGGCCCCCGGCGCGCAGTCTTCGGCCACGCCAGGCTCGCTGCTCGCTGACCTGGGCGTCCGCCTCATGCCGATGACGGATGAAGTCCGCCAGCGGCTCGGCCTGCGTCCGGGCGATACCGGCCTGTCGATCACCGAAGTGACGCCAGACGGCGTGTTCGCGAAGGCGGGCTTTGAAAGCGGCCTCGTCATTCTGGAGGCCAACGGCCAACCGGTGCCGAGCGTCCAGGCATTCGAAGCGTCCATCAAGGCGGCCCGCGCGGCCAACCGGTCAAAGGTTCTTCTGGCCGTCCGCGTCGGCCAGACCACGATTTATCGCACTGTAGATTTGCCGGCAGGCTGAAGGAGCTTACAATGACGTTGATGGAGACCAGCATGGTCGAAACAGAATCCACGACATCGCTCAAAGTCCTCGTGATCGAGGATGATAACGAAATGGCCAGCTTCATCGAGAAGGTGCTGCTGGACGCCGGGCACAAGGTGGAGCGCGCCAGCGACGGCGCTTCCGGCCTCGCCCGCGCGCGCGCTTCCGAGTTCGATGCGCTCATCGTTGACCGGATGCTTCCGGAAAAGGACGGTCTGACCCTGCTGCAGGAATTCCGCGCAGCCGGTGGCACGACGCCCGCCCTGTTCCTCTCCGCGCTCGGCGATGTTCAGAACAAGGTCCAGGGCCTGCGCGCCGGCGCTGAGGACTATCTGGGCAAGCCCTTCGCCCCGGCAGAGCTCGCCGCCCGCGTCGAAGCCCTCGGCCGCCGCCAGACCAGCGCCGAGCCTCCGGTCACCGTCCTCAAGGCCGGCGATCTGGAAATGAACCTCCTGACCCGCAAGGTCACGCGCGCCGGCAAGAAGATCGACCTTCAGCCCCGCGAGTTCCGCCTGCTGGAATATCTGATGCGCCATGCCGGTCAGGTCGTGACCCGCACGATGCTGCTGGAGAAGGTGTGGGACTATAATTTCGATCCCCAGACCAATGTGATCGACGTTCACATTTCCCGCCTGCGGGCCAAGATCGACAAGGAGTTTGCCGAACCGCTGCTCCAGACCGTTCGCGGCGCCGGATACCGCCTGCAGAGCCAGGGCTAGACCTTTTGGAGCGGCGCTGGCACCTAGCGCGAGATGAAGACGCCGCTCCAACTTCCCGCATGGCTCGCCCCGAGGGTGCCTGACAAGGCGCAGATCCTCAAACCTGTGCGGATTGTGGGCCGGGGCATTCGTGCCGGCTGGCGCGGCGTCGGCAAGGCCTGGTCCAGCCTGCCCTTCATGGCACAGATCAAGAAGGCCATGCCCGCCTTTGCGCGCACCACGACCTTCAAGCTCACCATCCTGTACTCGGCCATGATCGGCGCCTTTTCCGGCGCGCTGCTTGTTTATCTATATTATTCAACGGTTTACTATATCCGCGCCGAGTCCGAAAACCGCATCACGGTAGAGTTCGAGCAGCTCGCCAACGCCTATTATACCGGCGGCATGGAACGCCTCAGCCAGTCCGTATTCGAGCGGATGACCCTCTCGGGCTCGCAATTCTTCTATTATCTGGAAGACTCCTCAGGCCGGAAGATCGCCGGCCATTTCCCCCGCCTGCCGGCCGAGCCACCCGTTGCCGGGATGAAAACCGTGTATTTCGATTTCGAGCTGCCCCAGGCCGACGGCACCAACACCCTGCGCCCCGCAGCCGGCCGCATCGTGCGCCTGCGCGACAATGGCGGCGCCCTGATGGTGGCCTTCGATACGGCGCAGCAGACCGTGATCGTCGGGCGGATCCGCAACGCCGTCTACGTTGCCATGCCCATCGCGCTGATCCTGTCGCTCGCCGGCGGCCTCCTTATCTCGCGCGGCGCTGCCAAGCGGGCTGACGAGCTGGCCAAGACCACCGAAGCGGTGATGGGGGGCGAGCTCGGCCGGCGCATGCCGGTGCGCGGCACCGGCGACGAGTTTGACCGTCTTGCCCAGCGCCTTAACGCCATGCTCGACCAGATCGAGAAGCTGGTGGAATCCTCCCGCCATACCGGCAACGCCATCGCCCACGATCTGCGCTCACCGCTGACGCGCCTGCGCAACCGCCTCGAAATCTCCCTCAGCCAGCCGATGTCGGAGGAAGCGGCCAACGAAACCCTGGGCACAACCCTGTTGGAAGTAGACCGCGTGCTGGACACCTTCAACGCCATCCTGCGCCTTGCCCGCCTCGATGCCGGGTCGGAGGGCACCCTTGCCCGCATGGACCTCAGCGCGCTGGCCGAAGAGCTCGCCGAACTGTTCGACCCCGCCTGCGAAGAAGCCAGCCTGACCTTCAAAAGCCACATCGCCCGCAATCTCGTTATTCTCGGTGATAAGGATCTGATCGGCCAGGCGATCGCAAACCTGCTGGACAATGCGGTGAAATACACGCCCGCCGGCGGCGCCATCACCTTCACCGCCGGCCGCACACCCGAAGGCATGATCGACCTGACGGTCATAGACTCCGGGCCCGGTATTCCAGTCGAGGCGCGCGACAAGGTCACCCAGCGCTTCCATCGGCTCGATTCGGCGCGCACATTGCCAGGGTCAGGCCTTGGCCTCGCACTTGTGGAATCGGTGGCAGAGCTTCACGGCGGCGACCTGATCCTCGAAACCGGCAATGGACCGCCCGAACAGCCCGGCCTGAAAGCTACGCTTCGCCTGCCGCGGGCTTGAGGCTGCGCCGCGCGGGCCACATCGCCAGAAACCCGCCGAGCCCGATCAGCACCGTTCCCAGATAGAGAACATCCACCATCGGATTGTAGTACACGCGGAACACCCAGCGCGCTTCCCCGTCAATGTCGCGCTGCTCACCCAGGGCCACATAGAGATCGCCAGCGCCCGTCTTGTGAATGGCCGTCTCCGTCGTCGGCATCTCCGCGGCCGGATAGAAGCGTTTCATCGGCAACATCTGCGCGGTGGTTGCGCCCTTGCGCGCCGTCAGCTCCGCCTTGTCGGCATACCAGTTGGGCCCCTCTATCGCGCGCACGTCATTCAGCGTGATGTCCCAGCCTGCCACTGTGCCTGTCCCGCCCACAGGCAGGGCGAGGGTTGCCTCATACCGCCCGCTCGTTTCCAGCACTGCGCCGATCACAAACAATCCGAGCCCGGCATGCGCCAGCGTCATCGCCCAGACCCGCGCGGGCATCTTGAACACCCGCCCGAACGTCATTGCCCGGCGTTTCATTTCCCAGACCGCGCCGAATACCAGCCAAAATCCCAGCGCCAGGCCGAAGGCCGCGCCCAGCGGAATATCCAGCGGGCCGATGCCCAGCAGCATGAACACGCCCGTCAGCGCCACGCCGCCGATCGCCCAGCGCGTCCAGTTCTTGAGATCTGCCTTGCCCCAGGCCCATGCCTGCGCCACAGGCAGAATAATAAGGGCGAGCGACAGGATCGGTACAAAGGTGAGATTGAAATACGGCTCGCCCACCGAGATCGTCCGCCCGAACGCTTCGGCGAGCAGCGGGAACAGCGTGCCCAGCAGCACGGTCAGCGTGGCAACAATCAGCACCACATTATTCGCCATCAGCGCGCCTTCACGGCTGAGCAGCGTCCACGGCTTGCCTCCCATCAGGGACGGCGCTCGCAACGCAAACAGCCCCAGCGCAAACCCGCCATAGCCGAGCAATCCCAGCAGCAGCAGCGTCCCGCGCTCGGGGTCCACCGCAAAGGCATGCACAGAAGTCAGCACGCCCGAGCGCACAAGGAACGCGCCCATAATCGAGAACAGGAACGCCAACACAGCCAAAAGCGCCGTCCAGGCCGCAAAGCTCTCGCGCTTCTCCGTGACGATCACCGAATGCAGCAATGCCGCCCCGATCAGCCACGGCATCAGCGACGCATTCTCCACCGGGTCCCAGAACCACCAGCCACCCCAGCCAAGCTCATAGTAAGCCCAGTAGGAGCCCAGCGCGATCCCGAGCGTCAGCGGCGCAAACGCGGCCAGTGACCAGATCCGCGCCTCCTTCGCCCACACCCGGTCAATCCGCCCCTCCATGAGGCCAGCGGCGGCCAGCGCGAAGACAAAAGAATAGCCGACATAGCCGAGATAAAGCATCGGCGGGTGCAGCGCGAGCGCGGGGTCCTGCAACAGAGGGTTCAGCCCCGCGCCCTGAAACGGCGCCGGATCAAGCCGCAGGAAGGGTGAGGACGCAAACAGGAGATATGCCAGCGACCCGACCGCCAGCATCCCCTGCACGCCCAGCGCGCGCGCCTCGAATGTCTCCCGCCCCGTGCGCATGGTGGCGGCGGCAATCGCGCCAAAGCCGATGGTGACCAGACACCACATGGCCATAGAGCCTTCATGGTTCCCCCACGCCCCGGCGATCTTGTAGACCATCGGCTTCAGCGTGTGGGAATTGTTCGCGACCAGCGCGACGGAGAAATCCGAGCGCATGAAGGCAAATACCAGGATCAGAAACGCCAGCGACATCACGCCGAAACCGGCAATGGCGGCAAGCCCGGCCATCCGCCGCTCCCCCTTCAGCCCCAGCACCGTCTGTGCCAGCGAAAGTCCCAGCGCCAGGAAGGCCGCAAAATGGCCGAGTTCGATCATCCGCCCGCCTCGAGCGGTTTCAGCTCGCGCGGTTGATAATTTTCGTCATGCTTGGCTAGCAGCTGGCGCGCGGTGAACTCGCCCTCGGGCGTAAACCTGCCGGTCGCCACCACACCCTGCCCCTCGCGGAAGAGGTCCGGCGCCACGCCATTGAAGCTGACGGCAATGGTGCTCGGGCTGTTGTCGATCACGATGAAGCGCATCGTCGCGCCGCCATCGGCATAGGTCAGCGATCCCGGCTCCACCCAGCCGCCGACCTTGACCTCCCGCCCCTCGGGCGGCAGGCCTTTTTCTGCAAGAACTTCAGGCGTGTAGAAGAGATTGGCATTCTCGCGCAGCGCAAAGAACGCCAGCGCCGCCGCCGCCGCAATCAGGGCCGCCGCAATGCCAAAAGTGTAAAGTCGTCTGGTCCGTGCACGCATACCCTGAATTATAGGCTGCCGCGCACCGCTTGGGGAGTGCGGCAGATCAGGCGCCTATTCTGCCGGGGACGGGGACAGGGCCGGCGCTTCGCGCCCGATTGCCTCGATCATCGGCCGGAACCGCTCGCGCCGTGGATCATCCTCCGGCAGGCGCGCATAGATGTAGCGCATCGCCTGCTCGGCCCTCTCCTGGTCGCCCGCCTGCGCCGCGCCCATGGCCGCGCGCATCCCCGCGCTCACCTGTGTCTCGTCCAGCTGATAGGCCCGCGCATAGAGGCGCGTCGCGTCCGGCCCGATGCCACCATCTGCCAGCTGCGTCAGCACATCAGCGAGCCCGATCAGCGCCGGCACGAAATCCTCGTTCCGCCGCAGCGCCGACTGATACGCCCGCACGGCGTCATCGGCCCGCCCCTGCGTGCGCAGCATTTCTCCAATGAAATAATGGGGCTGCGGGTCCTCGGGCTTGTCGATCACGGCCTGTTCGAGCCGCGAAAGCATCTCCCCTTCGGTCAGCGATTGCGGGTCCAACCGCACCTTTTCCGCCAGCGCCGCCTGACGCTCAGACATCGGCTGATCTGCCATGCCGGGCTTGCCGATCACGAGATAGCCGCCCACGCCCACTGCGAGAGAGACGCCAAGAATGATCAGGTTCAGGTATTTCATGGCCGGGGAAATCTCAAAGTAGCCTTGAGGCCGCCAAGCGCGGCATCGCCAAGTTCGAAGCTGCCCTTATGCAGCTCCGCCAATTCTGTGACAATCGAAAGCCCCAGCCCAGTGCCCGGGGTTGTTTCATCTAGCCGCACCCCGCGCTTCATCGCCCCGGCGCGCTGCTCGGGCGTCAGGCCCGGCCCGTCATCCTCCACCGTGATGACGAGCTCGCGCGGGCTGTCGCTGACCGAAACCAGCACCTCACTCGCCGCCCATTTGCAGGCGTTTTCCATCAGGTTACCGGCCATCTCCTCAAAGTCCTGCTGCTCGCCCCGGAACATCGCGCTCTGCGCGCCGGTGATCGTCACCTCGATCCCGCGTGCATCAAACAACCGGTTCAGCATCCGCGCGAGGCCCTCCAGCACCGGGCGCACATCGGTGCGCGCGCCAATCGCCTCGGCCCTTGCCGCCATTCGCGCGCGTTTCAGGTAATGCTCCACATTGACCTGCATGGCTTCTGCCTGACGGCGCACCACATCATCAAGCTGCGATCCACCCTTGGCCTCGTTGCGCAATACCGCCAGCGGCGTCTTCAGCGCATGCGCCAGGTTGCCCACATGCATCCGCGCCCGCTCCACCACTTCGCGGTTATGCTCGATCAGCTTGTTCAGCTCCTCCGTCAGCGGACGAACCTCTGCCGGATAGTCCCCGGAAAGCTTCACCGTCTCACCCTCGCGCACCCGGGCCACATCGGCCTCCAGCTTCAGCAGCGGATTGAGCGAATAGCGCACGGCAAGCATCATCGCGGCAAAGACCCCACCAAACAGCGCGATCATCGTGCCCAGCAGCATGTTGCGAAAGCCTGTGGCCGCTTCATCATTCGGGGTGCGGTCAGCCGCCGCTACCAGCAGAAGCGGCGTTGCGCGGTTCTCCACGATCACCGCCATCGCCGCCACGCGCGAAACCTGCTCTACCGGCCCGGGATAGTTCGTATACTGTGTAACTCCGGGCAGAACCACAGCCCTATCGATCAGATCCTGCGTCACCGGAACAGGTTCGTCCCACAGACTGCGCGAGCGGAAATCCCCGGCTATCTCCCTCTCCGGCGTCAGCCCCACCACCGCCCAGTAATGCCCGGAATACTGCGTCTGAAAGCGCGCATCATTGGAAAAGAAATTGCGATCGGTGTCGGTCACCCGGCCATCGGCGAGGAAGGCATCTTCCCGCGTCAGCTCGCGGGAAAGCGTCACCAGTGTCTGGCTGAGGTCTTCCTCGATCAGCGACAGCGTCTGCGCCCGGTAGAGCGCCGAGAGCGCCAGCGCGCCCCCGACCAGAACCACAAACCCCCAGATGGCCGCCGCAATCATGACACGCCGGGCCAGCGAGACGCTGGACCAGCGGTCAATCAGGCTGCGTTTTGGGATCTCGGCCTCACTCATGCGTGAGCTCTAGCCGCGTTCGGCGTCAGCCTGCAACGCGGGCTTCATCCTCTGGCACGATCAGGCGATAGCCCAGCCCGCGTTCGGTCTGGATCCGGTCCTGGCCGATCTTGCGGCGCAGGCGCCCGATGAACACCTCGATCGTATTGGAATCGCGGTCGAAATCCTGATCATAGATATGCTCGACCAGCTCCGTACGCGGCACCACCCGGCCCTGATGATGCATCAGATAGGACAGCACGCGGTATTCATGCGCGGTCAGCTTGATCGGTTCGCCGTTCACCGTCGCGCGCGCGGCGCGGGTGTCCACCATCAGCTTGCCGCACTCGATGGTCGCCGCCGAATGGCCTGCCGCCCGGCGCAGCAGCGCCCGCAGGCGCGCCAGCAGCTCCTCGGTGATGAACGGCTTGGTGAGATAATCATCGGCCCCGGCATCAAAGCCCGACACCTTCTCGCTCCACTGGTCGCGGGCGGTGAGGATCAGCACAGGGAAGGTCTTGCCCTCCTTGCGCCAGCTTTTCAGCACGCTCACCCCATCGATCTTGGGCAGGCCAAGGTCGAGCACCACCGCGTCATAAGGCTCCGTCTCGCCCAGGAATTGCCCGTCCTCGCCATCGGCGGCCAGGTCTACCGCATAGCCCGATTGCGACAGAACATCGGCCAGCTGCCGGCGCAGGTCTGCATCATCTTCAACAACCAGGATACGCATCAATCTTCTCCAGCAAACCCTTCAAACGTCTTAGCCGCCGCGGCGGTTGAGCACCGAGCCGCTTTGCGCGTCCACGGTGAATTTTGCCTTGCGGCCGTCTTCCGTCATCCAGTCAATTTCATAGAATGTAGAGCCGTCATCGCGGGAATAAAGCTCCGCGCCGAGCTGATAGCCGCCATATTCGCGCTTCAGCTGCTGGAACACCCGGCTCAGGGGAACCGTCTTGCCTTCCCGCACAGCTTCGCGCGCCTGGCCGGGCGAGAACTGGTTGGCCCAGGGATTGCCGCCCTGCTGCGCCAGCGCGGCGGGGGCAGAGGTCAGGGCCGTAAAGGCGAGAAGAACCAGAATGCGTTTCATGAGGCTCCGTATGCGGGCGAAGCTCTGAACGCGAAGTGAATGCCCCGTTAGGTGTTTCACCGGTTTCGTGCCGCCCCTCGGGTTCTGTAGCAGATAAAGCACATCGCGCCACGCCCCCGCGCGCCTGTCACCCCTCATGGCTTGCCTTCCCCGGAACACGGAAACCCTAATCCTCCCGGCGCCGGTGAGTCGAGCTCGCCTCAGCGCCCCTCCGCCCAGCGCTTGAGCCCCTCATCCTTCGGGTCGGCCAGCACGATTTCCAGCCGCACATAGAGATCCCCCGGCGGCGAGACCTGCACGCCTTTGCCCTTCAGGCGCAGCTGCGCGCCCGTATTCGATCCCGGCGGCACCTTGAGCGAGACCGTGCCCGACGGCGTCTTCACATCCACGCTGCCGCCCAGAACCGCCTTTTTCAGGTCCACCGGCACGCTCATGCGCAGATGGTTTCCCTCGCGGGTCCAGATCGGGCTCGGCGCGATCTCAACTTCCAGCAGCGCGTCGCCCGGTGGGCCTTCGGTCGGCGAGGGCTGGCCCTGGCTTTTCAGGCGCAGCACCTGCCCGCTGGTGATCCCGGCCGGAATATTCACGTCCAGCGCGCTGCCATCGGCCATCGTCATGCGCCGGCGCGCGCCGGCAACGGCGTCCTCAAAGCTGATCTCCACCCGGTAGCGCACATCGCGCCCCTTCATCGGGCCGGGATTGCGCCGCCGCCCGCCGCCCCCGAACATGCCGGAGAGAATATCCTCAAACGGATCGCCCTGCGCCGCGCCGCCGCCGCGTGTATCCCAGCGATAGCTGCCCTCGCCGGGTCCGCCGCCCCCGCCCGGAAATCCGCGCGGATTGCCGTCGCCGTCGATCTCGCCGCGGTCGAACTTGGCCTTCTTCTCCGCGTCGCCAATGATCTCGAACGCTGCCGAAACCCGTTTGAACTCGTCCGACTTTTTCTCGTCATTGGGGTGCAGGTCGGGGTGCAGCGCCTTGGCTTTGGCGCGATAGGCTTTTTTGATCTCCGCCTCACTGGCCGTACGGGGTACGCCGAGGATGGTATAGGGGTCGAGCGCCAATCTGGGGCTCCTTCCGGAATCGCCGAGAACTGTTGTATTTACAGGTAAGACGATCCGGCCGGGATTGAAAGCCATTCCCCGATGCGTCCGTCTGTCCCTATCTCGGCGATGCGCACGCCCAGGGCGCCTTCCGGCCACTCGGCCTCCGCCTGCCCGGTTTCCATGCGCCCGCCAAACCCCGCCCCAAAATCGGCCTCCACGGCATAACGCGCCGCCCGCACCGGGTCTGGCAGGTCCCAATTGTCGGGTACATCCGCCCCCCGCCTTGCCCAGCGCACGCTGCCCTCCGGCGCCACCAGCCGCACCGGCCGCCAGCCCAGCCCCGCCCGGTCCTCAAACACCGCCTCGCTCGCCTCCCCAATCCCCGCCGCCCGCCACAGCAGCGCCAGCCCGGTCTCCAGCCCCGAAACCCGCGCCCGCGCCACCGCGCCGTCCAGCAGCACCAGCCGCGCGCCGGCCTCCGCCGCCCCGCTCGGCCGACCGCCCTGCCCCCGCAGCAGCCCCGAAAGCCGCCACCGCTCAGCCCCCACCAGCTCCGCCTCCCGAAACTGCACCAGTTCCCACCCCGCCGCCG
>JBKBRT010000264.1:0-3104 GCA_046291585.1 Hyphomonas sp.
CGACGGGGAGCTCTTCTGATTTCAGCGCGCCGCGCATGGCCGTGGCCAGGGCTGCGGAGGTTTTCGCGCTTTCCGAGCCCCCGCGCAGGATCGCGGCATTGCCTGAGCGCAGGCAAAGGACACCGGCGTCCACGGTCACATTCGGGCGGCTTTCATAGATAATGCCGATGACGCCGAGCGGCACGGCGATGCGCGCAATATCGAGCCCGTTGGGCGGGGTCCAGCGGGCAAGTTCCCGGCCCAAGGGGTCAGGCAGATCCGCGACTGTCTCGACGCCCGCCGCAACGCCTTCCAGGCGCTTTTCGTCCAGCGCGAGGCGGTCGAGCATCGCCGGGGCGAGGCCTTTGGCTTTGGCGGCGGCCATATCTTCGGCGTTGGCCCGCAGGACTCCCGGTGCGGCGGCGCGGATCGCAGCGGCGATCGCCTTGAGGCCGCGCGTGCGGTCCTGCGCTGTCAGAAGGCCAAGTTCCTTTGAGGCGGCGCGGGCGCGCCGGCCCATGTCGAGCATCGTTTCTGCAAGGGCAGCGCTGGGCGGGGAGGTCTGTACGGTCATGGCGTCATCAAGTGCCGCAAAAGGGCTTTTGCTGCAAGGTTTGGCTCAGGGGAGGGCGTTGAGAAACGCGAACGCGGCCCGCCCCAAAGGGTCATATGCAGCCTCATTGCTGGCTTTGGCGCTGACATAGACCGCCTGCGAAAAGGCGCGGAGGTTGTGCAGTTTAGCCAGCCCTGCCTCAGAGCTGTCGGCGTTCTCCCGCAGCGGATCATCGGCCGGCCAGAGACTTTCAAACCAGGCCGTCCAGTCGGCTTCAGTGAAAAGGTCCTTTTGCGCCAGATACAACACCGGCGCGGCGAGCCGCTCGCTCTCCCCGAAAACGTAGGCGTGGTCTGCCGGTCCAGCCTTAAGGGTGAGGGCGGCAAGGATCGCGTCTGCCTGCGGCCGGGTCAGCTGCGGATTGCGCGAGATCTGCATCAGGAGGTCTGCCGTATGGGCGACCCCGTGGCGCCAGCCCTCCGCGTCATTGAAGCCCCGATAGTCGCTGAGGCCTGTCAGATAGGTATGTGCGGCGGCGATCAGCGCGCTGCGCTCATCGCCCGTCATCCAGGGCGTCATCCGGTCGCTCCGCGCCACTTCGGCGAGCGTCCGCGCGGCAAAGGGCCGGGCAAAGCCGCCGGGATCATCCCCCGCCAGCATGTCCAGAAGCTCTGCCTTCAGCGCGGCGACCGTTTCAGCCCCGATCAGTTCGCTGCGCAGCATCTGGGAGAGGGCCGGGTAGGCGGCGCCGTCCCGCAGGGCAGGGTCGGGGTCTGCCAGGCAGGGGAGGAGCGCCCGCGCCAATGTCTCGCGCTCGCTCTGCGCCATATCGAGGATCGCCTCACCCTGCGCGCGCGCATCACCGGCCATGGATAGCGCTGCAGCCGCCGGACAGGGCAGGGCCGGGCCCTGCAAAACCGGCGGCGGGTGAACCCCCGCGCACGCGCCCAGCAGAAATGGCAAAAACAGATAGCGCAGCATCGTCAGAGCCTCCGGGCGTCTGTCTTGCAAAACTGCGCTTTGCGGGCGGGGCTGACAAGCGGCGCGAAGGCACTATTGTCGCCCTCAAGAAGCACACTCAGCGGAGGAACCCCATGATCGACATCGAAGCGATGCCTTATATTGCGGACATTCCGCCCGTTCAGGCGCAGCTGCGCCCTACCGAAACGGCCCTGTGGTTTGAAGGCAAGGCGACCAGCTTTGCCGATCTGGAAACGCGCACAAACCAGATTGCCAACGGCCTCCTCGATCTCGGCCTCCAGCCGGGCGACCGGGTCGGTTATCTGGCAAAGAACACCGATGTTTATTACGAGATCCTCTTTGGTTGCGCCAAATCGCGCACCGTGATGACGGGCGTCAACACGCGCCTGGCGCCGCCCGAAGTGAAGTTCATCCTGTCGGACGCGCAGACCAGGGTGCTGTTCGTCGGCAAAGATTTTTACGGCCTGATCGACCAGATCAAAGACGAGCTGCCCGACCTCACGCGGATCATCACCCTCGATGGCGACCGGGAAGACTGGGACTATTTTCCCGCCTGGCGCGATTCCAGATCCAGCGATCCGCCGGGCATCGCGGTGCAAGGGGATGATGACGTCATCCAGCTTTACACGTCGGGCACGACGGGTCTGCCCAAAGGTGTGCAGCTGACAAATGACAATTACCGCGCCTTCTTCACTCAGGCGGGCATGCTCGAATGGTCGAGCTATGATGTGGGTGAGGCGATCATGAACGCCATGCCGCAATTCCATGTGGCCGGCGTCAATGTCGGCATTCTGGCATGCTTGCAGGGCGCCAAGACGGTGATCCTGCGCGAGATTGATCCGGGGCTGATCCTGAAGCTGATCCCCGAGCACAGAATCGCCCACGCCTTCTGGGTGCCTGCGGTGATCCTTATGCTGACGCAGCAGCCGGCCATCCGCGAAACCGATTTCTCCAGCCTCAAACAGGTCTTCTACGGCGCCTCACCGATCTCCGAAGCCCTGCTGCGCACAGCGGTGGAGATCATGGGCGCCCGCTTCACCCAGCTTTACGGGCTGACAGAAACCGTCGGTGCCGGGACATTCCTGCCGCCTGAAGCGCATGATCCCAGCTGGGGGAAGCTGCGCTCATGCGGTGTGCCCTGGCCGGGCGCCGTGGTGCGCGTGGTGGACGGCGAGGGCAAGCCCGTGCCCACGGGCGAAGTCGGCGAGATCGTCATCAAATCCGGCTTTGTCATGAAGGGCTACTGGAACCGCCCGGAAGCCACGCAGGACGCTGTCCGCAACGGCTTCTTCCACACCGGTGATGCCGGCTATTTCGATGAGGACGGCTTCCTCTACATCCATGACCGCGTGAAGGACATGATCGTCTCGGGCGGGGAGAACGTTTATCCGGCCGAGGTGGAGAACGCGATCTTCGGCGCCCCGGGCGTGGCCGATGTTGCCGTCATCGGCGTGCCGGATGAGAAATGGGGCGAGGCGGTCAAGGCCATCGTGGTGAAGAAACCCGGCGAAGATCCGTCCCCGGAGAGTATCATTGCCTGGGCGAAGGACCATATTGCTGCCTACAAGGCGCCCAAATCGGTGGACTTCAT
>JBKBRT010000064.1:0-14109 GCA_046291585.1 Hyphomonas sp.
TATTGTCTGACGCTTGCCTGAAGCGCCATCTCCTGGCGCGCTAACGTCTGTCTGGCTTCATCATACGACGCTTTCGCCTGGTCAGCGCTGATCGCGTGATCGGAGGAAACTAGGCGGTGAGTTTCAGCGTCTTCCCAAACGTCGCCAGCAGCCTCTACTTTAGCGGCGGCTGTGTCTCTTGTCGCTGTCATTTCGGCAATGTCAGCTTGTTTCGGCGCCAGCGTTTCAGTCATGGCCTTGCAGGCTTTCACATCCGGCGTGCCATTGGCGTGAGCAAAAGCCACCGGCGCAGCCAGCATCGCAACCGCTAACATCAGAGGACGGATCAAAGGCATGGGGGGCTCCGTATTCATATGCATCAGTATCGAGTCTCCCGATGAAGCCAAGCTGAACAAGCGCGCCGCGAAATGGCCTCAATTCAATCGTGGTGCTGGTCCACTCGGATCCGCCCGGCGGTGATCTCATCGATGATGTTGAACACGGCGTTGAAATCCTCAAGAAGTTCGCGCACGCGATCGGAGCTGTCGAGCGGTTTGAACATGCTTCCCGGTTCGAACAGGTTCCCCCCCTGTACGGTGATCAGGCATTCGCCGCCATCGAAGCAGGCTTTTAGCTTCCCGCCTTTAAAGACATGCTCGAGGTCCACGAATTTCTGCATCACATCTGGAGTAAGCAGATAGCGGCTTTCAACCTGATCGGTGGTGTAAACTTCAAATATCTTTTCAAAGGTCGGGTCTTCAAGACCCGCCCTTTGCATCCCTTTGCCCCCGCCACCAAAGCGATTGAAAAATCCCGCATCCCGCGTAACCAACGTGCGGCCATAGAAAGTCTTGTGAAAGTCCAGCCGCAGACACTGGCCTTTGAACACCGTGACCCAAGTAGTCCGCGTGCGGCCTTTGGAGTCTGTCGTGGTGCGCTTTTCTTCCAGATGCGCCTCGAACAGTTCGAAGTTCACCTCCCGGCGCATGCCGGTGATGAAATCCTCATACTTCGCCCGGTCCCAGCCCGGCACAACGCCAACTTCCCGATGGCGTGTGATCGAGGCGACGACTCCCGGATCCGCGGAGAAATTCAGGCCCAACTGCTCAGCGATGGGCAGAACGATCAGAGATTTGGCCTCTTTGGCAAACTGCGTCACGCCGTGTTCGCCGCCTGCATAGACGATCAGACCAACGAATCCGACGACGATGGCGACCCACAATTCTTGCGTCGCGAAACCGGAAAGAATCCCCACGGCGATAAGGCAGCCTGCGATCCAGCGGCACAGGATAGCGCGCTTGGTGGCCTTTATCCGGTCAGCTTCCCGCTCCATCATCGCAGGGCGGATGCGTTTCTCGAACACCTCTCCGAAGCCCTGAAACTCCTGCGGGAGACCCGAGAGCGCCGCGTGTATCGCCTGATTTTCCGGGGAGGTCGCCGCTGGGGCTGCGTTATCCGTCATTCAATAGGTCCCAAATGCATGTCCTCTGGGGGCAGCTTAGGGTGAGTTGGCCTGGTCTGAAAGGGCCCGGTTCAGGGGGGGAGGTCAGAGTTTGAGGCGCATCAGAAATTCAAGATCCTCATGCCGGCCAACAGGGAAAAGGAACTCACCCACTTTCTCCCAGCCATAGCGGGCATAAAGGCGCTGCGCCCCGTAATTCTCCGAGAAGACGCTCAGATAGATTTCCGGCGCGCCTTTTTCCCGGGCCCAGGTCAGCGCTTCATCGACGAAACGGGAACCAAGGCCCCGGCCCTGCAGCGGCACGTCAACATAGAGGCGCTTCAACTCGACTGCGCCGGGCTGGGCGCCGTCGGCTGGCAACGAAAGCGGGCTGCAGAGGAGATACGCGCCGAGTTTGCCATTCTCACGCTCAGCAACACGGACAAGGGTGTCAGCAGCTTTCAGATAATCCCGATAAACTTCTTCGCTGTGGGCCTCATCAAGGAACGCCGCGAGATCTTCCGGCCTGTAAAGGTGCCCGAACTTGTCTGTGAAGGTTCTCTGCGACAACGCCACGAGCGCGGAGAGATCACCCGGCCCCGCGTTGCGCACTGTCACGGCACTTGCCTCATTGAGCATCGTCTTCGCCATAGATCGCCGTGCCCGATCCTGACGCGTCGATCCAGCCGCGATACATGCCAGCTGAATTGAACACAAAGCCATAGTCACCGTCACCGCCGATAACGATCACGCCGCCATCGCCGCCCAACGCAGCGACCTCGCCCAGCGCCACGCCAGCAGCGGTCTTCACATCTTCCCCGGCGAGCTTCACGCGGTCGCAGATCGTCTTGGCGACGCCAACCCGAATGAAATATTCCCCATGACCGGTGGCAGAGACAGCGCAGACGCCGTTTTCTGCATAGGTCGCGGCGCCAATCAGCGGCGCATCGCCCACGCGCCCGGCGGCTTTTGCGGTCATGCCGCCTGTGGTGGTTGCGGCCGCCAAGTTGCCTTCAAGGTCCATCGCCACGGCGCCAACGGTGCCGTGACGGTCTGCAGCAGTGCGGGCACGTTCCTGCAGGACGCGCTCGAGCGCTTCACGGCGGCGGTCGGTGGAAAAATAGGCGTTCTCGACCAACTCGAGCCCCTGCGTCTGCGCAAAGGCGTCAGCGCCTTCGGACGCAAACATGACGTGTTCGGATTGCTCCATGACGGCGCGGGCAGCTTTGATGGGGTTCTTCACGCGCGTGATGCCAGCAACCGTGCCGGCATTTCGGTCCCGCCCGTCCATGATCGAGGCGTCGAGTTCATGGGTGCCGTCGGCGGTGAAGACGGCGCCATGGCCAGCGTTGAACAGCGCGTCGTCTTCCATCGTCAGAACGGCGGCCTCAACCGCGTCCAGAGCGCTCCCGCCTTCGCGGAGGACTGCTGCGCCCGCTTCCAGCGACACGTTCAGCGCCGCGATGTAGGCGGCTTCCATTTCGGATGTCATGGAGCCGGGCAGGATCACACCGGCACCTCCATGGATCACAAGGCGCCATTCGGGCGCTGGCGTTTTCGGGACAGGCTCCGCAGAGGCACTGGCGCAGGCTGTCATGATCAATCCACCAAGGGCGAGGGCAACATGCGTCAGTTTCTTCATGGATCAAATACCTTCCAGGCTTGTGCGGGCGGCTTTCAGCTTTTCGCGGCGGGCGCCCCAGTCACGGATCCGCTCCCGATTTTCCTCAACGATCTCTTCCGGTGCCTTGGCCACGAAATCGGCGTTACCCAGCTTTTTCTCGGTGCTGGTGATGTCCTTGTCGAGGGTGGCGATCTCCTTGTCGAGGCGCTTGCGCGCTTCGGTTATGTCGATCAGGTCAGCAATACTCATCGCGGCGACTGTTGATCCGACCACGGCCGAAACAGCGCCAGAAGGCATAGCGTTGGGCAGGGTCAGGTCGTCTACGCGCGCCATGCGGCGCAGGATTTCCTCATGCGCGCCGACGCGCATCAGGTCAGTGGTCGACGCGTTGACAATGGCAAGGGGCACCTTCGCCCCGGCGGGTACGCCAAGATCATTGCGCAGGGAGCGGATCTCGGTGATCAGGTCGATCAGCCATTCGATCTCGGCCGTTGCGGCGTCATCGCGCCAACCCGCAGCTTTCGGCCAGTCCTGACGCATCAGGAAGCCCTGCTCATTGGCGCGGCCGGGCGCGCGGCGCTCCCACAGCTCTTCGGTCACGAAGGGCATGAACGGGTGGAGCAGTTTCAGCGCCTCGTCGATCACATAGCCGCAGACCATGCGCGTCTCACTCTTGGCGCTGTCATCCATGCCTGCAAGCAGGGGTTTGATGAGCTCCAGATACCAGTCGCACAGCGTGTTCCAGATAAAGCGATAGAGCGCGCCGGCCGCCTCATTGAAGCGGTATTCTTCAAGGCCGCGCGTGACTTGTGCGACGCAGGCGTCGAGTTCGCTCAGAACCCAGCTATTGACGGGGCGTTCAATCGTGGACGGATCAATCGGGCCGGGTGCGCCGCACTCGTTCATCTCGGCAAAGCGCACCGCGTTCCAGAGCTTGGTCGAGAAGTTGCGGTTTCCTTCCACCACCTGTTTGGATAGGCGGATGTTGCGGCCCTGACCGGCCAGACGGCTCATCGCAAAGCGCAGCGCGTCGGCGCCATATTCGTTGATGAGGTCGAGCGGGTCCATGACATTGCCCTTGGACTTCGACATCTTCTGGCCCTTCTCGTCGAGGACGAGGGCGTGGATGTAAACGTCCTTGAACGGAACCTGGCCGGTGAACTCCATGCCCATCATCATCATCCGGGCGACCCAGAAGAAGATGATGTCAAAGGCGGTGACCAGCGTGGCTGTGGGATAGAAGGTCTTCAGCGCATCGGTTTCATCCGGCCAGCCCTGCGTGGAGAACGGCCAGAGCGCGGAGGAGAACCAGGTGTCGAGGACGTCTTCGTCTTGCTTGAGTTCGACTTCCTTTAGAACGCCGTCTTTGAGCTTATAGCTCCATCCACCTTCACTCTTTGAGGTTCTGAGTTTTACACCGCTGCCATAATAGCTCTTAGCTTGCGCCAAAGATTCTTCTTCACTGGCAGCGACGAAGAACTTTTGAGCGTTGTATGGGTCGCCAGCATAGTTCTTGTCGACGTCCGGCCCGTACCAAACCGGAATCCGGTGGCCCCACCAGAGCTGGCGCGAGACGCACCAGGGCTGGATATTGTCCATCCAGTTGTAATAGGTCTTCGTCCAGTTCTCCGGAACGAAGCGCGTAGCGCCGTCTTGAACCGCTTTAATCGCGGGCTGGGCGAGGGTGTGGGCATCGACATACCACTGATCAGTAAGCCAGGGCTCAATGACAACGCCTGAGCGGTCGCCGAAGGGCTGCTCGATCTTCAGCTTTTCGGTCCGTTCAAGGAGTTCATGTGCCTCGAAGAACTCAACAACCTTGTCGCGGGCCTTGAAGCGGTCGAGCCCGCGGAAGTCTTCCGGGATACCCGCGGCGTCTGCTTCGCCGCCGCTGACGATGGCGGCAACCGCGTTGAGAATATTCAGCGGCGTATGCCCAGCGCGCTTGCCGACTTCAAAGTCGTTGAAGTCGTGTGCCGGGGTGATCTTGACCGCGCCGGAGCCCTTCTCGGGGTTGGCATATTCGTCCGCCACAATCGGGACGCGCCGGCCAACGATGGGCAGCTCCACGAATTTGCCGACGAGGCCCGCATAGCGCTCGTCTTCGGGATGAACCGCAACGCCGGTATCGCCCAGCATGGTCTCGGGGCGCGAGGTGGCGACAACGATATAGTTGCGGATCTCAGTGCCCGCAGGATTGCCGTCCTCATCCTTGAGCGGATGTTCATAGGTCACGCCATCTGCCAGCGGATAGCGCAGGTGCCAGTAATGCCCGTCAACTTCCTTCTGCTCGACCTCGAGATCAGAGATCGCGGTCTGGAAATGCGGGTCCCAGTTCACAAGGCGCTTGTCGCGGTAAAGCAGTTTCTTGCGATAAAGGTCGACGAACACTTTGGTGACGGCCTTGGAGAGGCCCTCATCCATGGTGAAGCGCTCCACGCTCCAGTCACACGACGCGCCGAGGCGCTTGAGCTGCCCAACAATGGCGCCGCCGGATTCTTCCTTCCATTCCCACACGCGCTCGACAAAGGCTTCGCGGCCCATGGTGCGGCGATCGGTGTTGCCCGCCTGGGCCAGCTGGCGCTCGACCACCATCTGCGTCGCGATGCCCGCATGGTCGGTGCCTGGCTGCCAGAGCACATTCTTGCCGCGCATCCGCTCGAACCGGATCAGCACATCCTGAAGCGTGTTATTGAGCGCGTGGCCCATATGCAGCACGCCGGTAACGTTCGGCGGGGGGATGACAATGGAATACGCCTGGGCGCTGGTATCGCCCGATGGATGGAAGCATCCCGCTTCCTCCCAGGCCTTGTAGAGGCGCGGTTCGGCTTCGGCGGGGTCAAATCTTTGATCAAGCATCGGTTCTTATGGGCTTTACGGGCAGGGCAAAAAGAAAAAAGCGCGCCTGTGAAGACGCGCCGTTCCCTATAGCAAGTTTGAGGGATGAGGCTAGCGCGCCATGCGGGCAATCCGCTGTACTTCGGCTTCCACCTTTTCCTCGACGATGCGGGCGAGGTTGGCATCAAGCCATTCCTTGACCATCGGCTTGAGCATTTCGCGCACTAGGCCTTCCAGCGTGTTGTCGCTGCCGATGTCCATTTTGGAGATCAGCTTGCCAAGCGTGCCTGCGGCCGATTCGGCAATCGAGGCGTCGGTCAGCGGCTCATTGGCGTAGCGCGGGGCGGCGGGCATCATGGGCTCCGGTTCAGGTGCGGGTTGGATGGCGCGGGCGACAGGCTGGGGGGCAGGGCGGAAGGGTTCCGGCTCTGGTTCGGCTGGCGGAGCAGGGGCCGGCTCGGCCTCCCGCGCCTTGGAGGCGCCGAGAATAGCCTCAAAGGAATATTCGGGCCCCTTTATCTCGGTGGTGAATTCTTCCGCCATTTCATCGGCTAGGTCAGGCGCAAGATCGGGCTCATCACCTTCGAACATGCCAAGGTCGTCAGCGTCATTGTCATAGCCGAAGTTCGGGCGGCTACTGACTTCCTCGGAGGTCACCTCCCGCATGACCGGCCTGCCCGCAGTCGGGGCAGGGCCATCATCCGCGATGATCTTGCGAATCGATGCGAGGATTTCCTCCATCGTCGGTTCTTTATGCGCTTCGTTGGCCATCTCAGCCCCTCGCTGAAGGAATCATAATCTCTGATACCACCGATAGGGTGCGTGAGTTAACAAGCGTTTGACGGCGTTAACTTCTGACGCCCTTATGGTTTAGCGGACTATGTCCAATGCGCCGGTTGCCCGCAGCAGATTGTGGGCGGCCACATAGGCATCTCTTTCGGCCGCAACGAGGGCGAGTCGCGCGTCAAAAAGTTCCTGCTCCTGATCCAGCGTATCGAGCGTCGAACGCACACCTACTGACAACTCCTCCTGAGCGCCCTCATAGGCAATTTCAGAGGCCTCGACCTGACGGCGCGAGGCTTCGATCGAGCGTAGGGCCGCGTCGTAGCTGTACCATGCCTGCGTTACCTGAGCGCGCACTTGCGTTTCCAGATTGTCCACAACCCGGCGTGCCTGCTCCCGGCGCAGCTTGGCGCTTTCGGTCTGAGCCTTCAAAATGCCGCCCGACAAAAGCGGAATCCGTGCCTGGGCCAGCGCCGAGACACTTGTGTCGCGCTGGCTGGTATCGCCGAATGTTTCCTGGACGCCGGCAGTCCCGACGAGACTGACCTGCGCGCGTCCGTCGGCGCGGGCCGAATCAACAGCGGCATTGGCAGCGCGCAAATCTTCCTTGGCCGCTGCGATGGAGGGGTTGTCTGCAGAGGCTGTCGCCAGCGCTTCTTCAAGACTGGCCGGCAAGGGCGGAACCGGTGGCGGCGGGGCGAGATCGCCCGCCTGCAGCCCGGTGAGATATTGATAATTGGCCTCGCTGCCCTGCAGGACTGCCTCGGCCCCGGCCAACGCTGCGCGCGCCCCTTCCAGCCGAGCCTGCGCCTGGGCAACATCTGTCCGGGTTACAACGCCCACTTCAAACCGGTCGCTGGCCGCCCGAACCTGTTCACCGGTGACGCTTACATTATTCTGCCGGATGGTCACCGTTTCGCGGTCGCGCACCACATCCATATAGGCTGTCACCACCTGAAGGATCAGGTCCTGGCGAGCGGCGGCAAATCCGAGATCTGCGGCGCTGATGCCGGCCTGCGCCTGGCGAATGCCTGCAGCAACTTTGCCACCGGTATAAATCGGCTGGATCGCCTGCAACTGCGCCGAAGCGAGCGGGCGATCGCCTAGTCCGAAAGTGATCGGGCTGTTGGAGTCGATGTATTCGTATCCGCCGCTCGCCGAGAAATTCACAGTCGGCCGGCCCGCGCCGCGCGCCACTTCCAGATTCTGCCGGGCGATATCCGTGCGGTAGCGCTCGATTTCCAGTTGCGGGTTCGTCGCAAACGCAGACGCAATCGCTTCGGGCAGCGTTTCGGCAAAAGCAGGCGACGCGCAGAAGAGTGTGAGGAGGCTGGTCCCGAGCAGCAGGCGGGGCGAAAGCTGGCGCATGTTGATTACCCTGTTGGTCCTTGCAGCAGGGTATATAAGCTTTTCTTTTGATAAGGTGAACGCTGTTCACCAAACAATATGGACGCAGGCAATTTTAGAAAGTGAACGACGCTTTGCGGTCAAATTCCACAAGGCGCGGCGGGCTGGCATCAAACCCGTCACGCGATGAGAGCGTGTCGCCGGCTTTCATGAAAACCTTGCCGCGGCCGAGCCCGCGGCGGTCATCGGCGACCACAGCCACCAGACGTCCACCGTCGGCCAGTTGTGCGCCCCAGGCTTCCGGCAGCGTTTCGACCATGCCGCAGACATAAATGACATCAAACGGAGCCTGCCCGGCGAGTCCCTCGGCGATCTTGCCTTCGACGGGCGCGATCCGATCAATTCCCAGATCCGCAAAGCGTGAGGCCATGGCGTCCACCAGGCTCGCTCTGTCTTCCAGCGCAATGACCGTGTCCGCCATATGGCTCAGCAGCGCGGCTTCGTAGCCGGAGCCAGCTGCAATCACGAGCACGATATCTGTCGGTTTCACCTGAGCGAGCTTCAAGAGTTTCGCCGTATCGCGCGGCGTCCACAGGGCGCGTCCCTTGGATGTTTCGATTTCCATTTCGGAATAGGCGACAGAGCGGCGGGCGCTGGGCACGAATTCTTCGCGCGGTGTCTGCAGGAAGGCCGCCACGATTGCCGGGTCGGTCACATCATTCGGGCGGATCTGGCTGTCCACCATGATTTCGCGCGCTAGGTCGAAGTCCATCTTGAAAACGCCGTTTCTGAATCGCTGGATCGGTATGCCCCCTCTATCATGACGGCGCGCCCGTGCAATGCGCAGGATCGCCGCGACATGCTTCTTCTGTGAAAGGTGGTCAAAGGCCAATTGTCTCCGCCGCGAAGCGCTGCTAGAGGGCGTTTCTCCTGAGGCCCTATGGCGGAGTGGTGACGCAGCGGATTGCAAATCCGTGCACCCCGGTTCGATTCCGGGTGGGGCCTCCACGAACTTTCCCAAACAATTCAACACTCAAACGCGCAGATTTCCCTGCTGAACGCGAACTGTTCCATTTGTTGCAAATCGTTTACCCGGCATTAACCATTTCGGGCGAATTTGGGTATGTCTTCTCTTGGAGACACCCACCATCACCCAACGCCTTTGGCGGGAGCTTGTCTCCCGCCTCTTTTCATTTGGGGCCGAGTTTTGTGCCAGAGTATCCGGCAGGGTGGGCGCTTTCCACAATTCTGGCGATCCTCACAGCGTATTTTCTGCGTGAGGCGCTATTTGCCTCTTGAACCCGGCGGCCGCTCTGGCTATTCCCCCGTCTTCCAGCTGTTCCGCGATAGCTCAGTTGGTAGAGCAGGCGACTGTTAATCGCCCGGTCGCAGGTTCGAGTCCTGCTCGCGGAGCCACTCTCTTCCCCATATGTCAGAACAGCGCCGTCACTCCCTCGGGAGAGACCATTCGCCTTCACCCAGATGGCGTTGCATCATCACGGTGTCTTCCCACTGGCCGAATTTCAGGCCCACCGCTTTGAGAGTGCCGACATTGCTGAACCCCAGGCTGCGATGTAGCGCGATGCACGCCTCGTTGCGGCCCGTGCCCATCACCGCCAGCATCTGCCGCCAGGGGCCTGCTTCACATCGTGCGATAAGTTGCGCCAGCAGCGCGCTGCCTACGCCGCGCCCGCCAAACGCTTCGCTCACATAGATCGAATCTTCGACGGTATATCTGTAGGCTGCTCGGCTACGATAGGGAGAGGCATAACAGAACCCGACAACGACTGCGTCCACCTCCGCCACCAGGAAGGGCAACTCACTGGCCAAAACATTGGCCCGGCGCATTCTCATCTCCGGGACGGATGGTGGCACCTCTTCAAAGGTGGCCGGACTTGTCAGCACGTAATGCGCATAGATGGCCTGAATGGCCTCCATATCGGCATCATTGGCGTTGCGGACGGTGAGAGCGGCATCGGGCCAGCTCGTCGAGGTATCAAACTTCAGCGCGTATCCCATGGTCACTCCGGCGGGGTGTTTGGTTTACCCAGAGAGAGTCCAGACTGTGGCCTGAAAGCAACATTCGCGTGCGCCGGGAGGGAGAACCCTGCGCGCGATGTCGGTTTTTGAGCAGAGTTTTGCGCCAAGAGGCGTTTTCCGGGCAAAGGGTCGGAAAGTTGAGATTTTTCATATGTAACTAATTTAAAGAAAGCAGGGGTGCGCGTCTGGGCTGGCGCCTGGACCTCACAGACAGGCCTTTTCCTTTTTCCGCCCGGGCGGGCAGGCGAACCGCTCAGGCGGCGAGATATATGTCGCCACGGCATTTATTGACAGACGGGCGCCCTGTTCGTCAGTTTCTCGCCCAGGTCGGAACGGTATCGGAGCGAAAATGTCAGGCGACGTGAATCCGCACTGGATCCTGGCGCGCACGCCGCCGGAAGGCTGGCCGCAGGATGAGGATTTTGCCTGGCGGGAAGTGCCTGCGCCTGCGCCGGGTCCGGGACAGATGCTCACGAGGACGCTCTATCTCTCGCTGGACCCTTACCAGTGGGGCCGCCGCCGCAGAGGCGTAGAGGTGCCTGGAGACGTCTGTCATGGCCGCACTGTCTCGCAAGTCGTCACGAGCCGGCTGGAGGGTTACGAACCGGGCGACTTCGTCTTCAACACCAATGGCTGGCAGACTTATGGGCTGACGGGGAAGGGCATTCCTGCCTTCGGATACATGTTCCCGCGCAAGCTTGATCCTTCTGTTGCGCCAGTTTCGTCCGCTGTCGGAATCCTCGGTATGCTGGGCCTTACGGCTTATGCCGGTCTCTATGTCCAATGCGCCCCACGTTCTGGTGAAACTGTCGTGATCTCTGCGGCATCGGGCGGAGTTGGCCAGGTCGCCGGCCAGCTGGCGAAGCTGCGGGGTTGCAGAGTTGTCGGGATAGCCGGGCGTGCAGAGAAGTGCGCCTATGTGCGCGAGGCACTGGGTTTTGATGAATGCGTCTCGCATCTCGACCCAGATTTTCGAGCCCGGCTCAGGGCTGCCTGTCCGGAGGGTGTTGATGTTTATTTCGAGAATGTCGGCGGGCACGTTTTTGAGGCCATTCTGGGGCTCTTCAATCACGACGCCCGCATTACGCTCTGTGGCCTCGCTTCCCAGTATGGTGCAGTGGGGGAAGATATCATGCAGTCCTGGAAAGAGGCTGGCGCGTCGATATTCAGTAAGCGGAACATAAAAATTCATCCTCTGTTTGTCGGAGATTTTGTAGCCAGTCACCAGGACCGGTTCCTTGCCGAAATGGCAGATTGGCTGCGCGATGGCCGGATCCGATACCGCGAAGACATCCACCAGGGCCTTGAAACGGCCCCCCGCGCTTTCCAGGCCATGCTCGCAGGCGGCACATTCGGCAAAACGCTGGTGCAGGTCTCACCCGATGCTTCCCGCGTCTCAGTTTAAGCAGATGGGCAGGCGCCAACCCGCTAAACTCAACTCGCCATGACAAAGAACGAAGGGCAATAGCGCACACAGGTTTTGCCCAAATTGACCGGCAGCGCGCTACACTTGGAGAATTTGAAGAACCAAACACAGTGCCGGGGGGTGACTCTTGAGAGGCGATTGGAGACGATAGCAATCAACCCCTTCAAGGGCCTGCACCGTTAACGTTGCCACCAAAAGGGATTGAACAATGCCTAAAGGGTCGGACCTGTTGGTTGCCGCGCTGGAGAATGAAGGCGTCGATCGTATTTTCGGTGTGCCGGGCGAGGAGAATCTTGATCTCCTGGACTCGTTGCGAACCTCGAGCATTCAGCTGGTTTTGACTCGTCACGAGCAGGCAGCGGCGTTCATGGCCGCGACTTACGGGCGGTTGACCGGCAGACCGGGCGTCTGTCTAGCCACGCTCGGACCGGGGGCACTCAATTTCTCGACCGGCGCCGCCCACGCCCATCTCGGCGCGCTGCCGATGATCCTCATTACCGGTCAGAAACCGGTGATGAGTGCTCCGCAGGCCCGTTTCCAGATCGTCGACATCGTCGCCTCGATGAAACCGCTGACCAAGATGTCGCGGCAGATACTCAGTGCAGGCAGCATTCCTGCGATTGTGAGAGATGCCTTTCGCGTCGCGATGGAAGAGCGGCCTGGTCCGGTGCATCTTGAACTGCCCGAAGATGTGGCGGCAGCGCAAGTTGAGGCCACCGCCCTCATGCCGGTCCATTTACCCACGCGCCCGATTGCCCACCCCGCAGCACTGGATAAAGCCTCGGAGCTGATCCTCGCCGCCGCGCGTCCGCTTGTGATGATCGGCGCGGCAGGAAACCGGCCTTCCTTGTTCGAGCCCCTGTCAGAGTTCATCCGCCGTAGTGGTCTGCCTTTTTTCAGTACACAGATGGGCAAAGGCGCGGTTGCGGGCGGCTCCAATCTCTACATGGGAACGGCCGCGCTTTCGGAAGGTGACTACATCCACGAGGCCGTGGCGCGCGCTGATCTGATCATTACCATTGGCCACGACACGGTGGAGAAGCCACCTTTTCTCATGGAAAGCCGTGGCGGCCCGAAGGTGCTCCACATCGGCTACCATCCCGCGACGATTGAAGAGGTCTACCATCCCGACTTCGAGGTCATCGGTGACATCGAAGCCTCCGTCAGTGGCCTCTGCGACCGCCTTCAAGGCAAGCGGTCGTCCGATGAAGGCATGCTTGAGCTTCGCCAGGAAATCCTCGCCCGCCTCAACGAGCGCGCCGAAGAGGACCGGTTTCCAGTGACGCCCCAGCGTATCATCCATGATGTGCGCAAGGTAATGCCGGAGGACGGCATCGTCTGCCTGGACAATGGTATGTACAAGGTCTGGTTTGCCCGAAACTACCGAACCTACCTCGCCAACACCCTCTTGCTCGACAATGCGCTTGCGACGATGGGGGCGGGTCTGCCTTCAGCGATGATGGCAGCGATGCTCTATCCCGGCCGCCGGGTCATGGCCGTTTGCGGCGATGGCGGTTTCATGATGAATTCTCAGGAGATGGAAACGGCCGTCCGCCTGGGCCTGAACCTCGTCGTGGTCATCCTCAATGACAGCGCTTACGGCATGATCCGGTGGAAACAGGCGGTCGATGGTTTTGAGGATTTCGGCATGGAATTCGGCAATCCCGATTTCGTGCGCTATGCCGAGGCCTATGGCGCCAAAGGCTCGCGGGTCACCGCAGCTGCGGAATTTGTGCCGGTTCTAGAAGCCGCATTCGCCGGCAGGGGGGTGCATCTTGTCGATGTGCCGATCGACTATTCCGAGAACACCCGCGTGCTGGTGGACGAATTGAGCAACCGCACGCCTGCGGTGGACTGCGCCTGAACAAGCCGCACAAAGAAGCTGGAAATCTCTGAGCTGATCGATAGTTTTTTCCTCTTGATCGCTCCGTTTTAAACGATTGGCTCCTTTGGTCGGGAACTGAGTAGACCGTCATCCCGGCTGAAGAACCGGGGAGCCTACCGTCATGGACATCGCCTTTGCGACACTGCTTTCACCGATTGTCCTGTTTTTCCTGCTTGGGCTCGGCGCGGCACTTCTGAAATCTCAGATGACAATACCCGAAGCCTTCGCAAAAGGTCTCGCGATCTATCTGATGATGGCGATCGGCCTGAAGGGCGGGGTCGAGATCTCCACAGGTGCGCTGGGGTGGGATGCCGGGCTCGTGATGCTCTCGGCAGTGGCACTGTCTTTCCTGCTCCCTGTGGTCGCATTTGTGTTGCTGCGGTCCACAACCCGGCTTGATCGGGTCGATGCGGCCGCGACAGCGGCCCATTATGGCTCGATTTCAATCGTGACATTTGTAGCTGCTGGACAGGCTGTCTCTGCCGCCGGCCTGGAGGTGGCCGGTTATCTCGTCGCCGTTGCCGCCCTGATGGAGGTGCCCGCGATCATCTCCGCTCTGGTAATCGCCAATCGAGGCAGTCCCAAACGGGAGGTCGTGGCCGGCTCTGACAGCGGCGAGCTTGCGCGTGAGGTGCTTTTGAACGCCTCGGTGGTTGTGCTTCTGGGCGCGCTGATCATCGGTTGGATCACCGGTGAAGCCGGGATGAAATCGGTAGCTCCCTTTTTCGTAGATCCGTTCCAGGGGG
>JBKBRT010000065.1:0-14073 GCA_046291585.1 Hyphomonas sp.
CCCGTCAGCGGACGATGCTGAACCGGCGGCTCTCGAACACGCGCAGCACCTGCTTCAGATCCCGCCCCCGGCGCAGCACCTGCCCGGCTGAACCGTACACGGCATACTGACCCTGACGATTGGCAAGGGCGGGCTCTTTTTCGATTCGCCAGGTGGGGCTTTCGGCGTGCCGCCGGAATATCGCAAAGGTCGCCACGTCCGGCTCCATGCCGATGGCATAGTCGCGCGCCTCGCCCCCAATCACGAGGCGGCCATAGACATCAAGGATGGGCTGCATCTCTGCCTTCTGAAAGGCAACGATCGGGTCGGGCGCAGGTTTCCTGTGGAAAGAATCCGTCATCTCGGTTACAGTTTCGTCACAGCTTTTCGTTCGCGTCCAGCCTCTTGTAGAGCTAACGCAGAATTAATCCCGCAGACTCGGTTTCACCGCAATTCGGCCTTGCCCCCGCCGCATCCGGCGGCCATCTTATAGGTGTCGGACGGAGGACTTACGCAAGCGCCCCGGACCCATCAGCCCCCCCAGCCCCCTGGGGTGTTTGTAGCGCCACCGTCCGACAACCAAAACCCCTGAAAACAAAAGATTTTTGCGCGTTTCGTGGCGCGGCGTTCAGCTGTGTTTCTGCGGCATCCGGTCGAGAAACGGCTTTACGAATCGCCCCGCCGTTCGTCCGACCCCGGACGCATGTGCAAGCCGCCGGTCGATAAAGGAATCAAGGTCTTCCGGAGACGGATGATCTGCCCAGTGCAGCACGATCGCCGGCAGAACACTCGCGAGCAGGCCACGCTTGGAATAGCGGTTATAATCTTCCGATGTATCGCCCGCTGCCGTCCACACCATGTCAGCCACTTTCCAGCTGCGCTGCAGCGCCGGGCCCGCGCCCCAGGGAAGGAACCCGCGCGCCGCAGCCCGGCGCACCGCCTCACGGTGAGGCTCTAGCTCCGCCAGCCAGGCCAGCACGCCCCGTTTCACCTTGTCGGGAACCCGCAGGCCGGACATGTCGTCCGCCGCAAGGGTCTCTCTGGCCCGCCCTTCGGCTTCATCAAAAAAGCCCTCGATCAGGTCGATCACACCGCGCGGCGCGGCCAACGCCTGCTCCCCCGCGCTGAGGCCCGCCCGGCCCGCAGCGGACGTCGCAGCCGCCTCACTCCAGCCGTCAAAAACGACCTCCGGAAGGAGCGCATCGAGCCAGCGGCGGCGTAGCAGTGCAGAAGGCGGCGTCATCATGTGTCGATTCCCAGCTCAAAGGGCTTGGCCAAAGGCAATTTCCCGTGATATAGGCCCCGCTTCTTAGGCTGTCAGGCCCGCAACTAACGATTTTCCGGGTGCCTGGCGCCCGACAGAACCCGATGGAGAAGTCCCATAGTACAGATCGTCGTCCGCGATAACAACGTCGAACAGGCCCTGCGCGCGCTCAAGAAGAAGATGCAGCGCGAAGGTTTGTTCCGGGAAATGAAAGCCCGTCAACATTTCGAAAAGCCGTCCGAGAAGAAAGCTCGCCAGCGCGCCGAAGCCGTGCGCCGGGCCCGCAAGCTCGCTCGCAAACGCGCTCAGCGCGAAGGTATCGTGTAGGACACGTGATCGGGCGGTCCATCGCCGCCTGAGACAAGAAAACCCCGCCAGAGCCCTCTGGCGGGGTTTTCTTTTTGGATGATCATGAAACTATCGGGCGCTAACGGCAGCGGCTAAGTGCGGGATCGGACAAGATGTAGTTGGCGTTCTTTTGAAGCACAAAAGATCCCTCATCGAAGCTCCACGTATATGTTTGCTGGCCATCCACCAGGGTTGCGTGCGTCCCCCGAACCCATTCGTCAGTCGTTCCGAACCTGATCATCTGTGGAACCGATGATCGGCTGACAATACAATACTCGGAAGCGAACTGCTCAGCAGCGCGTGTTCTCAGTGTTGTTTCGACCAACGCTTCAGCCGAGAGCCAGGACACGACAGCAAAGGTCAACTGACCAAGCATGGCCGCAAGGCGCGTTCGCCCACCTCGCCCAGACAACACCCACACAAGAAGCCCTATTATGGCGCCAACTCCGAGGGCTGTGTATGCAATTGCAGGCGCGTTGTCGGCGATATGAAACAGTATGAACGGGCCTAAATATGGACCGAGCACTACAAAACTCAGAATACTCCCGTAGCTTCCCTGGGCGTTTTGCAAACTCCACAAGGTTATCAAATAAAAACCAAGTACGAGCTGGCAGAGTACGGCAGTCCACGCTCTCTCACTGAACAAGAAGCGCACAGCGGCTACAAGCACGCAGAGGTGCAATATTCCTCCAATAAAAAACCATGCGAGCATGTTCAACCTGATCGAGATTTATGATCAACTGGTCAAGCGCCAATCGGCTGCTCCTGACACCTGTTTTGACTCTGATTTTTCCGATCCATGGAACTCAGCCGCGCCTGGTCCGTTGTGAACCCAGACCTTCTTACGAAAATGTCAGGTTCCAGCATGTCACGCACGACCCTCTACGAATATCGCGCCTGGCCCTCCGAGGAGATGCCGCATATCGAGGCGCTTCATCATCTGTTTGGTCTCGGGGTCTCCGAGATCCGGACGGACACCTACATCTTCTCCTCCATTCGCCCGCACTGGCTGATTGTCCTGCACGGCGGAACCGAGTTCGAAATCCTGGAAAAAACCGGGGAAGACGCCCCGCTGTCATCCTGGAAAGTCGTGGCCCATTCTGAATTTCCTCTGCGGCGCAATCTTGTGCGCGCCCTGCAGGAAGCTTTCCCGATGGCCCAGCTGCCGCAACGGATCCTGGTGCCCGGCGATGTCATCTCCTGGCTCGACCGCGACGCGGCCATGTTCACGGTCAGCAAACGCACCGTCCAGTTCCAGCGCGAAGGCTGCGTCGCCGAGTTCACGGAAGTCGACGCCCATGGCCGGCGCGCACAAACCTTCTCGCTGACGTCGAAACGCTCCGACATCATCCTGGAAGCACTGGACCTGCTCCCTGCTCCGCGCCTGCCCAATATCGATTACGGCACATGGCTGCAGCGCGTTCGCTGGAACGTGCCCGCAAGGCAGCCGGTCATGTCCTATCCGCGTGAGCTGATGCTCGACCCGGCGCGGGTTGCCTGCTGAGCGCTCCCCCATATCGGACCGGAATCAGGTCTTCGCCTTGATCCCGACAGCGCGCTTGATCATCCCGCCCAGCTCGCCGATGCCTGCGCCATGTACGGCGCCGGCACGGTAAACCTTGGTGGCACCCCAGACCACGACGAGGGTGACGACCACCATCATCCCCATCTGCGCCAGCACCTCCCACATCGGTGGGTCGTGCGGCATGCGCAGGATCAGCAGGAAGGGCGTAAACAGCGGGAACCAGGAGGCGATGTCCACGATGGGCGAGCCCGGGTCCTGGAACGCCACGAAGATGGCAAACATCGGCAGCATCAGCAGGATCATCATCGGGCTGAGCAGCGTCTGCGCTTCCTGAATCGTGTCGCACAGCGAGCCGAGCGCCATGAACAGCGCGCCATAGAGAATATAGCCGAGCACAAAGCTCACCAGCCCCGGAAGGATCAGCATGGGATCGGTCGCCGCCGCCAGGAAGGGCGCGATCATATCGCCCATGCCCGGCACCTGGCTCGCCATGATGAGGGAGCCGCCGACCGCAAACAGTGACCAGGACAGCATCATCGTCGAGGTCACCGCAAATACCGCGAGCATCTTCCCTGCCAGCAGCTGGGGCAGCTGAACCGCGGTCAGCAGCGTATCGAAGATCTTGTTGGATCGCTCCTCGATCGTTCCCATCAGCAGATACTGGATGATCGAAAAAATCATCAGCCAGAGGAAATAGGCGAGCGCGGCCGAGACAATCGTCGGCGCGCGGTCTGCCATCGTGACTTCCGCCCCACTCTCCCCGGCCTGGGTCGCGTTCAGACGGAAGGCCGGCACTTTCACGGCCGCATCATCGGCCTCCTGGAGGAAATCGCGATTGAGGCCGGAAGCCTCCAGCGCGCCGCGCCGGCTGAGATCCCGCATGGCGATCTCTGCCGTCCGCTGCAGCGTGTCGACATTCACGTCCCCGCTCCAATATTCGAGCTGGCTGCCGTCCTCTGACAGGATGAACACCGCAAACAGGGGCCGCTCTCCGGCCGGCCCGGACACCGTCCGTTCACCTGTGAGCCAGGGCCGCAGCTCCTCGATCGTCCGCGCCGGGGCGGGCACCTCATAGAATTTTCGGCTGCCACCGGATTCGGCCAGCTGGTCTTCAGCCTCGGCCAGTGGGATGTTCATCTGCTCGGCCAACGCCCGGGCTTCCGCCGCCGCCGCAACGCTGCGCCGCTGGAACTCGCTCTCGATCGCCTCGGCATAGACGCGCGTTGGCTCGACCACCGCGAAATAGCGCACCGGCGACGAGGTCGCGGCAAAGTATCCGAAGCTCGCCCCAATGATCAGGAAAAGCGGCACTGCCGCCAGGCTCAGCCAGAAGCCCCAGGCTTTGACATAGCCCAGATAATCGCGCCGGAAGATCAGATAGATATTGCGCATCAGACCGTCTCCTCGGCCACGGCCACAGCGGGGGTGTCGAGCGCGGCCGCCTCTGCCTCCCCGACCAGCGACACGAACACATCGCGCAGGCGGGCTTCCTCAGGCTGGAAGCCGATGACCGGCGCCCCAACCTCGAGCACCGCCCGCAAGGCGTCCTGCGGCCCCTGCCCGGGGGCCAGTGACACCCGCCAGGCCTCGCCGGGGCCCTTGTCGAGGGTGCGGTGCACGTCAAACCCCCTGGGCGCCAGCGCCGCCGTCAGGTCAAAGCCCGGCTCCAGCGTGATCCGCGCGCCGCGCCCCAGCGTCGCATAGGCGTCTTCCAGCGTGCCATCGAGCACCTTTCGCCCCCGCGCCAGCATCACGATCCGGTCGCAGAGCCGCTCGGCATGTTCCATCACATGGGTGGAAAAGAGGATCGTTGCCCCGCGCGCATGTTCCGCCTTGATCAGGTCTTCCAGCGTCTGCTGATTCATCGGGTCGAGGCCCGAGAAGGGCTCGTCCAGGATCAGGAAATCGGGGCGATGGGCCAGCGTGGAGAGGATCTGCACCTTCTGCGCCATGCCCTTGGAGAGCTTTGAAATCCGCGTCGTCCGGAACGCGCCCAGGCCGGTCATCTCCAGCAGTTCATCGGCGCGCGCCCGCGCATCCCCGGCGCTCATGCCTTTCAGGCGCGCAAAATAGGTGATCGTGTCGCGCGCATTCATCTTCTTGTAGAGCCCGCGCTCTTCAGGAAGGAAGCCGACGCGCCTCAGATTCTTCAGGTCCGGCCGCGCTCCGAACAGGCGCACCTCCCCCTCATCGGGCGCCATCACCCCCAGAGACATCCGCAGGCTGGTCGACTTGCCCGCGCCATTGGGCCCGAGGAAACCCACGATCTGCCCGGCAGGTACACTGAACGACAGGTCATTGACTGCCGTAAAGCCGCCGAACCGTTTGGTCGCATGGGTGAGAATAAGTGGCGCGTCGCTCAAGGATGGCCTCCTGAAACCGGATAGACTCTTTAGCTTTAGCGAGGGTCGTTAAAGTTCAAGACGGTATGCCGGAGAAGGCTTTGCGGCAGCGTTAACTGCCCGCCGAATTCCTCAGGGTCTGCAATTCCGGAAAGATCAGAGCAGAACGCCGAACAGCCAGATGAAGGCCTGCACGATCAGCGCGAGGATAATCATCACCACGACGGTCGCCATCCAGCGGCCGCCCATGTTCAGGAACAGGCCGGCGCCGAAGCCGACAATGGCCATCAGGCCGAGCGACACAGCCCAGGGCAGACCGATGGCAATTGCCAGGGTCGCATGGCCGACAATCATGATGGTGATCAGCGAGCCCCAGGTGGAGCCGACCATGAAGCCGTCCCATGTGGCTTTTTGAGCGTGGATGTCCATTTCACCGCGATGATATTCCTGGCTCGCCATGAGGGTCTCTTCCCGTGTTCAAACTGCTGCTGATTTGCCTTCTAACCAAGCCCCATCCCGCGTTCAAGCGCGTCAAAGCGCGCGGACTGCCGCAGGCAGACCCGTCGTTCAGTTCAGGGGCTGCTTGCGCTTTGCCGATTTGGGGGGCTTGGGCGCAAAGGGCGCGGGCAGCGGCAAGGCGGCAATCCCCTCTTCGGCCAGCGCCTCGCGCTCTTCCCGTGTGGTCTCGCCCCAGATAGCGCGGTCTTCCTGCTCGCCATAATAGATGGCGCGGGCTTCCTCGGCGAACCCGTCGCCGACATAGTCGAAGTTCTGGGAAACATGCTGTCGGGCGCGGCGCACGAATTCCTTCACCAGCGCGGCCTCATCCATCTTCCCCGGCAATGCCTTGTCGGAGGAGCGCACGGCAGGCGCCATGATCTGCTTGCCCACCTGATGACCGGCGCATTCCGGGCAATCGATTTGCCCCCGGCCCGCCAGACGGTCAAACGCATCGGAGCTGGCAAACCAGCCCTCGAATTCATGGTCGCAGTCATGACAGATGAGCGCGTAGCGGATCACCGGACGTGCCTCCTCAGGCGCCGGCCAGCATCGGATCGAGCTTTCCGTCCCGGTCGAGGGCGAGCATGTCGTCGCAGCCGCCGATATGTGTCTCACCGACGAATATCTGCGGGAATGTCCGGCCACCATTGGAGCGCTGGGTCATTTCCTCACGCAGCTTGGGGTCCATGCCGGCATCAATCTCGTTGAGCTCGACGCCCTTGTCCTTGAGCAGCTGCAGGGCGCGGGTGCAGTAAGGGCAGAATGCGCGCGTATAAATCGTAACCTTCGCCATGGGGCGAAATCCTTTCGTCAAAGCGGGACAATTCAGGACACTTGTGGCCTGAATCCCGTCACCAAACCGTTATATGGTGACATCCGTGGCGCGAACAACGCGTGCCAGCACCAGAACGTCGATCTGCCGCGCGCCTGCCCGTTTCAGCGCCCTGACACAGGCGTTGAGCGTCGCCCCGGTCGTCAGCACGTCATCCACCAGCAATATGCGGCGGCCCTCCACCAGTTTGCGCCGGCCGGCGCGCACCTCAAAGGCCCCGGTTACATTCCGCCGCCGGGCCCGCGTCGAGAGGCCTGCCTGGCTGGGCGTCCGGCGGGTGCGCCGCAGCGCATCGACGCAAATGCGCCGCCCGGCAGCCTGCCCGATGGCCTGGGCCAGCCAGGCCGACTGGTTGAAGCCGCGCTGGACGAGGCGGGTATAGTGCAGCGGCACCGGCACAATCAGCTCGGCCTCATCGACGAGGTCACCGCCCGCCTGCAGCATCCAGCCGGCGAGCGTTTCCAGCCCGTCGCGGCGGCCCGCCCGTTTGAGATCCAGCACCGGCCGGCGGGAGACATCATCATAAACGAAAGCGGCCCGTGCCCGCGTCCATCGCGGCGGGCGGGCCATGCAGGGCGGGCATTGCGCGTCCGGGCCGGCGTCATAATCCTGAGGCGCGCCGCAGCGATGACAGACAGGGTCTGTAATAAAACGGATTTTTGTAAACTCATCGGGTCGCAGAGGGCCAATGCCTTCGCCGCGGTCGCCGCTGATCAGGGATCGCGGTGGCCAGAGGAAATCCCGCGTCCGGCGGAATAGGCTCTTGGCCGCGAGCCTGCCAGCCTTCATATCCGCGTGCATGGCCTCCCCCCCTCAGATCCCATCCCCTCCGCAGATCTTTGACCGCGAAAAGCTCCAATCGCGCCGGCAGGCCTTTGCCGGGCAGTATGGCGATTATGACTTCCTGCGTGCCCGCGTGTCGAGCGATCTTGAAACCCGGGTGGCCGACACGCCGCGCATTTTTGAAGCCGCGCTCGAATTGGGCGGGGCCGATGGCGGACTTTCCGAGACGCTTCTGGGACAAAACCGGACAAAATCGGTCATCGTGGCCGATACGGCAGAGGCATTCCTGGAGGCCGCGCGCGCCCGAGGGCTGGAAGCGGTCTATGCTGATCCCGAAACGCTTCCATTTGAAACGGAACGGTTCGACCTGATTGTTTCGCCCCTCATCCTTCATTGGGTGAACGATCTGCCCGGCGCGCTCGTGCAGATCCGCCGCGCGCTGAAACCCGATGGCTTGTTCCTGGGCGCCCTGTTCGGCGCAGGCACGCTGGCGGAGTTGCGCGAGGTCTTGAGCGAGGCCGAGAGCGAGCTGACCGGTGGCCTCAGCCCCCGCCTCTCCCCCCTGCCGGGATTGCGCGACATGGCCGGGCTCCTCCAGCGCGCCGGCTTTGCCCTGCCCGTGGTCGACCGGGATACGGTGACGGTTCGTTACCGGGAGCCTGAAGGGCTCTTCCGGGATCTCAAGGGTATGGGGGAGCGCGCGGCATTCCTGCGCGGCGTCAGCCGTCCGCTGCCGAGACGCGTGCTGCACAGAGCTATGGATCTTTACCGGGAGCGCTTCTCAGACCCTGACGGGCGCCTGCGGGCAACCTTCGAGGTCGTGCACCTCTCAGGCTGGGCGCCCGCGCCGGGACAGCCCAAACCGCTCAAACCGGGAAGCGCCCGGGCCAGCATGGCCGAGGCGGTGAAACGGGCTGGTTCATCTGAGGGGACGTCCTGAAACGCGCTTCAGGCGCGCTCGACAATCGCGGTTTCGATGGAATCGTACACATCATTGTTGGCGTCCGTCATCGCGGTAACACTACCAACGATGGCCAGGAAGATCAGGGCCATGATCATCCCGTATTCAATGGCTGTCGCGCCGCGCTGATCGGCGCGATATCGGCGAAGGCAGTCTTTGAGCGGGGTCATCAGAGCTCCGGTTTGGCTTGCTCCAGCAACCAGTCGAACAGAGGCAGGTCTGCCGGGGGCGCGGGAAAGTCTCGCAGCCTTGCAGGCTCGACCCAGGCGATGGCTTGCCCCTCGCGTGGATGGAGAACCCCGGTCCAGCTTTCACAGCCATAAAGTGGCATAAGAAGATGAAAGTCGGGGTAAGTGAAGCTGGCAAATGTCAGCGGCTTCAGTTCCGCTTCCTTAACCGCAATGGAGAGCTCTTCGTGAAGCTCGCGCGCCAGCGCTGCTTCCGGCGTCTCGCCGGGATCGACCTTGCCGCCCGGAAACTCCCACAGCCCGGCAAGCTGTTTGCCCTCAGGCCGCTGGGCCAGCAGGATACGGCCCGTCTCGTCAATCAGCGCGGCAGCAACCACCAGCAGCAGGCGCTGGCTCATGTCCGGTAGGCGCCGTTGATGTCGACATATCCATGGGTCAGATCGCAGGTCCACACCGTTGCCCGGCCACTGCCCGAGCCTACCGATACACGGATCGCAAATTCCGACTTGGCAAAGACGGCGCTGGCGGCCGCCTCGTCATAGTCGGGCGCCCGCGCGCCATCCCTCGCCACCTGCACATCGTCAAACCAGATCGCCAGACGGTCTGCCTCGATCGGCTCATATGCCTTGCCGACCGCCATGACGATCCGGCCCCAGTTCGCGTCGCCTGCCGCCATCGCGGTCTTGATCAGCGGCGAATTGGCAATCTCGCAGGCAATCTTCTTGGCCGAGGCGGGTGACGCGGCATCCTCCACCGTGATCGCGGCAACTTTGCTCGCCCCTTCCCCATCCTTGACCACCTGCATGGCCAGATCGAGACAGACCGTCTTCAGCGCTGCAGTGAATGCCCGGAAGCGCAGGTCTTCCTCGGATGTCACCGGCGCCATGCCGCTCGCCCCGGTGGCGAACACCATCAGCGTGTCGGAAGTGGAGGTGTCCCCATCCACGGTGATCGAATTAAACGTCTCGTCGGCCACCTGCTTCAGCGCGCTCTGGAGCAGCGCCGGCGCGATGGCCGCATCGGTGAAAACGTAAGACAGCATCGTCGCCATGTTCGGCGCAATCATGCCCGAGCCCTTGGCGATCCCCGCAAAACGCACCTCGGCGCCGTCGATTTCGGCAACGGTGCCGGCGCCCTTGGGATAGGTATCGGTCGTCATGAACGCCCGGGCGAGCTTTTCCCAGTCTGGCGCGCCAAGCCTGCCCGCCAGTTCGGGCACGAATGCGCCGACATAGTTGGGGTCAGACAGCGGCTCACCGATAACACCGGTCGCCGCCAGGAAGCACTGCTCTCTGGCCACGCCGAGGGTCTCCACCAGCGCCGCCAGCGTCGCCTCATTCTTGAGCACGCCCTTGGGCCCGGTGAACGCGTTGGAATTGCCCGAATTGGCGATCAGCGCCGCGGCCTTCCCGCCGCCTGCCTCCAGCGCCTGCCGGCACCAGCGTACATCGGCCGACGCCGTCAGCGAGCGTGTGTATACCCCCGCGCAGGTCGTGCCCGGGTCAAACACCGCCAGGAACACATCGTCCCGCGTGATCCCCCGGCGCGCATAGAAGCCGCGGCTGCCCGTGGCCGCCCTGAGGCCGCGCACCTCGGGAAGGGCCGGAAAGCTGGCAGGGGCAAAAGGCGAGGGAGTCAGGTTCACAGTTCATCTCCGGTCAGGGCTTTGGGCTCAGGGGCGCGCTCGGGCGGATACCCCTGCCCGTCCCCTTTCTCGATACGCGCATCGGTGCGCAGGCGGCGAAGGATACGGCTGACTTCGCTCAGCGTCAGGAAGGTGGCAATCTCGGGCCGCATCTCCTCGCGGGTCTTGGGCGGCTCGGTGCGCCGGTCCTTGACCTTCAGCACCCGCCAGCTGCCCTCCACCTCAAAGGGCGGGGCCACTTCCCCCACCGGCGTATTGGCAATCACCACCGGATAGGGATCGGGCAGATCATTGGGCGCCACAAACCCCAGATCGCCATTTTCCATCCGCGTCGCACTGTCATTGGAATGGTTGAAGACAAGGCTCTCGAACGGCTCGCCCGCCTGCACGCGCAGCCAGACCGTCTCGGCCTCCTCCTCGGTCTCGGTCACGATATGCGCCACCGAGACCTGGTCATTGACCTGCTGCAGGCGCACCTGCTCGGCATACATCTTGTCGATCAGCTCATCGGTGACCTGCTGGGACACCACGCTTTCCACAAGAAGGTTGCCCATGATGCGCTCCTGCGCCATCTCCAGACGGCGCATCCCGGCGGGGTCTTTTTCCAGGCCGAGGCGTCTGGCTTCCTGCGCCATCAGCTTCTGGTCGATCAACTGGTCGAGCACCTGCTTGTAGGCCTCGTCCTCTTCCTTCAGCGACGCGCCGGAGACGACAAGCCCCCGCGCCACAGCCTCGATTTCGACATCCGCCGTGTAGATTGCCTCGCCATTGACCCGCGCGGCCACCTCCCGGCTGACCTCTCGGGGCGCTTCCAGCTGGAAGCCTTCCTGCGAACATCCTGCCAGCGTCAAAGCCGCCAGAACGGCGCAAAAAGCTGTAAAATCAGCACACCTGCGGATCATCGGCTTCCCCTCTCGGGCTGAAGGCGCCTCATTGACACCCTTTGGCGGCGTTCTTAAGTCTGCCCCGCGCGCTGGTCGAGTGGTTTCATCCGGTTATGGCGCGGTGGGAGAACCCGGAAAAGTCCTGTAAGATGTCTGGCAGGACTAGAAATTTTTACCCGAACTGGTTGGTGCGCATACATGCTTTCCATAGCCCGCAAGATATTCGGAACGGTCAATGACCGCAAACTCAAGCCCCTTCAGGCGCGGGTAAACCGGATCAACGCACTTGAGCCGATCATGGAGGCGCTCTCCGATCAGTCGCTCAAGGGCAAGACGGCCGAATTCCGCAAACGCCTCGCGGACGGCGCGACCCTCGACAGCCTGCTTGAAGAGGCCTTCGCCGTGGTCCGCGAAGCGGCCAAGCGCGTCAACAACATGCGCCATTTCGATGTGCAGCTGATGGGCGGCATGATCCTCCATTCCGGCGCCATCGCCGAAATGCGCACCGGTGAGGGCAAGACCCTGGTGGCCACGCTCGCCGCCTATCTCAACGCCCTTGAAGGCAAAGGCGTCCACGTCATCACGGTGAACGACTATCTCGCCCGCCGCGACGCCGAATGGATGGGCCGCATCTACGGCGCGCTGGGCATGTCGACCGGTGTGATCGTGCACGGCGTATCGGATGAGCAGCGCAAGGCCGGCTACGCCGCCGACATCACCTACGGAACGAACAACGAGTTCGGCTTCGACTATCTGCGCGACAACATGAAATATTCGCTCGACCAGATGGCCCAGCGCGGACACCATTACGCCATCGTCGACGAGGTGGACTCCATCCTCATCGACGAAGCGCGCACGCCCCTGATCATCTCCGGGCCGACCGATGACCGCTCCGAGCTCTACATGGCCGTCGACGCCCTGATCCCGCGCCTTGAAGACGGGGATTTCGAACTCGACGAAAAACAGCGCTCGGTCGTCTTTACCGAGACCGGCAGCGAGAAGATGGAAGAATGGCTGACCGAGGCCGGCGTTCTGGAAGGCTCGCTCTGGGAGCCGACGAACATCTCCCTTGTTCACCACTCAAACCAGGCCCTGCGCGCCCACAAGCTTTATGCCCGCGACAAGGACTACATCGTCAAGGATGATCAGGTGATGCTGATCGACGAGTTCAGTGGACGGATGATGGAGGGCCGCCGCCTCTCCGAAGGCCTCCACCAGGCCATCGAGGCCAAGGAACGCGTCGACATAAAGCCCGAAAACCAGACGCTCGCCTCGATCACTTTCCAGAATTATTTCCGCCTCTACAAAAAGCTCGCCGGCATGACCGGCACGGCGCTGACCGAGGCTTCGGAATTTGCCGACATCTACAAGCTCGAAGTCGTTGATCTGCCCACGAACAGACCCGTGCGCCGCCTGGACGAGGACGATGTCGTCTACCGTACCGCCAAGGCGAAATATAACGAGATCATCAAGGAAGTCCGCGCGGCCAATGCCAAGGCCCAGCCGATCCTTCTGGGAACTGCCTCGATCGAAAAGTCAGAGCTTCTCTCCCACCTCCTCACGGCCCAGCGCATCCCCCACAAGGTGCTCAACGCCCGCCACCACGAGCAGGAAGCCTTCATCGTGGCCGAAGCCGGCGTGCCCGGCGCGGTGACCGTCGCCACCAACATGGCCGGCCGCGGCACCGATATTCAGCTCGGCGGCAACTTTGACATGCGCCTCGAAAATGAGCGCGCGGCCAAGGAAAAGGCGCTCGGCCGCGAGCTTTCCGAAGGCGAAACATCGCTGCTCGGCGCGCAGATCCGCGCCGATATCGAAGTGAAGAAAAAGCAGGCGCTGGACGCCGGCGGGCTTTATGTTCTGGGTACGGAGCGTCACGAAAGCCGCCGGATCGACAACCAGCTGCGCGGCCGTACCGGCCGTCAGGGCGACCCCGGCAAATCGAAATTCTACATCTCCATCGAAGACGATCTGATGCGCATCTTTGCGGCCGACCGGATGGACGCCGTCATGCGCCGCCTCGGCATCAAGGAAGATGAGGGCATCACCCATCCCTGGATGAACAAGGCGATGGAAACCTCGCAGAAGAAGATCGAGGAGCGCAACTTCGAGATCCGCAAGAACGTCCTCAAATATGATGACGTGATCAATGATCAGCGTAAGGCAATCTTTGAGCAGCGCATGGAATTCCTGCGCTCGGACGATGTGTCCGAAGTGATCGAGGAAATGCGCGAAAACGTCATCGACGCCCTGGTTGCCCGCACGATGCCTGAAAAGGCGTATGCGGAACAATGGGATATTCTCGGCCTCGATGAGAGCCTCAAGGCCGACCTAGCCCTGGAGCTGCCCGTCAAGGACTGGGCCGCCGAAGAAGGCGTCGCGAATGAAGAGATCGCCGGGCGCATCCGCGAGGCGGTCAATGGCCACTATGCTGAGCTGACCCGGCTTGTCGGCGACCAGCAGATGCGCCGCATCGAGAAGCAGTTCCTGCTTCAGGTGCTCGACATGCGCTGGCGCGAACACCTCCAGCAGATCGACCAGCTGCGCTCGGTCATCCATCTGCGCTCCTATGGCCAGCGCGATCCGCTCAACGAGTTCAAGCGCGAAGCCTTCAACCTGTTCGACACGCTGTTGACCGAGCTGCGCGCCACGGTCACCCGCTCGCTGATGCATATTCGTGTCCAGCAGGCTCCGCAGGAACAGCCGCAGGCGGTTGCCCCGCCCCAGCGCGTTCCGGTGCCCCAGCCGCCCCAGCAGATCCGCGAAACCAAGCTCGACCCCGATACCGGCGTCAATGAGATGAACCCGGCCGACAAGACCC
>JBKBRT010000265.1:0-3053 GCA_046291585.1 Hyphomonas sp.
AAGGGCGTGAACTCCATATTGGCAGCGGCTTAAAATGCCGACGCCTGGGCAACGCCGCCCTGTTTATAGACAACCCCGTCCTTCATCACGAACTCCACATCGGCAAGGCGCTGCATGTCCGCCAGCGGATCGGCGCTTACCGCCACGAAGTCCGCCTTGCAGCCCACGTCCCCGCACCCCACTTCGCCGGCCTTGCCCAGCGCTTCGGCTGCAAAGGAGGTGCCCGCCCGCAATGCCTGCATCGGCGTCATGCCAAAAGTCACCATGCGCGAAAACTGATTGCCGTTCAGGCCATGGGGATAAACGCCTGCGTCAGAGCCAAACACCACTTTCGCCCCCGCCTCGACAGCCGCCTTGAAGCTTGCCCGCTGGCGCGCGGAGATGGAGCGTTCCTTGGCGAGCGACTCTTCCAGCAGCCCGTTCTTGGCGCCTTCAGAGAGGATGTATTCAGTATTGTAGATGTCCATCGACAGGTAGGTGCCATGCTCAACAGCCAGCTGGATCGTGGCCTCGTCCATGATCGAGCCATGCTCGACCGTATCGACGCCCGCGATAATGGCGTTGCGGATGCCCACCGTGCCATGGGCATGGCTCGCTACTTTCAGTCCGCGTGCATGAGCCTCTTCCACGATGGCTTCGATTTCCTCGATCGTGCCCTGGGCCGCGCCCAGCGCCGTGCCTTTGGAGAGAACCCCGCCCGTCGAACACGTCTTGATCAGGTCAACGCCATATTTGATATTCTCGCGTACCTTGGCGCGCATTTCCCATGGGCCATTGGCAGCGCCTTCGCCCTTCAGGCCATACTCAGACGGCAGAAGGTTCCTGTCCGAACAATGCCCACCCGTGATCCCGACCGGTGGACCCGAGACGAGCAGGCGCGGGCCGGGCACTTCGCCCGCATCAATGGCCTCGCGAAGCGCTACGTCCCCATAGCTGCGAGCCCCCAGATTGCGCACGGTGGTAAAGCCCGCCAGCAGCGTCTTGCGGGCATTCTTGACGCCCTTGATGACGGAACGCTCATGCGAGAGGCTCAAGGAATAAAAGGGGCCGTCCTCCGCATCGCTGGTCAGATGGACGTGCATGTCGATGAAGCCCGGCATGAGATAGGCCTGCCCCAGATCCACCGTCCGGGCGCCGCGCGGCGCCTTCAGACTGGATTTCGTCCCGCGCTGGGCCACGGCTCCGTCTTCGATCACGAAAGCGGCGTCCCGCACGGTCTCGCCCGAGACGGGGTCAACAAAGTGCCCGGCTGTCAGGTAAACCGTTTCAGCGGACGCAGCGCCGCCAGCGAACATGATGGCCGTTGCAACTGTGGCGAGGGCGCGCGTGAACATGGACAACCAGCTCCTGTATTTTTCGTCATGTCAGGGCACTGTTCTGGGGCGGTGGGGGTGGTCGCGTCAAGCGTCGCGCCACGCTTGACGAACCTAAGGGAAGGAGGGCCTTCTCACCTCTGAAACAAATCACCGGAGGATATCGACCCATGGCCAGACCCAAGGAATTCAAGGAAATCATTCTCGACATCGAGGACGGCATCGCCACGCTCACGCTGCACCGCCCCGACAATATGAACGCCTTCACCGGCACGATGATGTCCGAGATGATCGAAGCCTTCGACATCACTGACGCGAATGATGAGGTGAAGGTTGTCATCGTGACCGGCCATGGCGACCGCGCCTTCTGTGCGGGCGCAGACCTCTCTGCCGGCGCCAAGACGTTCGATTATGATGCCCGGGCAGGTGATGGCGAAAAGGGCCGCACCGAATCTGTCGACATCCAGCGCGATGGCGGCGGCCGTGTTACCCTGCGTATCTTTGAAAGCCTCAAGCCTGTCATCGGCGCGATCAATGGCGCGGCTGTGGGTATCGGCGTGACAATGCAGCTGCCGATGGATATACGCATTGCGTCCGACAAGGCCCGCTTCGGCTTTGTGTTCAATCGCCGGGGCATCAATCCGGAAGCGGCGTCGAGCTGGTTCCTGCCGCGCCTTGTAGGCATCCAGCAGGCGTTGGAATGGTGCTATACGGGCCGTGTCTTCCCGGCGGACGAAGCACTTAAAGGCGGCCTTGTCAGCAAAGTTGTTCCGCATGCAGACCTGATGAGCGAAGCTCGCAAACTGGCTCGTGAGATCGCGGACAATACCGCGCCAGTCTCCAATGCCCTGACCCGCCAGATGATGTGGCGTATGCTGGGCGCAAGTCATCCGATGGAAGCCCACATTGTGGATTCCGCAGCCATCTACACACGTGGCAAGACGCCAGACGCCAAGGAAGGCGTTATGAGCTTCCTCGAGAAGCGCCAGCCGAGCTATCCGGTAAAAGTATCCGATGGCATGCCTGGCTTCTTCCCCTGGTGGGACGAGAAGGAATTCGAGTGGATCGGCAACAAGTGATTCCAGCGGCAAAGGGGCAGTAGGGCCATGCAGACTTTATTGCCGCTTGCCGCCGAGATCGGTGACATCCTGAAAGCGCGGCGGGAAACCGTCGCGATTTCAGAATCTTCAGCCGGCGGACTGATCTCCGCCGCGCTGCTCGCGGCGCCCGGCGCCTCACGCTTTTACCGGGGCGGCGGGGTTATCTACACGCCGCAGGCCTTCCGGGGGCTGCTCGGCCTCACCCGCGAAGAGCTAGGCGACAAGCGCTCCTCCTCAGAGCCCTATGCCCGCCTACTCGCGCAAACCATCCGTACCAAACTCGACGCAGACTGGGGCCTCTGCGAAACCGGCGCCTCCGGGCCAACCGGCAACATGTATGGCGACGCCGCCGGGCATACCTGCGTGGCGCTGGCAGGGCCGGGCGGCATTCTCATCTCCCGCACACTGGAAACGGGCCTCTCGAGCAGGGAATCCAACATGCGCCTATTTGCGGCTGAAGCGTTAGACCTGCTGCGGGCAGGGCTGGACTAAGCCTACTCCAGAATATCTTCCGGCATACGGGATTTGTCGAGGTCGCCGAAACGGGTGACGCTGGCGTCGAAGGCAAGCCTCACAGTGCCGATGGGCCCGTGGCGCTGTTTTGAGACAATGACTTCCGCCGTTCCATAGATCTGGTCCA
>JBKBRT010000266.1:0-3046 GCA_046291585.1 Hyphomonas sp.
CAAATCCTGGGCACCATCAGCTATCAGATCGACGGCCATCCGGACTTTCCCGATCGCAGCTGGGGCATCGAGCGCTTCCACATGACCCATCACGCCGATGGCCAGCGCGTGATGCGCGCCTCTTGCGAACTGCATGATGGCGAGCCCGTCACCCGCGACGTGATTGCCAGCGTGGACGCCGACTTCCACCCGCATGACACCTATGTGCGCCTGACCAAGAACAACCGCTTCTATGGTAGCACCTGGTATCGCTGGACCGACACCGAAGGCGAGTATCAGGGGTATACCGAAGAGCTGGGCCGCATCAGTGACAAGGTTCCGGTCAGCCGCGCCATTCGCGGCTTTGGTACACACAATCTGACGGGGGACGCCTGGCTGGCGGCGCGGTTCGACCGCTCCAGGGGCGAAGGCATCCAGACGTTCAAGGACAATCTCCTCACCTCGATCGACCATCGCGGCGCGACGGGCCCGGCCTTCGAGCGCACGACGACGAGCAGCCTGCAATATTCGGGTGTCGAGACGGTCACCGTTCCGGCGGGCAGCTTTGAATGCTACAAATTTGCCTTCGTGATGACGAGCAATGATCACCCCCCTTATGAATTCTGGGTGACGACAGACGGCGATTTCCTGTTCATCAAGGGCGTCGTCGGCGCGCCGTATAACTGGACGTTTGAGCTGGAAGATCTGACTGTGATCCCTGGCACCGAACCTTGAGCCAGCAGCTTTAGCCGGCGCAGCCCCTGGGCTGTCCGGCAAAACTCTGATCCCCGGTGATCCGGGGACGGCATATGAAGCTAAGACGTGTCGGGGCAGGCCATTCCCTTTTGAGAGGGGGCCTGCCTCGATTGCGTTTGGGGCATCGCGGGGAGCGGCGCGGGCGGGGTTTCTTCTGCCTCGCACGTGGCGGCCAGAAACGCGCGGGTGAGCCCGGCGGAATAGTCATGTCCGAAGGTTTCATAGGAAACAGGCGCTGCGTGGCTGCTCGCAAAATCCGTAGGCAGATGGCGCAGGCTGACTTTTCCAAATTTCGAGATGGTGATCCAGTAAGGCACGCCGCGGCCGTAATGGGCGCGCACCCAGTCGCGCAGGGCAATCAGCTGCACAAAGATCAGCGGCCAGAGAAGGCGCTGGATCAGGCTGAGGCCGGGGAGCGGGGTGGCGAAGGCGTAGTGCATCGCCGGGGAGGATAGCGGGGGCGTGGGGCCCGGCGGATTGGGTGGAGGGATTTGGGGCGTGTTGTGGTGGGGGCGTTGGGGATGTGGGGGTGGATAGGGCGGGGTTTGCACCTTGATTTAGCGGGCGTGTTTCTCGGAGAGTAGCCCCACCCGTCATTCGGGCAATCGCGATGCGATTGCTAATCCTCATGACCGGTGGGGTAACTCTCGGTCAGCGCGCCGTTGGAGTTTTTCTTGGAAAACTCCAACAAAACTCCAACGAAACTCCAACCGGCCGGGAGGTTTTACCCCCTCAGCGCGTCTGGCCGCCATCCACTGCGATGACTTCGCCATTGATGAAGCTGGCGCGATCGGAGAGGAGGAAGGCGGCGGTGTCGCCGATTTCGCGGGGCGTGCCGAAGCGTTTCAGGGGGACTTCGCGGCGTATCCATTTCGCCCAGGCGTCGCCGCGCGGGCCGTTGGCATTTTTCTCCCAGGTGCTGCCTTCAAAGATGATGTTGCCCGGCGCGATTGTGTTGACACGGACATTCGTATCCGCCGCAAAGCGGGCAATCGAGGTGGACAGGTGGTTCACCGCCGCCTTGGTGGCGCCGTAGATCAGCGGCGTGCCGAGCGAAGCAAGGCCCGCAATCGAGCTGATGAAAAGGAAGCTGCCCCCGCCCGCCCGCGAGATGCGCGGGATGGCCGCGCGCGACAGGCGGAAGGCGGAGTTGAGATTCTGGTCGAGCCCGGCCTGCCAGTCATCATCCGACACCTCAATGCCGAGCGGCGAGGGCGAAAGGCCGACATTGGCGACCGCGCTGCTGATCTGGCCGAACTCTGCCTCGCAGGCGGCCAGCGCGGCTTCAATGCCGGCGGTCTGGGTGAGATCGCCCGCAAAGGCCCAGACTTTGTCACTGCCGAACTCGGCGGCAAAATCCACGCGCGTTTCTTCCAGCGCCTTGGCGCCGCGCGCCGTGAGGGCGACCTTGGCCCCCTCCTCCAGCAGGCTGCGGGCGATGCCGTGGCCGATGCCCCGGCTGGCGCCGGCGATGAAGATGATCCTGTCTGTGAGGCCGAGATCCATGATGGTGTTCCTTCCCTGTGCGGCGCGTATGCTGGCCAAGGCGCGCACCCATGGCCAGCCCTTCCCCCGCGCGAGGCGATTATTCCGGCAGGGGCTGGAGGTCTGGGCCAACCCAGCCGCGCCGGGCCTCAGGCGAGAATAGGCGCGCTTTGGTCCAGTAGGACAAGATCCAATCGGGGCGCCCGCAAGGACCGGCCAGAAGGCTCGCGAGCTGGGCATGCAGCGGCGCGGCCGGATGGGCGGCCCTATGGGCACGGGCCATGATCAGCGAGGCCGCAGTGATCGTCTCGTGATAGCCGGCGGTGTCGGTGTTCTCTCCGCCGATGGCTTCGTTATAGGCGCAGATGGCGGCGCGCAGGTCCGGAAGCGCTGCGCCTTCCGGGCGGGCGAGCATCCAGAGGGCGGCGGCAAAATGGGCGCTGTGGGTCCATTCTGCTTTGGGGAGCGTGCATTCCATCAGGCCGCGGCCTATGCGCTCCATGTCTTCATCTGTCATCTCAGACATTGCTTGTAATTCCTTGTTTCAGAAAATGAAAAACCCGCCTCGGAGGTCCGGGCGGGCGCAGCGTTCGGGAGAGCTCGGGACGGGGGGTCAGCCCTGCCTGTGGTCTCCCATGCGGACGCGCGACGCCAGCATTTGCTGGCGGGTCCGGGCTTGGAGAAGGCGCTTGGAGGTCCGCATGCATTAAGCGGTATTGGCGCGGCGCGCCGGCGTCAACAGCGCGGTGGTGGCAGGACGGCGCGACTCCTGCTGTGAAGGACAGATGCGAAACGAACCCCTCATTCTGGGCGTGGACGAAGCCGG
>JBKBRT010000066.1:0-13781 GCA_046291585.1 Hyphomonas sp.
AGCCAGAGGTATGGCCAGAAGACCGGCAATACATGGGCATAGAGGCGGGCGATCTGGGGCGTCATGGGAGGGAGTATAGATCCGTTCCCGGAGGGGGTGGATGAGATTTCTGGAAATCGCGCAGGTGCTGCAGGTTTGGGGGGGAAAGATGGTGGATAGGGTGTGTCCGGGCGGAGAGGGGCCCCACCCTATCCCTCCCCATGGATATGGGGACTGCGAGGATCAGCAATCGCATTGCGATTGCCCGAGCTGCGGGGTGGGGTGGCTATCGGCAGGCGCGCCGTTGGAGTTTTCCGCAAAAAACTCCAACGGGACTCCAACGGGACTCCAACGAAACTCCAACCGCGCCCGGGTGACAAACACGGACATTTCCCGGACAGATCGGGGACAGATCCGGACAAAATCGGACAGTTCCCCGCCGCCCCCTTCCCCCCTGGGACATTCGTGACTAGGCTTGGCCCTGGTTTAGGGAATTCGATTTCAGGGGTGCTGCCATGATGATCCGCCGGAGTTTGCTTGTTGCCGGACTAGCGCTGGGACTGGCCGCATGTGGGGGCGATGACCGGAAAGCCGCCAATGGCGCGCCGCGCGAGCTGAGGCCTGATGAGGGCGCCACGGTGTCGACCGAAGGCGCCGTCTCCGGCATGCCGGTGGGCCCGCTGCGCTCGGCCGATCCGAGCCTGGTGGAGCTCTACAAGAAGCTGCATGCCAATCCGGAGCTGTCGTTCCGCGAAGTGGAAACGTCCAAGCTCATGGCGGATGAGTTGCGGGCGCTGGGCTTTACGGTGACCGAAGGGCTCGGCAATGCCTGGGTGCGCGAGAAGGCCCAGAAGGATGTGGGCCAGGTGTTGCCCGGGGTGGGCGGCTATGGCGTGGTCGGCGTGTTCGAGAACGGGCGGGGCCCGACGATCCTGATCCGCGCCGATATGGATGGCCTGCCCGTGCCCGACCAGACCGGTTTTGACTTTGCCTCCACGGTGGTCTCGCAGACCTGGACGGGCGTGGAGAGCCCGGTGATGCATGCCTGCGCGCATGACATCCACATGACCGTCTGGGTGGGCACGGCGCGGCGCCTGGTGGACGAGGCGGACAAGTGGAAAGGCACGCTGGTGATGATTGCCCAGCCCGCCGAGGAGATTGGCCTGGGCGCGCAGGCGATGCTAGCCGATGGGCTGTATACGAAATTTCCGTTGCCGGACTATAATCTCGCCCTGCACGTTTCGGCCAGCGCGCCGGCGGGCGTGATCAACTATTCCTCCGGCTACGCCCTCGCGAATGTCGACAGCGTGGACATTACCGTGAAAGGCGCGGGCGGGCACGGGGCCTATCCGCACACGACGCGCGACCCAATCCTGATCGCCAGCCATATCGTGACCGCGCTGCAGAGCCTTGTCTCGCGCAATACCAACCCGCTGGATTCCGCGGTGGTGACGGTGGGCGCGTTCAAGGCAGGCGCCAAGCACAACATCATTTCCGACGAGGCCGAACTGCTGATCACGGTGCGCTCCTATGACGACCGCACGCGCCGGATGCTGCTCGACGGCATCCGGCGCATCGCCGAAGGCCAGGCGGCCGCCTTTGGGGCCCCTGCCCCGGAGATCAAGATTGAAAGCGATTACACGCCCGCGACCTATAATGATCCGGAACTGACCGAGCGCGCCATGACAGCGATCGCAAAGAAGCTCGGCGAGGGCAATGTGCGCGCCGTGCCGCCGGTGATGGGCGGGGAAGATTTCAGCCAGTTTGCCCGCACTGATGAGGAAGTTCCCGGCGTGATCTTCTGGCTGGGCGCGGTGAACCCCGACAAATATGCCGCCTCGCAGATTGACGGCATGCCCCTGCCCTCATTGCACTCACCGCTGTTTGGCCCGGATTATGATCCCGCGATTGCAACGGGCGTGGAAGCGATGACAACCGCCGCGATTGATCTGTTCAAGGATTGAGGGTGGAGAGCTGAGCCCGCTCTATCCTTCGACTTCACTCGGGACGATGGAGACACCTGACCAGACGCGGGTCGCTTCAATAAAGGCAGGATTGAGGCGGGCGGCCTTGCCTTGGGGCTGTCTCTGCGCTAGATACCCTTTTGCTCAGACTGCGTAAAAGGTTCACGCCTCGGTCGCAAAAGAGCCCTGGAAGCCAAAGTGTTTTGAGGATGCCCCTTGAAACGCTTCTTTTCAGGCCTAACTTATACTCAAATCGAGCATAATTAGCTCGGTTGGTCGAAGGAGGTTTCTTATGGCGCGTCTGATTGATGCCGGTCCCGGCTGCCCTACCCCCACCCCGCTGCGCGGCAAATCCGGCGCGGCTGCGCGGGGACTTGTCTATGATGATGCCGTGAAGGCGGAAACCGATGCGCTTTATCCGCTGGTGCAGGACTTCGTGACGCCGATGGAATGGCCCGCGATTGCCCCGCTGGTGGCCGGTATCAACCGGCTGAAGCGCGAGAAGAATGCCGTGATCCTTGCGCACAACTACATGACGCCGGACATTTTCAGCCTGGTGGGCGATTTCCGCGGTGACAGCCTTCAGCTGGCGCGCGAAGCCTCACAGGTGCCCCAAAGCGTGATCGTGCAGGCGGGCGTGCATTTCATGGCCGAGACCTCGAAAATCCTCGCGCCCGAGAAGACGGTGCTGATCCCGTCGCTGGAAGCGGGCTGCTCGCTGGCAAGCTCGATCACCGGCGCGGATGTGCGCCTGATCAAGCAGAAATTCCCGAACTATCCGATCGTGACCTATGTGAACTGCACGGCCGAGGTGAAGGCCGAGTGCCACATCACCTGCACGAGCTCCAACGCGGCGCAGGTGGTGGAAGCCATCGCCAAGGAATGGAATTCCGACACGGTGATCCTGGTGCCCGACCAGTATCTGGCGAAGAATGTGGCGGCGCAGACGAGCATCCGCATCCTCACCTGGCCGGGCGCCTGCGAGGTGCATGAGCAGTTTTCGGCCGAAGATGTCCGCCAGCTGCGCGAGGCCCATCCGGGCGTTGTGATCCTGGCACACCCCGAATGCCCGCCCGATGTGCTGGAGGTGGCTGACTATGCCGGCTCGACGGCGGCGCTGGCGAACTATGTGTCGGAGAAACGCCCGAACAAGGTGGTGCTGCTGACCGAATGCTCGATGAGCGACAATGTGGCGGCAGTGAACCCGGGCGTGAATTTCATCCGGCCGTGTAACCTCTGCCCGCACATGAAGCGCATCACGCTGGAAAACATCTATGACTGCCTGATGACGGGCACGCATGAGGTGACCATTCCCGAAGATGTGCGGGTGCGCGCGAAACAGGCGCTGGACGCGATGCTGGCGCTGCCGAAAATGGAGCGGCCGCTGGATTTCGTGACCGGCCTCAAGCCGATGGAACTCGAACTGGTAAACTAATGCGTAAACCGGCTTGCCAGAGGGGGCCGGCCGGAGTGAAGTCGGGCGGCGTGTTCAGGAGAGTGGCCATGCGGATATTCGGTGGACGCACTGTGAGGGTGCTGGCGATGGCTGGCCTGATGGCTGGCCTGATGACGGGCCCGGCGCTGGCAAATTCCGGCAAGACAAAAGACCCGTCCGATGTGCTGGGGAGCTGGAGTTTCCAGACAAGCCCCTATCGCAGCGGCCAATGCGTGATGTCCGGCACGATGCGCCTGTCGCCGCATGAGGACGAGGACCGGTATGCCTGTGAGCTGACGGCGGTGGAGATGTGCTCCATGTGGGGCCGCTCGGTCGTGCGCCAGTCCTGCGAGGCGCGCCGCTTTGGCGATCAGGTGTCCATCCGCTCCACTATCGAGGAGATGCTCGAGTCCAAGTTCGAAGGCCTGCTCTATGTTCCTGATAATTTCACGCTGACGATCCAATCCCATGAACGCATGTTCGGGGCGCTCGTCTCTGCTGTCAGAGCGCCGGTGGAATTCCGCCGCGCGAATGACGGCATTTCCTGATCGGATAAAGAACCATGCTTTCCGGAACGGATGACCGCCTGCATGCCGGCGCGGGCGCCACGACAGATGTTCTGATCGTCGGGGCGGGCCTGGCGGGCCTGTTTCTGGCGCTGAAGCTGGCGCCGCGGCCGTGCCTGGTGATTTCACCTGCCCCGCTGGGCCAGGCTTCCTCCTCCGCCTGGGCGCAGGGGGGATTGGCCGCCGCGCTGCACCCGCTCGACAGCCCTGCCCAGCATGCGGCCGATACGGTGGCGGCGGGCGCTGGTCTCGTCGATCCGGTGATCGCGCGGCTGATCGCTGAAGACGGGCCCGCACGCGTGCGCGACCTGGTGGCGCTGGGCGTGCCGTTTGACAGAACACCCGATGGGCAGCTGGCGCTGTCGCTGGAGGCGGCCCATTCCCATCCGCGCGTGGCGCGGGTTTCGGGAGATCTTGCCGGCAAAGCGATCATGGACGCGCTGGTGGCAGCTGTGGCGGCGGCCCCGCATATCGAGCTGATCGAGGGCGCGCGGGCCGAGGCGCTGCTGCAAGATGTTCACGGCCGGATCGGCGGGGTTATCCTTCGGGGCAGCAATGGCCGCCCGTTTGTGAAGACCGCGCGGGAAACTGTTCTGTGCACGGGTGGATCCGGCGGGCTTTACCGTGTGACGACCAATCCAAAGGAAGCCCAGGGCGAAGCGATCGCCATGGCGCATGTGGCGGGCGCGGTGCTCGCCGATCTGGAATTTGTGCAGTTTCATCCGACCGGCATAGATATTGGCCGCGACCCTGCCCCGCTGGCGACCGAGGCGCTGCGCGGCGAAGGGGCGACGCTGCACAATAGCGACGGGCGCGCCTTCATGGCAGACTATCATCCGCTGGCGGAGCTTGCCCCGCGCGATGAAGTGGCCCGCGCGATCCATGCCGAGCGGGCCGCCGGGCGCGGCGCGTTTCTCAACTGCATCACGGCCGTGGGCGAAGAATTCCCGCACCATTTCCCGACCGTGTTCGGCGCCTGCATGAGCGCCAGCATCGACCCGCGCCGCGACATGATCCCGGTGGCGCCCGCCGCGCATTATCATATGGGCGGGATCATCTCTGACCTTTGGGGGCGCTCCACGCTGGACGGGCTTTCCGTCTGCGGAGAATGTTCCTCGACCGGCGCGCATGGGGCCAACCGGCTGGCGTCGAACTCGCTTCTGGAAGCCGTGGTGTTTGCCGAGCGGATCGCCCGGCGCCTGCGCGACGCCGATCTCAACGAAGCGGGCGCGAGCGCGGCATCCGCGACACGGCCCCTGACCGGCACCGCCATGCTGGAACTGCGCGAAGCGATGTCGCGCCATTGCGGCGTGGTGCGCGAGGCGGGCGGGCTGAGCGAGCTTCTCAGCCTGATCGAGCGGCTGGAAGCGGGCCTGCCCGGCGCGCCGCAGCTGACTGCAGCGCGTCTGATCGCCAGCGGAGCGCTGGCCCGCACCGAAAGCCGCGGCGGCCATTTCCGCACCGATTATCCCGAGACCGGCGCGCCCGAGCGCCAGTTCCTGTTTCACACGAGCCGCGAGGCGCTGGTCATATGACATCCTATATTCCCCCGCTTTCCCCCATTATTCTGGACCCGATTGTGCGCCTGGCGCTGGCCGAGGATCTGGGCCGGGCGGGCGACCTGACGAGCGACGCGACCATTCCGCCGGAGACACAGCTTTCGGTGGTGATCGCCGCGCGCCAGACCGGCGTGATCGCGGGGCTGGATGTGGCGGCGTATTCGGCGAGCATGGTTGATCCGTCGCTGAAGCTGGAGATAGAAAAGCCTGACGGCAGCGCGCTGTCGCCGGGCGATGTGGTGGCGCGGCTTTCGGGATCGGCCCGGTCAATCCTGACAGCAGAGCGCACGATGCTGAACTTTCTGGGACGGCTTTCGGGCGTTGCCAGCCTGACGCGGCAATATGTGGACGCGGTGGCGCACACCAAAACACGTATCGTCTGCACACGGAAAACAACGCCGGGGCACCGGGCGCTGGAGAAGCGCGCCGTGCGCTGTGGCGGGGGCACGTCTCACCGCTATGGCCTGGATGACGCCATCCTGATCAAGGACAATCACATTGCCGCCTGCGGCGGCTCCATCGCGGACACGCTGGAGCGGGCGAAAGCCTATGCCGGGCATCTGCGGATGATCGAGATTGAAGTCGATACCCTCGCCCAGCTGGAAGAAGCGCTGAAATATGGTCCGCATGCGATCCTTTTGGACAATATGAGCCTGGATCAGCTGCGCGAGGCGGTGGCGATCACGGCAGGCCGCGTACCGCTGGAAGCCTCGGGCGGGGTGACGCTGACTTCCGTTGCGGCAATCGCCGAGACGGGGGTGAGCTTCATTTCCTCAGGCGCGTTGACCCATTCGGCGCCCAATCTTGACCTCGGCCTCGATGTGGTCTGACAGTCTCTGCCAAACACGCTGACACAATCAGTGACAGATCATGGCGGAGGAAAAACATGGCAGGCGCAAACGGCCGCAAGGCGATTTTCATCACGGGAGCCGCCTCGGGCATTGGCGCAGAAACGGCGCGGCATTTTGCGCGCAAGGGCTGGTTCTGCGGGCTCTATGACGTCAACGAGATGGGCCTGAAAACGGTCGCCGGCGAAATCGGCGCAGAGAACTGCCACCTCGCCAAACTGGACGTGACCAAGCGGGCCGACTGGGCCGCCGCGATGGAGGGCTTTGGCGCCGCCACGGGCGGCAGGATGGACGTGTTGTTCAACAATGCCGGCATCGGGCGCCATGGCTGGTTTGAAGAGATCCCCGCCGAAGAGGCCGACCTCATCATCGACATCAATGTGAAGGGCGTGGTGAACGGGGTGTATGCCGCCCTGCCCCTGCTGAAGGCGGCGCCAGGCGCGCGGATCGTCAACACGGCCTCCTCTGCCGGCATTGTCGGAGCGCCGCAGCTCTCGGTCTATTCAGCGTCCAAATGGGCGGTGCGGGGGCTGACCGAAGCGCTGGACGCGGAGTTCCGGGATCTGGGCATTCGGGTGACCACGCTGATGCCCTGGTTCGTCGACACGCCGATCCTGGAGATGGGCAAGACGGCAGGCGCCAATGAGAAGATGTCCGACCAGATGAAGGCCAATGGCGCGAAGGTCTATCCCGTCTCGATGGCGGCCGAGAAGGTGTGGGACGCCGTGCATGGCGAGGACATCTATTACATGGTGGGCGCCGAGGCCGACCGGGCACGCTTCATGACACGCTGGCTGCCGGGCGTGGTGCGCAAGGCCATCCGCAAGAATGTCCCGGCGCGGGATTAGCGCCCGCGGGAGACGTGCCTCTTTCTCACGAAACAAAAAGGCCGCTGATGCGTTATATCAGCGGCCTTATATTTTTTGCGGTGAGGCTGAGACCTACTGAGCCGAAGCGCGCGCGGCTTCAAGTTGGCGGGCCAGATACTCATCGATGATGGGCGCCTGGATGGCAGGCTCCTGAGCAGCTTCAACGGCTTCGGCCTGAGGCGCAGCCTCCTGAGCGGCGGGCGCCGATTTCTTCACCGTCTGGACCGACATCAGGCGCGGCGCCGGGGCCGAGACAGTGCGGGTGGAGGTGGTGACGCCGGCGGGAGCAACGGTCGGGGTGATGGTGTAGTAGCCATCGTCAGAGGCCGTCGACGCGTCTGCGAAGAGCAGGCCTTCATCGAGAGCCGCCATGTCGGCTTCCTTGGTAGCGTCGAGCTCAGCCAGGCGCAGCTCGGTCTGGCGCTTGCGGGCCTCGAAATTGCGCTCCACGCTTGCCCATTCGGCGCCGCGCGGGAAGCGGTAGAAGATGTGAAGGCCAACCTGCTTGGTTTTGACCAGGCCCGAATTCCAGACCGGATCAACATAGGTGGCGTGATAATGGGTGGCGCCGCCGGTGCGGTCCTCGTTGAGGTCCATCAGCACATGCGTGGCAATGCGCTGGGCGCGCTCCCAAGCTTCGCCGGCGGGCTTGTTGCGGTCCATCGAGCCGTCACAGGTGAAGGTGAACTGGCAGCCGGTGGTGCGCGTTGCGCCCTGGAAGACGACGCCGCAGACGCTGTCGGGGTAGCGATGGTCGCGGACGCGATTGGAAATGACTTCGGCAACAGCGATCTGGCCGTTGATCGGCTCCCAGGCAGACTCGTAATAAACGGCCTGCGCCATGCACATCAGCTCGGCATCGATGGTCTCAGCGCGCTGGATCTGCTCGGGGCGGAAAGATGCAAGGGTTGCGAGGGCCGCGCCATCGCGGTCGCGCATCGCATAGCGGCTCATCGAGGAGTCGATGTCGCGCTTCAGGGTGTATTCGACGGTGCGCAGCCAGGGCGTGTCCATGAGGGACGGCGTGTGGCTGGCGGTGCGGACGGCGAGGCCGCCATCTTCATAAAGGGCGAGCCGCTCGGCTTCGGCGCGGAATTCCGCATCGGCGCGCAGGCCAGCCTGTTGTTCGGCAATCGCTGGAAGGGACACGGACGCCGTGACAGCAACAACGGCAATCATGCCGCCGCGGATGAACACGTCTCTTTGCTCCTGATCATTCATTCCAAGCCACCACCGTGTGAGCTTTTCACGCAGCCCATTAACCCGGGATAAACTCGCCCGGCTTGGTTTAAGAAAGCTTAACATCACCACTCCTCTATTCCCCGGCCGGCAGTTATGGCTCTGCCTGATGCCCCGGGGTTTCCGAGATTTATCTGTTTATAGAGGCCGAAAGTGCCCGGCCAGACCCCGAGGGGACTGGAGGGACTTGGCCCACCCGCAGCTATCTAGCAATATTTCAGCCAGAATCCTGAGTGACAATTCAGAAAGGCGCGGAACCATTCCAGAATCGGGGATTCGCGCGATGGGCGAAGATTCTGGTGTAATTATCTGAAAACTAAAAGAAAAACGGGGCCGAAAGCGACCCCGTTCCTGGTTATCTTCGTGTCAAGTTGTTGCACAAATGCAACGATCAAGCGTCACGGGCTTTTGGCGTTAACGCCTCAAAACCCCTATTTCTGCGAGCCGCGGATGGCTGCCTGTGCCGCCGCGAGACGGGCAATCGGCACCCGGTAGGGCGAGCAGGAAACGTAATCGAGACCGGCCCGGTGGCAGAATTCCACAGAGGCAGGGTCTCCGCCGTGTTCACCGCAGATCCCGAGCTTGATGTCGGGGCGGGTTTTGCGCCCGCGCTCGGCGGCAATCTTAACGAGTTCGCCGACGCCTTCCTGGTCAAGGGTTACGAACGGGTCTTTCTCATAGATGCCCTTTTCCGAGTAAGCCGGGAGGAATTTGCCGGCGTCGTCGCGGGAAATTCCGAGGGTTGTCTGGGTGAGATCATTCGTGCCGAAGGAGAAAAACTCGGCGGCCTGAGCGATTTCCCCTGCCGCGAGAGCGGCGCGGGGCAGCTCGATCATCGTGCCGACCATGTATTCGAGCGTCACGCCGGCTTCGGCGAACACTTTCTGCGCGGTCTCGTCGACGAGCTTCTTGAGGATCTCGAGTTCGCGGTGGGTGGCGACCAGCGGGATCATCACCTCGGGAATGGGCTTCAGCTTGCCTTCCCGGAAGATGTTGACGGCCGCTTCAAAGATGGCGCGGGCCTGCATCTCGTAGATTTCGGGATAGGTGATGCCCAGGCGACAGCCGCGATGGCCGAGCATGGGGTTGGATTCGTGCAGGTCCGCCGCGCGGCGGCGCAGCTCTTCGGCGCTGAGGCCGGAGGCTTTGGCCACGGCGGCGATGTCTTCATCGGTGTGGGGCAGGAATTCATGCAGCGGCGGATCGAGCAGGCGGATGGTCGCCGGGCGCTCGCCCAGGATGCGGAAGATTTCTTCAAAGTCCGAGCGCTGCATCGGGAGGAGCTTCGCGAGCGCCTCGCGGCGGCCGGCCTCATCATTGGAGAGGATCATGGTGCGCACGGCCGGGATGCGCTCTTCGTCGAAGAACATATGCTCGGTGCGGCAGAGGCCGACGCCTTCGGCGCCGAAGGCAACGGCTGTGCGCGTATCGAGCGGGGTTTCGGCGTTGGCGCGGACCTTGAGCTTGCGGCGTTTGTCCGCCCAGCCCATGAACTCGCCGAAATCGCCGGAGAGGTCGGGATTGATCAGCTCAACGGCCCCGGCAATGACGCGGCCATTGACGCCGTCAACGGTGATCATCTCGCCCTTCTTGAAGGTGCGGCCCCGAGCGGTGAATTCACCTTTGGCAATGTCGATGCGCAGGTCTGACGCGCCGCAGACGCACGGACGGCCCATGCCGCGGGCCACCACAGCCGCGTGGCTGGTCATGCCGCCCCGGGCGGTGACGATGGCGCGGGCCGCGTGCATGCCCTTGATGTCATCCGGGCTGGTCTCGACGCGGACGAGGATCACGTCCTCTCCCTTTGCGGCGAGGGTGAAGGCTTCTTCTGAATCGAACACGACGCGGCCGACGGCGGCGCCGGGGCTGGCGGGCAGGCCCTTGAAGGCGACATCATAGGGAGCCTTGCCGGCTTTCTTGTTCTCGTCATCGCTGGGGATGCGCGGATGCAGAAGCTGGTCAAGCGCGGTGGGGTCGATGCGCAAGAGCGCTTCTTCTTCCGTGATCAGACCTTCGCGGACCATGTCCACGGCAATCTTCACGGCGGCGGCAGCGGTGCGTTTGCCGTTACGGGTCTGCAGCATGTAGAGCGTACCGTCTTCGACGGTGAACTCGATGTCCTGCATGTCCTTGTAGTGACGCTCCAGCGTGGCGGCGACGTCGATCAGCTGTTTGTAGACTTCCGGCATCGCCTCTTCGAGCGGGGCATCCGACGAACCCAGCGTATTGGCGCGCTCGCGCGAGATCGGCGCGGGTGTGCGGATGCCGGCGACCACGTCTTCGCCCTGGGCGTTGATCAGGTATTCGCCATAGAAGATCGGCGAGCCGTTGGACGGGTCACGCGTGAAGGCAACGCCCGTGGCGGAGGTGTCGCCCAGATTGCCGAACACCATGGACTGGACGTTGACGGCCGTGCCCCAGTTGGCAGGAATGTCGTTGAGCTTGCGGTAGATGATGGCGCGGTCGGACATCCAGGAGTCGAAGACGGCCGAGATGGCGCCCCATAGCTGTTCGCGCGGGTCTTCCGGGAACGGGCGGCCGAGCTCTTTCTGGACGGCAGCCTTGTAGCGGACGATGACCTGTTTCCAGTTGTCGGCCGAAAGGTCTGTGTCGAGGTCGAGGCCTTCGCGCTCTTTATAGTCGTCGAGGATGTGCTCGAACTCGTCATGGCCCATGCCGAGGACGACGTTGGAATACATCTGGATGAAGCGGCGGTAGCTGTCATAGGCGAAGCGGTCGCCTGCCTTGCCGGCGAGGCCGGCGGCGACGGCTTCGTTGAGGCCGAGATTGAGGACGGTGTCCATCATGCCGGGCATCGAGGCGCGCGCGCCCGAGCGGACCGAGACGAGGAGCGGGTTTGCCGGATCGCCGAAGCCCTTGCCGGTCTTGGATTCCAGCTCAGCCAGAGCGGCGGAAACCTGCGCATCGAGCGTGGCCGGATAGGTGCGATCGGTATCGTAGTAAGCGACGCAGACAGCGGTCGAAATTGTGAAGCCGGGTGGCACAGGCAGGCCGAGCTTTGCCATTTCGGCAAGGTTGGCGCCTTTGCCCCCGAGGAGGTTGCGCATTGAGGCATCGCCATCCGAGGTTCCGCCCCCGAAAGCGTAAACCCATGTTTCTTCATTATTTTTTACTGCGGCGTTGCCCATACGAAGCGTTCCCCGTGTTCAACTTTGATCTTCCGGCGCACCGGCCCTGCGGCCAGCTTGCAAGTCCTATGCTGCAAGCGCGAGCCAATTGCCAGTCACGCAATCGTCACGGCCATCCAAATGGGTATGACAAGGTTGCCTTCCCGGTGTCAGCCTTCAATTCTCGAGAAATCGGCGACCTTGTGAAGGGCGCCGCGCACAGCGACCAGCAGGGCGAGGCGATTTTCGCGAACTTTGGCGTCCGAATCATTGACCATGACGCCTTCAAAGAAGGCGTCGACCGGCGCGCGCAGCCCCGCGAGCGCGGTCATCGCGCCGGCGAAGTCTTCGGCCTTGAGGGGCGCTTCGAGCTTTGCCTCGGTCGCTTCCAGCGCGCTCCAGAGGGCTTGTTCTTCCCTGGGCCCCTTCCCGATCAGGACGGGATCGACGTTCAGGCCTTCGGGCAGCGCGCCCTTCTTCTCTTCGGCTTTGAGGATGTTGGCGGCGCGGCGATAGCCCGCGAGCAGGGTTGCCCCGTCCTCGGTGGCGAGGAAGGCGGCAAGGGCCTCAACGCGCTTGACGATGAGGACGAGGTCATCCTCGCCGAGGGCGAAGACGGCGTCGATGAGATCGTGGCGCTTGCCCTGGTCGCGGAGGACTTGTTTCAGGCGGTCGGCGAAGAAGGAGAGGAGGTCTGCTGGCGGAATCATCTCAAACGCACGACGATCGCTTCCCCGGAAGCGCAGCCGATTAATCCGGGATGACTTCTCACCGATGCTGATGTTCACGCCCAACAAGTCAAACCTGATCGTGCCGTCTGCCTCCAGCACTCCGACAAAATCTTCACCGGCCTCTACTCTCGAACGTATTTCGGCAATTGAGGCGTCCACGACATCCAACCCAACTGCTTCCGCAAGGGTTTTATCCGTACTGAACATTTTGACGACTTGGGAATCGTTCCCTTCAATCCCGTACTCAACGAGCGTCAGGGTCGATATAAGCCTGTTCAAACGAAGGTTCTTGAAGGCTCGATTAAACAGCTCAATCAAATTGATCTGCGGTTTAGAATCGTTGACTGCACGCACCACCCCCAACGCTGCGCGGCGCAGCGCAAACGGATCTTTCGAGCCCGTGGGTTTTTCATCAATCGCCCAGAAGCCGACCAGGGTGTCGAGCTTGTCGGCCAACGCGACGGCGACCGAGACCGGGTCTATCGGAACGGAGTCGCTTGGGCCCTGGGGTTTGTAATGGTCGCGGATGGCGTCGGCGACGCTGGCGTCTTCGCCGGCGGCGAGCGCGTAGTAGCGGCCCATGACGCCCTGAAGCTCGGGAAACTCACCCACCATTTCGGAGACGAGATCAGCCTTGGCGAGGCGCGCGGCGCGTTCGGCAAGGTCGCGGTCTGCGCCCACTTTCGGCGCGAGTTCCCGGGCGAGCGCGGCGATGCGCTCTACCTTGTCACCCAGGCTTCCGAGTTCTTCCTTGAAGGCAATGGTCTTGAGCTTTTCGCCCATGACTTCGAGCGGCGTTGCCTTGTCCTTCTCCCAGAAGAAGCGGGCGTCTGACAGGCGGGCCGACAGCACACGGGCGTTGCCTTCAGCGATCTTTGCGCCGCCATCGGTGGCGGCGATGTTGGCGACGAGGATGAAGTTTGGCGCGAGCTTGCCGGTCTTTGCGTCATTGGCCGCGAAGTATTTCTGGTGGGTGCGCATGGAAAGCGTGATGACTTCGGGCGGCAGGTCGAGGAAACCTGCATCCATCTGTCCAAGGACGACCATTGGCCATTCGGCGAGGCCGGTCACTTCTTCCAAGAGGCCCTTGTCTTCGATCCATTGCAGGCCCGCTTTGGCGCAGGCTTTTTCGATGCCGTCGAGGATGGCGGCGCGGCGATCGTCGCGGGAGAGGACGACATGCCCCTGCCCTTCGAGTTGGGATTTGTAGTCTGCCCATCCAATGACCGTGTACGAACCACGGCCATGGACGCGGTGGCCTTCGGTTTCGTTGCCGCTTGCAATGCCGCCCACTTCAAACGGGACAACCGCGCCATCGAGCACACAGACGATGCGCTGCAGCGGGCGCACCCAGCGCAGCTCACCGGTGCCCCAGCGCATGGATTTGGGCCAGTGGAAATCGCGGATGATGGCGGGCACAGCTTCAGCGATCACGTCTTTCGCGTCGCGGCCGGGCACAGTGG
>JBKBRT010000067.1:0-13769 GCA_046291585.1 Hyphomonas sp.
ATCTCTCAACGGTCGTGACGGCCGGTCTGAACCGGGGCGCGATGCCAGGTGTAGCGGGCCCCGACTGGGAGTATGCGCTCGGGCAATGGTGCCATGAAGGTGAAGATGGAAATTGTCGCGTCATGCAGAGTGCTGGCGCATTCGGCGCCTACCCCTGGATCGACAAAGAACGCGGCCTCTTTGGAATTTTTATGACCGAGTCCCTTTTGCCACTAGTCTACGAAGACGTAATTTTTATACGGACGTTCGTTGAAGAATTCTACGACGCAAAGCAGGCAGGACTTGAGTGAATTCGGACTGACCGAAAGCATGCATTTTGGCTCACCAGCTTGTCCCTGTTTCACGGAATCCATGTCCCACATCCTGCATCGACTGGCATTATCACCTCTTGCAGCTGCTACTCGATCGCGCCGCAGTTCACATGCCAGGCTAGTCCAGGCCAGAATGCCACTGCCGTTGTCTACGCGCGTTTTTACCGACCAACTGCAGAAGAAAAACCGCCAATTCTTGGCCAAAATCGATCTATGCATCTTGGTTTCTTATGTCTCCTTCCGCGCCCGTTCGAGCCGATCAGGTCGTGCATCCCCGGCGGCGGAAACCCGCCGATTGAAGTCGCAGGAGGTGCTTGGCCGAGGAGTGAGACTTGAGACATTCTTCTGGCAGCAGCCTGGCGCCGTTTTCGGGCGTTGCTTGGCTCTCAACCATGGGAGCGCGCTTGTTCCCCGTCATCGACTTCTCTCCTCGTATCAGTTACGATGAGCCAGAAATCCTCCTTAAGCAATTTCGCCGATCTGTCTCACAGTCGCTGACGGGGAACAGCCCGGCTGAGTAGGTCACAATCGCACTGGGTTTATAGGAGAAGAGAGAACTTCCGAAATGGTTCAGAAGATGCGTCAGGGCAGGGCTCATGGAATGGTTATATTCCGGGCTCACCATGACATAGCCATCGGCAGCTTCAATTTTGCGGGCAAGCGATGCCAGGACTTCCGAGACCTCTTTCTTTCCGTATGAGAAATGAGGTTTGAATACCGCCGGAAGCTCAAACGACAACGGATCGATGAGCTCTGCAGAGTGGCCCAGCGCCTCGAGCTGGATTTCACATTGCCGCGCTACCCTCAATCCGAGCCTCGCCGGGTTCGGGGGTGTGCTGTCGCGGGCCGAACCCAAGAATACTAGAAAGTTCTGCATGGTTTCACCTATCATCGGAATGCATCCTAGGCACTGTGTTTCCGAAGGGCTTGACAAAGTGGCAGCTGGAACGGCGTTCAAATCTTCTGAACAACTTGCACTCGAAAAATAAAAAACATAACAAAAACAATATCTTGTTGTTTGCCTCGAAGGAGTCGGAATGCCCGGTCAGCACGATACGCCTGGTCTGCGAGCGGGGACATCCTCTCGTCCCGGCCCGGGACAAGGTGGCAGGTGCGCGGCTATTATTTCAAGAAGCTGTAACTTAAGGCATCGATTTTTAAGGTATTTTATCTTGCCCTGTTTATCCTGCCTCCGTTATCCGATCAGCTGATGCACTGCGATCGTTCTGTGACAGTTTCGCGCAACGGTTATTGTGCGACGGCGGTTCTTACGTGATTCAACAGCGTGTCTGCCCTATGCCTGCCTTGAGGGGCGTGGTCCAGGCGTTCGAGTCGCGGGTCGCCAATTTGAAGGAAAGTATTCAGACGACGCCGTTGCCGGCAAAGCCGGACCAGTTTATCGAAATCTATCTCGCCGAGCCTTACCGCGTGAGCGTATTTGGGGCAGCAACCATTTGCCAGTCTGAGGACTGCTCACCTGGTCAGCTGTGAATCTTGGGCCAGGCGCAATAATCGATAGAGACTGCAAAATCACGGCCGGAATCCAGGGGGCTGGGTCAAGAGGCATGCGACTTTGACCGGTTCCGCCCTCGTGCACTGGGCCGCGACAGTATGGAAAATTGATAGGCCGATAGCTTGAACCCTACGACGCCGGATATGCGGCCCCGTGGGTGCTGCTCGCCGTTGGAGTACGTATAGCGGGGGTGGAGATTGTCCGTATCAATACATTTTTCGACCTTGCCGCCTTCGAGCGGTTTTTTCCGTTCAAGGATTAACCAGGAGGTCCGGCGCCGGAGATTTGCAGTCTTTGCGATCATTTACGCCTGAGATTCAACTATCGCGTTTTACGCAAAGATGGGTTCGAAATAGCCAGAGCTGGGCGCGAGAAAATGCGCCTGTCCTTGGATAAGATGATTTTAGATCATATCCGGATCGCACCAGGGACCAAAGTCGCAATTTGAACCCGCTTGCGGATTACATCAAAGGGATCGTCCATATGGATCGTAACACGGGCAGAGGGATTCCCGGTGAGAGGAAATCATTCTATTCTAACTGTCTGGCAATACGCCGTGCGTCGAGTCAATCTGGTACTCAGGCTTGTGGACCAAACTCGTACCAAATTGAAGACCAAAAGCGGGTTTTTTTGATCTAACACCTTGAAAGAAAGGGGAAATAATCTTGGATTGTGGCACGTCACTCGCGCCATTTCTCACGAAATGTCTCCAATAAAATCAAACACTTAGAGTGCCCAAAGGGCCGCTCTTTGTCGTCGTCCCGAAAAGTGGGATACAACGCGCGACGGCTGAGCGTCGCGATCCTGATCGGTTTTTCCTCAAACTTGGTGCCCGCTGGTATTATCAGCGGCGCGGGACTTCTACTTCGTCGGCAAGACCGAGATGAAGCGCGCCTCATTCAGCAATGACTGGGTGAGAAGCCGTATCCTCATGCCGGGCCTGTTTGACGGGCTGCGGCTGGAGCTCCGCGTTATCATCTACCTGCTCATCGAAACCGGCGCACGCCTTAGTGAACTCGTGAACCTGCGCTCAGAACAGAGCCGGGAGCTCAGGACAGGCGATTCCCGGCGTGAGATCCCGCTGGTCGGTGTGCGCCCGATGCTCAAGGCGCCGCGGGCAACAGTTTGGCCAGCGCGGCGCCCAATTCTCGCGCGCTATACGGCTTCTTCAGCACCGGCCGATTGCTGAAGCGCTCAGCTAGTCTGTCATCACTATAGCCGGTCAAGAAAACAAAAGGGACGTTGTGCACCGCAAGCGCGTCGGCGATGGGATAGCTCGTCTGTCCGCTGAGGTTCATGTCTAGCATCGCCAGATCGAAGTGCTCGCCGTCGACAAGCACCAAGGCGCGAGCAACCGTCCCGGCTGAGGATATGGTCGCACACCCCAGATCGGCAAGCATGTCCTCGATGTTTAGGAGGATCATCATTTCGTCCTCGACAACCAACACGCGTCGTCCAAACAACAGACTATCCATCGGTTATCTTTCGCGGAACGAGAAAATCGATTGTACACTCTACCCCCCAGGCAGATACGCGAGTGTCACCTTTCCCTCGAGTTCGTGCGCCAGCCCGCGTTCGATCACCTGCGAGCCGAACCCCTTCCTCGCGGGTGGCACGACAACCGGGCCATCCGTTTCGCGCCAGGTGAGCAGCAGCCTTTCCCCGGCTGGCTGCGTCTCGGTCGTCCAGGTGATGCGGATCTTCCCGACATCATTTGAAAAGGCGCCATATTTGACGGCATTGGTCGCCAGTTCGTGAAAGGCGATGCCAAGCGCCAATGTTGCCTTGGGCGACAGGCGGATATACGGGCCGTCGATCGCGATGCGCCCCGCCTCGCCGCTCACGACAAAGGGCTTGAGCGCCGTATCGATCAAGGTGCTCAGGGCGACGCCTTCCCAGTTCTGGCGACTGAGCAGATCGTGTGACCGCGACAGCGCGAAGATACGCGACTCGATCGACTCGCGGATGGCCTTCGGATCGGTGTTTGACCGCAGCGACTGGTGCATGATCGACTGAACCGTCGAAAGCGTGTTCTTCACCCGGTGATTGAGTTCGTCGATCAGCATCTCCGAATGCGCCTGCTTCTCGCGGTGCGCGCTCTGGTCAACAAGCGATATGAAATGCTGCTCGATCTTGCCCGTTTCATCGCAAACCGGGCTGATAAACAGGGACGCCCAGAAATCGCTGCCGTTCTTCCGCTGGAAGCAAATCTCCGGATCGCTGTCGGCGCTTCCTGCGAACGCGGCCTCTATCTCGGCCATCGCCTCGCCGGTCCCGCGCGTCATCAGCGCCATGAAGCTGACACCGACCACCTCCTGGCGCGCGAAACCGGTCAACGCGAGAAAGGCATCATTGGCGAAAACGATCCGGTTGTCGGTCTTTTTGGCGTTTGTAAGCAGCATCGCCATCCGCGTTTTTTCGGCGGCGACGACGAAGGGCCCAAGATGATCGCGAAATTCTTCGACATCGCCTTCGGCCGCCTCCTGGTCATCAGGAGTGCTGCCATCTTCTGACATTGAATGATTAGCCAGTGCTGAGTTGCTCGCGGTCCGCATCGACCGGAGCATAGCCTCAACGCACCAATTGCCCATCAGTTCCCATCTTTAGGTCATCATCCCTGAAGATAGTCCACTTGAGAACTGGAATCCCGGTACCGGTGCGAAGGCCGCAACCATCCCCGTATCTCCCATGCCAGCATTCGCCGCGACAAGGACGACCGGCGGGTTAGGGCCATCTCTGACGTTGCGGGCTGGCCTCCCGGCGACCCGCCAAGTCCATGCGCGCCCGGCGCTAGGTGGCAGCCGGCATCAAGCCCGCTGCCATCAGGCGTTCGACGATGATGGGTAACAGGTTTTCCGGAATCTCCCCGGGCGCCGGCTGGCTCGTGAAGGTCCGCGACTCCGAATGCACGCGGTCGCCTTGGCGGATGATGAAGCCCTCATAGCCCTTTGCCGCCACCTGCCTGCAGATCTCGGTGTAGGTGTTCAGCCCGCCCGCATACGGCATGAACATACGCGGCTTGCCCGGCACGTTGGCGCCCATGTACCAGCTGTTGGCCTGCGGCAGCATGGTCGGCGTCACCGCTTCGGTCGAATGCTGGCACCACGCCGCCTCGGCTTCCGGCGAGGCCTCGATGCTGGTCTGCTGGCGCTGTTTCAGCGCCAGCAGACAATCGGCGATCCAGTCGACATGCTGCTCGATGGAATTGATCATGTTGGTCAGCACGGACGGGCTGCCCGGCCCGGTGATCGTGAACATGTTGGGGAACCCCGAAACCATCAGCCCCAGATAGGTGCGCGGTCCTTCCGCCCAATGATCCTTAATCCGCCGTCCGCCCACGCCCCGCAGGTCGATACGGTCGATGGCGCCCGTCATCGCATCGAAGCCGGTCGCCAGCACAATTGCATCGAATGCATATGACTTCTTCGACGTTTCAATGCCCTGCGCATTGAAGCCCACCAACGGCTCGGCGCGCAAGTTCACCAGCTCGACATTCGGCCGGTTGAAAGTGGCGTAATAGCCCGTGTCGACGCAGGGCCGCTTGGTGCCGAAGGGGTGATCCTTCGGTGTCAGCAGGTCGGCCACCGCCGGGTCGGCGACCTGCTCGCGGATCTTCTCGGCAATGAATTCCTGCACGATGCGGTTGGCGTCGGGATCGACCGCCGTGTCAGCGAAGGCGCCCAGGATGCGAAACCCACCCCATGCCCAGCGCCGTTCCAGCTCGGCGCGCACGTCCTCCGGCGCGGTCGCAGTGGCCATCGCTTCTGAGGCCTCGTTCTGAAAGCCGCCGACCGTATCTTTCGAGGCCTCGCGAAAGGCGCGCGGGTCTTTCACCCAGGCCTCGAAGTCGGCTTCCGGTATAGGGCCGTTGTGCGCCGGCATCGAATAGTTGGGCGTGCGCTGGAACACCGTCAGATGTTCGGCCTGCTGCGCAATAATCGGGATTGATTGGATCGCGGACGATCCCGTGCCGATGATCCCCACGCGCTTGCCCGAAAAATCCACGCCCTCATGCGGCCAGCGAGAGGTGCGGTAGATGTCGCCCTTGAACGTGTCGAGGCCGGGGAAGGTTACGTCCGTCGGGATCGAAAGGCACCCGGTCGCTAGAATGAGATGGCGGCAGCGCAGCGCCTCGCCCGAATCCACCGCGACCATCCAGACGTGCGCGACCTCGTCCCAACGAGCTGCGGTCACCCGCGTGTTGAAGCGGATGTCGCGCTTCAGGTCGAAGCGGTCTGCGACGTGTTCGGCATACTTCAGCAGCTCAGGCTGCGGCGCATACCGCTCAGACCAGCGCCACTCCTTCTCCAGGTCCTCGTCGAACCCGAAACTGTATTCCAGGCTCTGGATGTCGACGCGCGCGCCGGGATAGCGGTTCCAGTACCAGGTTCCGCCGACGCCACTGGCGGCTTCCACCACGTTCGCGTTGAAGCCAAGCCCTCGAAGTTTATGCAGCATGTACAGGCCCGCGAAGCCAGCCCCAACGATCAGGGCATCGATCAGTTGCCCGTCCTTGGACGGGAGTTCAGAAGAAATGGCCATGGCGGTGTCCTTGTTGCTGCTTGGACGTCATCCCAATACAGCGCAAATCCGCGCCTCGATAAAGCCTGCCGCAAGGGCCGCTGGTCCGGAATTATCAATTCCTCCAACCCCAGCCACTCCGCCGCAGGGATATTGCACGGGCCAATTACTTCCTGATCGAGCAGCGCCACAATGAGGATGAGACCAGTTTTCGTGACCGGCTGGATCAGGTTACGGACAAGTTGCGCGAACGCAGGGACAGCCTTCTGGAAAGTGCCCATCATCTGGGGGAGGCTGCTGGTAAAACGGCGCAGGGCGCCGCCTACAAGGTTATCGAATCCTACGTTTCGAACCCCATGGTGGGTGGCATTGTCGCCGCTCTTGCCGGCGCGCTCGCCGGATCACTGGCTCCAGTAACCCGTACGGAAGAAGACCAGATGGGCAAGCTCGGAAGCCGTGCGTTGGACGCGGTGAAGGATGAGGCCAGGCACATGGCCGAAGGCGTCCGTGAGAAGAAGGAGGAACTGGTCGACGCAGCTGAGGATAAACTCGACCCAGATCATGAAAAGCGCGAATCCTCGAAGGTGGACCCCGCTGGACAATCGGCCAGGCGGCCGTCCTGAATCAGGGCGCCCGGGTTCACCGGGCGCCCCCTGACGCCGGGGGCTGATACTCTTAGTCTGATAACTATAAGGCTGAGCCTTAACGTCTGGATCGGATATTCCCCGCCAGCAGCCAGAAGACAGAATTCCAGACCTCAAGGATCGGCCGGAATAAAGCGCGGATCAGGAGGCTGGGTCACTGCCTCTGGCGGGCCGGCGGCCGGCCCGTCGAAGGCGTTGCTCAGCTGCCAGCCTCATAAAATGTCGGTGAACCCGGACCGACCGGAAGGCCAAGACCGAAGGTCCAGAGCAGAAAGAAGCCCGACCAGAACAGCAGGAAGAAGATCGTATAGGGCAGCATCATCGCGATCATCGTGCCCACGCCGACATCCCGGTCATACCGGGCGGCCCAGGCAAGGATCAGTCCGAAATAGCTCATCATCGGGGTGATGATATTGGTCGTGCTGTCCCCAATCCGATAGGCCGCCTGGATCACCTCCGGCGAGTAGCCGATCAGCATCAGCATGGGCACGAAGATGGGCGCGGTAACTGCCCATTGGGCTGACGCCGACCCAAGCGACAGATTGATCACCGCGCACATCAGAATGAAAAAGAAAAAGATGAGCGGCCCCGTCATTCCGGTTTCCTGAAGAAAGTCCGCGCCGGCCACGGCGCTGATGGCGCCGAGATTGGTCCATCCGAAGAAGGCGACGAACTGGGCAGCAAAGAAAACCAGCACAATGTAGAGGCCCAGTGAGGACAGGGCGGTTGCCATCGCGTCGATCACGTCGCGATCACCCTTCATCGTGCCCGCTGCGCGGCCATAGGCGTAACCGGTCGCGAGAAAGAAGATGAGAATCCAGACCACGAATCCTGTGAAAAAAGGTGAGTCGATGCGGTCGCCGGTCTCCGGATTTCTGAGCACGCCCCAGTCCGGGATGAGGGTCACCGCCATCAGGGCGAGGACACCGAGCAGCGCGATGCCGGCCCAGAAAAGTCCCTTTCTCTCCGGCTTCGAGACCTCCTCCATTTTTGTCTGGGACAGGATTGTCTCGTCGGCGCGGGCGGGGTCGTACGGGCCGAGCTTTGGCTCGACGATGAAGATGCTGACCAGCGAGCCTACAAGGGTGATAAGAAAAGTGGAGGCCAGCATGAAATACCAGTTGGCGGTCGCGAGCACGACGTAATCCGGATCAATCAGACGCGCGGCTTCCTGGGTGATGCCTGCGAGCAGCGGGTCAATTGTGCCGATCAGCAGATTGGCGCTGTAGCCCCCGGAAACGCCGGCAAAGGCGGCGGCCATGCCCGCAAGCGGATGACGCCCCAGAGCATGGAAGATGGCGGCGGCCAAAGGAATCAGAACCACATAACCGACCTCGGAAGCCGTGTTGGAGACGATCCCTGCAAAGACAATTGCGACGGTGACGGCATGGCGCGGTGCACCGAGCACCATGGAGCGCACGGCCGCAGACAGCAGACCGGATTTTTCCGCCACGCCGACGCCCAGCATCGCCACCAGGACCACGCCGAGCGGGGCAAAGCTCGTAAAGTTGGATGTGAGGCCGGTGAAGATGCGCCGGATCCCCTCACCATTGAGCAGGCTCACTGCCCGGATCATTCCGTCTGCGGCAACGCCTGGCGCGCCGGCCGGCCGGGGGTCCTCGACCGCAAGTCCGATCCATCCGAAAAAGCCCGACAGCAGCACCACCAGAAAAGCGAGCCAGGCAAACAGCGTCACCGGATGAGGCAGCAGATTGCCCAGCCATTCTACGCCGTCGAGGAAGCGTGTGAACGCGCCGCGGCGCGCCCCGGCGCCAGCTTTGTCAGTGCTCTGGCTCATAAAACTCTCCTGGCTATCTCAGACCTCTAAAGGCTCTAAGCCGGGAGCAGCTCAACACAAGTTTGCACCGGCTGCACGGGCACTGCAGCGGGGGCGCCAGCGTATCTCGCCTATCACGTTATTTGTCGATGCTGAGGCAATGGTCCGGAACAGCTTTGCCGGAGGAATGTCCAGAGCGGCCTCAACCTATTCCCGATGCGAGAGCACAGCGCCGGTGGCAATCAGATCGGACAACAAGGCCAGTGTCGCTTTTCCCGAACTGCTGAAGGGATCGAGCTGCGCGCGGCTGAAATATTTCAGAAGCACGGATGGGTTCAGTTTGCTGATATTGACCTGGGCCATAGTCCAGTTGCCAAACTGGCGTTCAGATATTTCCTCATAAATCAGGATACGAACCTGTTGGTGGCGGTCGTCGCGCACAATGGCATTGAACAAGTCGCAGACTTCATCCCGGCCGCCTTCTATCACCTGGATGAACAGATCCTGTGTGGCGCACAAAAGCCCAGTGATTCCGAGCGCCGGATTGTTTTTGCGCGACTGCTCGAGAATGTTGTCGAGAAATGGACCGCTGAGCGGCTGGATGGGGCGGCTGGCATAGAGGCACCGGACGAGCATGGCTTCAATTACCTTTTGTTGTTCAGGAGCGCGAGAAATTCGCCGCGCAGGATATGGTCTTTGAGAAAGGAGCCACGCATGACGCTGTTGATCATCTTGGTCTCGTCGTCTTTGACGCCTCGCCAGTGCATGCAGAAGTGATCCGCCTCCATCACCACAGCCAGACCGTCAGGACGCACCTTGTTCATCAGCAGCTCAGCCAGCTGCGAAATGGCTTCTTCCTGAATCTGCGGGCGTGACATGATCCAGTCGGCGAGCCGGGAATATTTCGACAAGCCGATCAGATTGGAATGCTCGTTGGGCATGATGCCGATCCAAAGCCGGCCCATGATCGGGCAAAAATGATGGCTGCAGGCACTGCGCACCTTGATGGGGCCGACGATCATCAGTTCGTTCAAAGCCGATGCGTTCGGAAACTCTGTAACCGGAGGCGCGTCGACATAGCGGCCGGCAAACACTTCGGTCAAATACATCTTGGCGACGCGGCGGGCCGTGTCCTGCGTGTTGTGATCCCGCGTCGTATCGATCACTAGGCTTTCGAGGACGTCTTTGAATTTCGACTCGACCTCCGCCTGAAGTTCCTCAAGTTCTCCCGGTTGGAGAAAAGCGGAAATATTGTCGTTGGCATGAAATCGCTTTTTGGCCTTCTCGATGCGGGTCCGGATTCTAGAAGAGACCGTTTCTTCAGGCGCGGATTTGGGCGCCTTGGGGCTATCGTCCATTTGGGAGCTCACTCATCTGTTTGGCAGGAAGATAGGGCACAAGTGCCGGAATGTCCCTATGGATATCCCGCGACGCTTCGAAGCGACGAATTGGGCGGTGCGCTGCAAGCCGGCTTGCTTTTCCGAGAACGGAACAGTTCGCACCTGGCAGGCCCAGGAACGAAACGAAGCTCTGGGCCCGCCAGCATGCCAAAGCCTATGACAGGAGATCGCATGCCTCCGAGTGCCCGGCGAAATCCCGCGAATGAAGAATTTTAGTAAGGAATTGTTGACTCTCTGCGCCAAGGAACATATACAGAACGGGCTTCAGGGCTAACTGGGAAGGCGGCAAGTATGAGTGATTTTTCAGGTGTTTCCGATGAGTTCCGTTCCTGGGTCCGGGCGGGAATTGATCGCCGGGCGAAATGGCTTCTGATTTTCTCGGACACGGTCGATTTTGTTCACTTCTGCGATTTCTGCGAGGATGACGAAGCGCTTGATCTGGAGATTGCTGCGGATGAGGCGCATGGCGAAGAAGTGCGCCTTGTTGGTGTATATGACCTGCGCGGTACAGAAGAAGAGATCTTGGACCGCGTGCGCCGGAAGTGGGCTGTGGCCTGACCATGATGAGGGGGAATGCGCAGATAAGCGCGTGCCGTCATCGCTTCTGAAGAGCGTATCAGCTCCCTAGGGCAATCCTGCGCTCGAGTTCAGCGCGGGACGAATGGACGTCCCGGATGACCAGGTCGATGTCGACAAGGCTTGTCAGGCGTCTTTCATCCAGACTGGATCCCGGGGCGACACCGATGATGACGTGCGGCATGGCAATTCGGATTGCCACAACCAGCCGCATCAACTCGTCGAGCCGGTGCTCGGTGCTGAGGGAAAGTCCGATAACTGTGGGCGCGGCGCGCTCCATGTGCGTGAGCAGGCTTTCATGGTCGGTCACGGTGTGAAGATCGATTTCCCAGCCCGCTTCTCTGAACAGATCCGCGGCAATGGTAATGCCGATGCCGTGGTCTTCCCCCGGCACAGTCGCAAAGACGGCATATCTGCGAACGTCAAATGCCGGGCGGCCAAATGACCCTTCCGCTCTGAGCGCGCGCAACAGTGCATACAGGTGCCCGGTGCCGACCGTAACATCTACAAAGGATAAGAGATCCTCGTCCCAAAGATCGCCCAGCTGGCGGGCCGCGGCAGAGATGTATCCGAAATAGATGCCGTCCCGGCTGACGCCTTCTGCGCGGCGGGCGCTGATGAAGCTGAGCGCCGCTGCCGGGTCAGCATGCACCAGTGTTTCGCAGAAGGCCGCAAGGCTCGCGCCACTTATTTCAGGCACTTCCTGTGTGGGAACCTGCTCTATCGCGCGGGCCAAACGACGGACAATGTCGTTTGCCAGCAGGCTGACGGTTTCGGGCGGAAGGGCGCTGCGCTTGGTTGCAAACAGGGAGACGGCACGCTCATAGAGCTGTGGATCAACGGATGCTTCCTGCTTGGCCAAAAGATGCTCCCTTGGAAAAAGGATACGTAAATGTCCGCAATTTACAAGAGCTCTTGTTTCATGACTCCCAAAATATCCGCAAACAGAAGGCGCCCTCGCTCAGGCTATGGGCCTTTGAATAAAGAGGCGAGTGAAGCGCGGACAATTGCAACCGGATCATTATATTTGGGGAATGCACTTTTTGCGTGTCTCGCAGTAGCGACCCACTCAACGAACGCCTGTGCTCAATAAGATCCGTAAACAGAAGAGGTGTGCTAACTAAAGACGCTCTCGCCGCGGTTGTGGCCGTCTCTGGTGCAGCTTGTCGCCAACAATGCTGGTAGTGTTTTCAGCGCGCAGAAGCGGCGGCATACCCTTTGGCGCAGTAACTAATCCTGGGGCTAGTCAAATAGTTGAGAATTTAAGGTCATGTGGGGCGTTCCTTCTGCCTGAGCAGCCCGATCGCCAATTTGAAGCCAGTTTGAGTGTATCGTCCGGCACGACTGGCAAGCGGTTTTTGCGAGTCTCACCGAAAGACTACATATATACAATCACTATACAGAATAAATATGCCAGTTAGATGTGCCGCGTTGGTAGGGCCGGTGACAGCTTCACAGTTTCCATAGAGATATAGGCTGACATATCATACATCTCCATCCGCTTGAGGAGCTGTTTGTAGACCGTGTCGTAATACTCGACATTGGGCAGGACCAGTTTCAAGATATAGTCGAAATTGCCGGTGAGGCGATGGACTTCCACGATCTCCGGAATGGCGTTCACGGCTGAGTGGAATTGAGTGAGCCAGTCTTTTGAGTGACGGCCAGTCCGGACCAGCAGGAATATCGTGGTTGGCAGATTGATCTTTTTCCTGTCGAGCATCGCCATTGAGCCGGTGATATAGCCTTCTGCTTTCAGGCGCGCGATGCGCCGCGAGCAGGCCGAGGGAGAAAGAGACAGCGTCTCTGCCATATCGGCGACATGGGTCTCCGCATTTTCCTGAAGCAGGGCGAGCAGTTTGCGGTCACGATCATCCAACATTACCCACGTATAACGGTTGCTCTCCCGAAGACGCAATATCTGAGCGCAAAAATACCGATTAGCGCATCTGAGAGGCGTATGTCAGCCTCAATTGCTCCTGAAATGCGCGGTAAATTGAAGGCGCGTGCGGTATTCAAGGTGTCGCAAAGAAAACTCACCGGAGCAGGCATTATGAAAACCATCGGGCTGATAGGCGGAATGAGCTGGGAGTCCACGGCAACGTACTACCGCTACATCAATGAGGCGGTCCGGGCGGAGCGCGGCGGTCTTTCATCGGCCGATGTCATTCTCAACTCACTCGATTTTTCGAATGTTGTCGCCCTGCAGAAAGCCGACCGGTGGGACGATGCCGGAGATTTGCTAGGCAGAGCTGGCGCGGGATTGGCAAGAGCGGGTGCTCACTGTGTCCTCATCTGCACGAACACAATGCACCTGGTCGCGGACAAGGTGGCGCATATGTCTGGCGTTCCTTTGATCGACATAATTGATGAAACCGCCACCGCCTTGAAGGCAGACGGACGAAAGCAGCCCCTGCTTCTCGCCACGCGCTATACTATGGAGCATGGTTTCTATACTGATCGAATGGCGGCTCATGGCATAAAGGTCCGCGTGCCGGATGCGAAGGCGCGCGAGGCCGTTCATGGGATTATTTTCAATGAGCTCTGTCAGGGCATCGTATCAGATCAGTCTCGGCACGCGCTCCATGACATCATTTCCAGCGCGCGTGATAACGGCGCCGATTCCGTCATTCTCGGGTGCACCGAGATTCAGCTTTTGATCGATGCTGTCGGGCTTGCGCTACCGGGATATGATTCCACTGCGATTCATGCTCGGGCGGCGGTCCGTTTCGCCCTGTCCGACTGCACTGGCGGGCGTTAGGCGTCAGACAAAAAAGAACGTATAAAGAGAAAATACATAATCTCAATAAAGAACGATTATTTATTGTTGAATTAGGGCTGCGCCAGCGGTTGCGGCGCAACCCTGAGGATTTCACTGAAGGCCAAGGCAATATGGTATAGGGTCGAGGCCAGAACCGTTGAGGCAGTCATGCCTTCACTGTCCGTCGTCAGGTATTTTGAGACAGAAGGCTGCGTGACTTAAGGAGGGTCTGGCGCGTCTGGGTTTAAGTTAAGCAGCAGACTCTGCGT
>JBKBRT010000267.1:0-3015 GCA_046291585.1 Hyphomonas sp.
TGAAGATTGCGCCGTCCACGATCCATCATTGGGCGCGCGAGGATGGGTTTCGCCGGAAGGATGTGCGGGCGCGGGCGAGCCTGGCGCACGGGCCCCAGCTTACGGGGAAGGCGGATTATCCCGAGCTGAAGGATATGGCCCCGCGCGCGCGGCTGGAGCGGCTGGGGGAGCTTTCAGGCGAGGCGCGGCTGCGGGCGGTGGCGGCGATTGAGGAGGGGTATCTCGATTATGGCCTGAAATGGCTGCGCGAGGCGCAGAAGCTGGCGCGCGGGCTGAAAGCGCTGAAGGAGCATCTGGCGGATTATCCGCCTCCGGAGGATGAGGAGGATGGCTATGTCTGGGACCAGCTGGACGAGGACGCCCTGGCGGAGATTGAAGGGCGCACGCCGGAGATCCTGCCACCGCCACCCCCGCCCACGCCGCGCGAGGCAGCAGACGCCGCCGAAGACCGGAAGATCGACGACGCCATCGAGGCGGCGCGCCTTGAGCGGATGATTGAGGAGCGAGATGGCTGCACGCCGACGCCGGACGAGATGGGGGCCGACCGGCTGCACAATCTGTTCGAGGACACGCGGGAATACTGGCGGCTGAAAGAGGAGGTGAAGAAATGGCGCCTCTTCCCCGGCCGCGGAGACCCGCCCCCGCTTAGGGCGGTCTCCCGTGGGCGGAGTATCCTTCCCCAGCCCGAGCCGGAGATACCGGCCGGGAAGAAACTCTACGGGATGGAGGAGGCGTTTCCGGTGAAGTTTACGCGGCGGGAGTGAGGGGCGTAGGGTGCATTAAGACCGAAGGCCGCAATGCACCGGTGGGGCGGCGCGCGGGATGGTGCATTGCGCTGCGCTTAATGCACCCTACGGATCGCGGAGCGATCCATTGCTTCCGGCTCACTCAATCGGGTCTTCGAATTTTTCCGGCGGCGGCAAAAGTGGGGTTTCGGCGAGCCGGGATTCTATTCTGTTCAATCGCGCAACCACTTCCTTCATTTCAATTTCTTCCGGTGTCGGCTCATCGAAGCGATCACCGGATCCATCAGCAGCTTCAATGATCGGCTCGCGCTCAAATGTAATTCTGGCGTCGAACTTGTAACCGTCCTGAATTTTAGCAGCCGTCAGCGAAAGTGCTTTTGAATACTTGGTCAAAGCTTCAGGATTTGGGGCCCGATCTCCTTTCAGCAATTCTTCTGCAATGGCTCGAGCGACCGAAAGGTATCTGTCTTCCGATTGTTCCTCCGCCTCCTTTTTCACCGCGTCTTTGACTCCCGCAGAGAAGTAATCCCAGTTCACTACATCGACTAGGGTTTTCAATTGCGCGAGTCGCGCAGTCAGCATGTCGAGGCTGACGGTGATGAGTGTTACGACTTGAGGATAGCAGGCTAAAATGAAACCGAAGTCGCTGGCGCTCAGATATAGAACTTGATAGTTGCGATGCCCAACTAATTCCCCCGCTGACGATATGAGAAATTCAAAGTTTTTTAGTTCATCTCGCAGGGCGTTAATTGATTGATTTGCCCGATCCTTCGGAACAAAAAAAGCAATCTCCGCCCCCATATCAGCGTCGGGTTTGAATTCTCCAAAAACTTCCTCAAACCGCAGGGATGCAGACAATTGTTCAAACGAACTCATTTGCTTTCGGATGCGTTTGATCTCTGCGAGGCTAGCCTTAAGGTCCTGCGCGCCGGATGCCGCGAATGTTGAACCTTTAGACAAAACCGCTCGCGTTGACTGGTAGACGTTTGAAGGCACCGCAAACCCCAGACCCATTTCTTCCAGCAAGGTCAACTCTCTCGGTGAAAACGATGTTCCACGAGTTTGGTCGTTGATCGTGGAAAGCTGTTCGAGGCGCTTTTGAAGCTCATTTGAGAAGTCTGCGTTCGCGGGGCTCTGGGACAACTGTTCGAGAAAGGACGCCGCTTCGGATACGATTTGCTCAATGTTGTGTTCGTCGAGCAAATGAGCGGCGCGCCGCAGTAGATAGCCAACTTGTTCGACGTTCATTGCGCTTTCGCCCTTAAATAAAGTTCTTACGGATCTGCTGCGCAGAAAGATTAAAATGAAATCCCCAAATCCTCTTCCCTCAATCGCTTCACCTCGTCCCTCAGCCGAGCCGCCGTTTCGAACTCGAGGTTCGCGGCGGCTTCGCGCATCTGTTTTTCGAGGCTGGCGATCGCAGCCTTGAGGTTGTGACCAGATTCACCTCTGAGTGGCAAGGGTTTTTCTTCGCTGACGCCGCGTTCGCGGTTGCGGCGGGATCTGGAGGCAGAGGGTTTTTCGCCGAGTTCGGAGAGGATGTCTGACACGGCGCGTTTGATCGTGGTGGGCGTGATGCCGTGTTCGATATTGTAGGCCATCTGCTTTTCGCGGCGGCGGCTGGTTTCGTCCATGGCGCGCTGCATGGAGCCGGTGATCCGGTCCGCATACAGAATGACTTTTGCGTCGGCGTTACGCGCGGCGCGGCCGATGGTCTGGACGAGGGAGGTTTCCGAGCGGAGGAACCCTTCCTTGTCGGCGTCGAGGATGCCGACGAGGCCGCATTCGGGAATGTCGAGCCCCTCGCGCAGGAGGTTGATGCCGACGAGGACATCGAACACGCCCAGGCGCAGGTCGCGGATGATCTCGATACGCTCGATGGTGTCGACATCCGAGTGCATGTAGCGGACCTTCACACCGTTCTCGTGGAGGAAGTCTGTGAGGTTTTCCGCCATCTTTTTCGTCAGGGTGGTGATCAAGGTGCGCATGCCGCCCGCGGCAGCGGTCTTGGCCTCGGCCATGATGTCGTCGACCTGGTTGGCGCCGTCATTGGAGACGGGGCGGACCTCGACCGGCGGGTCGATGAGGCCGGTGGGGCGGATGACCTGCTCGGTGAACACGCCGCCCGTGCGCTCCATTTCCCATTTGCCGGGGGTGGCGGAGACGTGGACCGTCTGGGGGCGCATGGCGTCCCATTCGTCGAATTTGAGGGGGCGGTTGTCGATGCAGGAGGGCAGGCGGAAGCCGTATTCGGCGAGGGTGGACTTGC
>JBKBRT010000068.1:0-13703 GCA_046291585.1 Hyphomonas sp.
AAGGTCAGGCAGATGCAACCTTTCTCGCGATGGCCGGCCTCACCCGGCTGGGGATGGCCGACGTCGCAACGCCCATCCCGCTGGAAGACATGCTGCCCGCCGCCGCGCAGGGCATCATCGGTGTAGTGACCCGAGACGATGCCGATTCAGAGTTTGTCGAGCTTCTGGGCACGCTGTCGCATGAGCCAAGCCGGATGGCAGCCATTGCCGAGCGCGCATTTCTCGAAAAACTCGATGGCAGCTGCCGCACGCCGATTGCCGCGCACCTGTTCGACCGGGGCGATGAATGGCAGCTGATCGGCGAAGTCCTGACACCGGGCGGCTCGGCCCGCTGGCGCGGTGACGGAGTGTGCCGCAAGGACGCCACCGATGCGCAGCTGGTTCTGCTCGGGCGGGCGGTCGCTCAGGAGATCATCTTCGCGGCCAAAGAGGCCCTTCCCATCTTCGGAGACGAGCGGTGAGCCTGGCGGTCATCGTCACGCGCACCCAACCGGGCGCGGACGAAACCGCCGCCCGCCTTGCCGAACTCGGTTACCTGCCCATCCTGTCTCCCATGCTACGCATCGTCGAGACCGGGCTGGACCCGGCATCTATGGCGGGCGTGCAGGACATCATCTTTACCAGCGCCAATGGCGTACGGGCGTTCGGCTCGGCCAACAGAGACGCCGCCGGTTTCACCGCCTGGTGCGTGGGCCCGTCCACAGCCATGGCGGCGCGCGAGGCGGGCTTTGGCCGGGTGGTGGAGGGCGATGGAGACGCCTCAGACCTCGGCCGGCTGATCCTGTCCGCCCGCGCGGATATTTCCGGACCGCTCCTCCACATCGCGAATGATGCCGCCGCCGGAAATCTCGTGGCGACCCTGCGGCAGGCAGGGCTCGATGCCCGCTTTGCGGCCGCCTATCAGACAGCGCCCGCCGGCTCACTTTCCCGCGACGCGCACGCCGCCCTGGCTGAAGGGCCCGCCATCCTTCTTGTGCATTCGGCCAAAGGCGCTGACGCCATCGTACAATCTGGCGCAGAGCTGACGGCCGCCCTCATCGTGGCGATCTCTGCGCCGGCGGCCGCCCCGTTTGAAAGCGCTGCCATTTCAGGGCTCTGGATTGCTGAGCGCCCCAATGAGGATGCCTTGATGACCGCCCTTGCGGACGCGGCCGCATCGCTGAGCGGCTGAGGGGTCGGCTTTGCCGCAGCGGCGCGGTGTGCCACACTCCCGCCCAAGAGTTAGGCAACCGACAGATACATGACAGATACCAGCACGCCAGGTCCGGATTTACCCGAAGAACCGATCGACGCCCATTTCGAGCCGGCGGCCGATCCCCTGCCCGCAAAGGCGAACACCGGCAGTCCCGGCTGGGGCGGGGTCGCCATCGCCGCCGCCCTCGCCGCCCTTGTGGGCGCTGCAGGCGGCATCTTTGGCCGTGACCTGATCCTGCCAGAAAGAACCACCGCGCTGGACCGCCAGCTTGCCGACCTGACAGCGCAGCAGGCTGAGTTCGAGCGCCAGATCAGCGAAATGCCCGAAGCCTCTGACGAACTCTCCAGCCTGATGGGGGAGGTCAGCGCCAATTCCCGAAAACTGAACGAGCTGCTCTCCAGCGGCGCCGGGATGCCCGCGATCGAAAGCCTTACAGCCCGGATCGATGCCCTGGAAACGATAGAACCGGGCGAAGGCGCCACCCCGGCCGAAGCCCTGCGCACCCTGACCGCGCTGGAAGCGCGCCTCTCGGCGATGGAAGCAGCGGCCGCGGCGGCAGCGACCATGCCCGCGCCGGCGGCCGAGCCGGAGGCTGAACCGGAAACAGAACGGGCCGAGGAGCGTCAGGCCGCAGCGGCCCTTGCCCTGTCGGCGATTGAAAGCGCAGCGCGCCGGGGCGCGGGCTTTGAGGCCGATTACCGCACGCTGCGCGCGGCTGTCCCGTCAAATCAGACCGTGCGGCGCCTTGCCCCCTATATCACCGGCGTCCCAACCGCGTCGAAACTGCAAGCAGACTTCGGCGCAATGCGCGCGGCCGTGACCGCCGCGGGCAAGACGGACGCGGCAACCGACACCCCGCAAAGCCAGCTTTCCTGGCTGAACAGCATATTCGGAGACGCCGTCACCGTCCGCCCGGCCAACAAGCGGGATAATCCGGTGACCGCTGCCCTTGATGCGTCGTCCCGGGCGCTCGCCGCCGGAGATCTCGCGGCCAGCGTCAAGGCCCTCTCAACCCTGGAAGGCTCTGCTGCCCGCGCGGCGCAGGACTGGACCCGCGAAGCAAACCGCCGCATCACGCTGGAAGCAGTGCTCGAAGATGTCAGGCTGAGCCTGGTCGAGCCGGAGAACTGATAAGAATGAGCCGGTTTTTCCTTTTCATTTTCGTCCTTCTGCTGATTTCCATCGGCGCGGTACTGGCTTGGTGGGCGTTCAGCCTGCCGGGCGAAGTCACGTTCCCTGTGGGGCAGGAGATTGTCTCGGTCCGCGCCGGCGTCGCGGCCATTCTGCTGCTGGTATTCGGCGGGCTGATCGCGCTGGCCTGGTGGCTGGCAACCGGCATCCTGGTTCTGCCGGGGCGCATCTCGAAGGCGCAGCGCCTGTCGCGCGCCCGCAAGGCCAATGCCGCCCTCGCCGAGGGCCTGCTGGCGGCTGAAGGGGGCGACTCCAAAGCTGCGCTGCGCCTCGCCAAAAAATCCATGCGCCATGCCGAGGACGAACGCCTGAAGCTGCTGCTGGAAGCCCGCGCGGCAGAAGCCAATGATGACTGGGCCGGCGCCGAACGCGCCTGGGGTCTTCTGACCCGTCTGCCCGGCGGCCAGCTTGCCGGCCTGCGCGGCTCTGCCACCGCAGCCTCCGAACGGGGTGACCCGATCACCGCCGAGATCCGCGCTCGCGAAGCGCTGGAGTTGCGCTCCGATGCCGACTGGCCGTTCAATTCCCTCTTCGACATCCAGGTCGCCAAAGGCGATTGGGACAAGGCCCTCGACACCCTCGTCATGGGCGAAAAACGAGGCCTTGTTGAAGGCGTAAATCTAAAGCGGCGTCGCGCCGTTCTCTACACTGCCCGGGCGGTAAACCTGCCCATCGCCGAAAAACCCGCCGCCCAGAAATCCCTCGCCGATGCGATCCGCTCGGCGCCGGATTTCCCGCCCGCAGCCTATCACGGCGCCCGCTTCCTGATGATCGATGGCAAAGCCAAAGCGGCGCAGGGCGTGCTGGAGCTTGGCTGGAAAGCGCGCCCGCACCCGGCTCTCGCCCAGCTCTCCCGCCGCCTCGTGCCCGGTGACATCCGCGAGAATATCGGGGGGCGCCTGAAAGCCCTGGTCGATACCTATCCCACGCACCGCGAAAGCCGCATCCTGTCGGCGGAACTGTCGATGGATAATGCCGACTGGGTTGAGGCCATCAAGATCCTCGCCCTGCTGGTTGAGGAAAACCCGACCGCACGCCTCTGCCTGCTGATGGAGCGCGCGCTCAAGGGGTATGGTGATCTGGGCGAAGCCCAGCGCTGGGGCCGCATGGCGGTTTCCGCCTCCCGCGAGGCCGACTGGTCGGACATCGACCCCAAGGGCGGTGCGTTTGATTATGACCGGCAGGGCTGGGCCCGCCTCGTCTACGCCTTCGGCGATGTCGGGGAGCTGATCCATCCGCGCTATGAAAGCTATGGCCGCGAGCTTGAGGCGGGCCGCGTGCTGGCGCTGACCCATCAGGCCGAGGAAGGCCCCCTGGCCGCTCCCAGATCGCCCCAGGGCCCGCTGACCCAGCCGCTGGATTACGCCCCGGACGAGGACTGAACCTGCAGGCAAAACCGGCTTGCATGGCCGGGGCCCTGCCAGTATATGCGGGGCCTGCCGAAACGGCATGCCGCTTTAGCTCAGCTGGTAGAGCACATCATTCGTAATGATGGGGTCAGGTGTTCAAGTCACCTAAGCGGCACCATTCCCCCTTCCCCCCGCCCCTTTGCGCCCTAGTTGGCCGGTCATCATGATCGCAGCAGTGTTTGGCAGTTCCGGCGGCATCGGCCGCGCTTTGGTGAGCGAGCTTCTGGCGCGCGGGGCGTTTACGCAGGTGTTCGCCATTTCCCGCAGCGGCGCGGCACTTGAGGGCGCGCAGGCGCGCCAGGCAGATTGTCTCGATGAAAGGGCGCTCGCAGAGATCGCCGCCGAGATCAGCGCGGCCGGACCGGTCACGCTCGCGATCGTCGCCAGCGGCATGCTTTCGGATGGCGCCGGCCTCCAGCCGGAAAAAACTTACCGCCATCAATCGCTGGAAAACTTCCAGCGCGTCTTTGAAGTCAACACATTCCTGCCGGCGCTGATCGCCAAGCACATGCTGCCCGTGATGCCGAGAAATCAACGCAGCGTGTTTGCCGCCCTGTCGGCGCGTGTGGGGTCGATCTCTGACAACCGCCTCGGGGGCTGGCATGCCTACCGCGCCTCCAAGGCCGCGCTCAATATGCTGATCCGCAACTATGCCATCGAGCAGGCCCGGCGGGCACCGGACGCGATCTGTATAGGTCTTCATCCGGGCACGGTGGATACCGGCCTGTCGCAGGCCTTCCAGTCCGGCGTCGTTGAGGGAAAACTGTTCAGCCCACAGCAATCTGCCCGCTACCTGCTGGACGTCATTGCCCGAATGACGCCTGAGGACAGCGGCAAATGCTTTGACTGGGCCGGGCAGGAAGTGCCTGCCTAGATCCGGAACCGGCCTTCAATCACGGTCACCGCGCGGCCAACCAGCTTCACCCGGTCACCCTCCAGCCGTACATCCACGCGCGCGCCCCTTCCGGGATAGGCCTGCCAGCAGGCCGCCTCCGGAAGCGCGAAATGCGTACCCAGAATGCGCGAGAGCATCGTGTGCCAGCTGCCTGTGGCAGGGTCTTCATCAATGCCGGAGCCCGGCGCAAAGAACCGGCTAGTCACGTCCACGCCCTCCCCGCCCAGGGCAAAGCATCCGAAATTTCCGCGGTCCCAGCCGCCGCCTTCCGCGCCCAGGGATTTCAGCGCCTTGACGTCAGGCGTCAACGCCCTGACCGTTTCAGGGCTGTCAAAGCGCGCCGCATAAAACATGCCGCCCCACGCCTCCAGGGGCCGCGCGCCCAGCGCCGCTGCAATCTCATCCGTAACCGGAACAGGCCGGATGGGCGTCGACGGAAAATCCATTTCCAGCCGCCCGTCCTCAAGACGCCGCACCGTCAGCCGTCCGGAATGAACGGTATCGAATTGGATCACATCGCTGTCATAGCCGCCTGCATCAAACAGCACATGCGCCGAGGCGAGCGTGGCGTGCCCGCACAGCGGTACTTCCACCGCCGGCGTAAACCAGCGCAGCGCCCACACGCTGTCTGCCTGCGGAACAAGATAGGCCGTTTCTGCAACATTGTTCTCTGCCGCGATCTTGAGCAGCGCATCGTCCGGGAGGAACACCTCCATCGGCATGACGCACGCCTGATTGCCCTCAAAGGGCGCAGAGGCAAAGGCGTCAACCTGATAGAATGGAAAAGTCGGCAAGGGCCCGCTCCTGAGTGAGACGGCCTTGTCTGACATGCCCCACAGGGCGCGTAAAATGAAGTTTTCTGCGGGGTCGTTAAGCCCTGCTAATCATCCGCCTTGAGAACCCAGCCATGGTTCACCGGATGATGCCCCTTGCCAAACCCCTGCGCGTTCTGAATTGCGCCGAAGAGGTACGCCCGCGCCCGCTCGATCGCTTCCGGCAGGCTGACGCCCTGCGCCAGCAGCGCCGCAACGGCCGAGGCCAGCGTGCAGCCGGTTCCGTGGGTCGCATGCGTATCGATGCGCGGCCCCTCGAAGATCCACTCGCCCGTGGTGGTTTGCAGCACATCGTGAATCACGCCGCCGCCCACATGCCCGCCTTTGACCAGCGCGCCATGGGCGCCGAGCTCCAGCAGCCGCTCCGCCGCCCGGCGCTGTCCATCGAGCGTATCGACCGCCTTGCCGGTCAACACCTCTGCTTCCGGCGCGTTGGGCGTGACAAGACGTGCGCGCGGCACAAGCTCGCTCCGGATGGCGCCAATAGCCTTGTCATCCACGAGCGTATGGCCAGAGGTCGAGATCATCACGGGGTCGATGATCCGGGCAATTCCGAATGCGCGCGTTTCGAGCATTTCCGCGACCGCTTCAACGAGGGGCGCTGTGCCCAGCATCCCGGTCTTGATCGCGTCGGCGCCGATATCAGCCAGCGTCACCTGCATCTGCGCCGTAACTGTCTCGATGGGCACAGCCCAGACGCCATGCACGCCGGTCGTGTCCTGCACGGTGATGGCCGTCACGGCCGTCATCGCAAACCCACCCAGCATGGTGACGGTCTTGATGTCGGCCTGTATCCCCGCCCCGCCCCCGGAATCGGAGCCGGCGATGATCAGAACACGGCCCTTTGGACCCTCTGCCTCTGCCATGCGGGCCTCAGACCTTGATGCCGGCCTTCTTCGCGTCTGCCAGGAAAGCCTCCAGGCCTTTGTCCGTCAGCGGGTGGCTGACCAGGCTGCGGATCACGGCGGGCGGCGCGGTCATGACATCGGCGCCTGCCAGCGCGCACAGTTTCACATGATTGGCCGTGCGGATCGAGGCCGCGAGAATTTCGGTCTCGAACATGTAGTTGTCATAGATCTGACGGATTTCCTGGATCAGCTCCATGCCATCAATGTGAATGTCATCGAGCCGGCCAATGAAGGGCGAAATGAACGCCGCGCCGGCCTTGGCGGCAAGCAGCGCCTGATTGGCCGAAAAGCAGAGCGTCACATTCACGGGAATACCGTCATCTGACAGCGTGCGGCAGGCCTTGAGACCGTCCCAGGTCAGCGGCAGCTTCACCGTCACATTCTCGGCGATCTTCGCAAGCTTGCGCCCCTCGGTTACCATGCCCTCGGCGTCAATCGCCACCACTTCGGCGCTGACGGGGCCGTCCGTGAGGCCGCAGATTTCGGCGATCACGTCGGCAAATGGGCGCCCGGATTTGGCGATCAGCGACGGGTTGGTCGTGACCCCGTCGATCAGGCCGGTGGCGGCCAGGTCTGCAATGTCTTTGGTATCAGCGGTGTCGACGAAGAACTTCATGAGCTTGCTTCCTGATGCGCGAATTTTGGGGGAACTATAGGGCAGGCCTGCCGATGGAGGTATAGGCGAAGCCATGCTTGGCGAGATCGTCGGGGTGGTAGATGTTGCGCAGGTCGACGACGACATTGCCCTTCATCGCCGTCTTGAGGCGGCTCAGATCGAGGGCTCGAAACTGGTCCCATTCGGTGATGATGACCATGGCATCGGCCCCGTCGACCGCCTTGTAGGCGCTGTCGGCAAACTCGATGTCGTTGAGAAGATGGGCCGCTTCCTTCATCGCTTCGGGGTCATAGGCCACAACCCGCGCGCCGGCCGCCTGAAGGGCGGGAAGGATATCCAGCGAGGGCGCGTCGCGCATATCGTCCGTATTCTGCTTGAAGGCCAGGCCGAGCACGCCGATCGTCTTGCCCTTCACGTCGCCGCCCATCGCGGCGATGACCTTGTCGGCCATGGCCTTCTTGCGGTCGGAGTTGACGGAAATCACCGTATCGACGATGCGCACAGGGCTGCCATAATCATTGGCCGTCTTGGTCAGGGCGAGGGTGTCTTTCGGGAAGCAGGAGCCGCCATAGCCGGGGCCGGCATTGAGAAATTTCGCGCCGATGCGGCCATCCAGGCCGATCCCGCGGGACACTTCCTGCACATTCGCGCCGACCTTTTCGCAGAGATCGGCCATCTCGTTGATGAAGGTGATCTTCACCGCCAGGAAGGCGTTGGCGGCGTATTTGATCAGCTCGGAAGTGCGGCGCGAGGTGAAGAGGATGGGCGTCTCATTGAGGAAGAGCGGCCGGTAAAGCTCCTTCATCACATTGCGCGCGCGCTCATCATCGGTGCCGACCACCACCCGGTCCGGGATCTTGAAGTCTTTGATGGCGGCGCCTTCGCGCAGGAATTCGGGATTGGAGACGACTGCAAAGTCAGCGTCGGGGCGCGTCTTGCGGATGATCTCTTCCACCTCATCGCCCGTGCCGACCGGAACGGTCGACTTGGTGACAACCACCGTGAAGCCGTCCATCAGCTCGGCAATCTCTTCGGCAGCGCCGTAGACATAGGAGAGGTCGGCGTGGCCATCGCCGCGGCGGGAGGGCGTACCGACCGCGATGAAAACCGCGTCAGCATCCCGGATCGCTTCGCGCGCCTCGGTCGTGAAATAGAGGCGTTCTTCCTTCACATTCTTGGCGACCAGGCTTTCCAGCCCGGGTTCGTAAATCGGCATGATGCCGTTCTTCAGCTTCTCGATCTTTGTGGCGTCCTTGTCGACGCAGGTCACCGTATGCCCGAAATCGGCAAAACAGGCCCCCGAAACCAGGCCCACATAGCCCGTACCGATGATCGCAACACGCATGGAAATCCCTCACCACTTCTGAACCGAGGCTGATGCTCGCGGGGTGCATTTTTTAGGCAGCAGAATCAAGAGGAGATTGCCGCAGCGAAAGATGGGTTGACGGAAAAGATCCGGCGCAACACGATCAAATCGTGAACAGTTGGAGCCGCGCATGAGTCTCGTTTTCTATACCAATCCGATGTCCCGCGGCCGGATCATACGCTGGATGCTGGAGGAAACCGGGGCGGACTATGAAACGCGTTTCCTGCGGTATGGCGAGGAAATGACCGGGGCCCCTTATGCGGCCATAAATCCCATGCGTAAGGTGCCGGCGATTGTGCATCAAGGTGAGGTGGTGACCGAATGCGGCGCAATCTGTCTCTATCTGGCCGACGCGTTTCCGCAGGCCGGGCTGGCCCCACCCCTCGCCGGCCGAGCGAGCTATTATCGCTGGATGATGTTTGCAGCCGGGCCCTGGGAGCAGGCAAATATCAACGCCGCGCTGGGCGTCAATGTCACGCCGGAACAGTCCCGTATGGCGGGGTATGGTACATTCGACCGGGCGCTGGACGTCTTGCTCAGCCTGGTGCCCGAGAAAGAGTATATGCTGGGAGACACCTTCTCCGCGCTCGACGTGTATGCCGGCTCACATATCGGCTGGGCCATCGAATTCGGGTCTGTGCCCGCCACGCCCCGGGTCGACGCCTACCTCAAGCGGATCCGGGCACGTCCCGCCGCGCGCCGGGCCGTCGAACTCGACGACGCGGCAGCGGCAGATTATGGGCCGGTCAGAGGCTGACCGGCCGCGCAGATCAGATTTCCTGATTATACGCGCCCACTTCGGCATGCTTGCCGAGGCGGGGCTTCACTTCCTTGTGGAAGAGGTCTTTCATGTCGGCCTCGCTGCTCATGGATTCGACCACAACCACCAGTTCCGGCTTGTTCGAAGACGCCCGCACCAGCACCCAGGACCCGTCTTCCAGCGTCACGCGCGCGCCATTGACCGTATTTACTTCCACGACTTTCCGCCCAAGGATCGTCGTGCCGTCCAGATCTTTATATTCGGCAACCATCTTGTCGACGACATCATACTTCACTTCATCGCCGCAATGGGCAGACATGGTGAGCGAGGTGAATGCCACGCCCAGCTCGCTGTTGAGCTCCGCCATCGTCTTGCCGGGGTTGCGGTCCAGCATTTCCAGGATCGCCTTTGCCGCAATCAGGCCGTCATCATATCCCAGCCCGATCGGGGGCCGGAAGAAGAAGTGGCCTGACTTTTCAAAACCCGCCAGCGCGCCAAGTTCGTTGGTGCGGCGCTTGATGTAGGAGTGGCCCGTTTTGAAATAGTCCACGCTCGCGCCATTGGCCTTCAGAACCGGGTCGGTCTTGTAGAGGCCGGTCGATTTCACATCGACCACGAATTTGGCGTTTGCAAAATTCTTGGAGAGATCGCGGGCCAGCATCAGGCCGATCTTGTCGGCGTAGATTTCCGCGCCCGTATTGTCGACCACGCCGCACCGGTCCCCGTCCCCGTCAAAGCCCAGCGCCACATCCGCGCCCGTTTCCATCACGGTCACCGCCATGGCATGCAGCATTTCCTGGTCTTCCGGGTTCGGATTGTATTTCGGGAAGGTCATGTCGAGATTGCAATCCATCTCGATCACTTCGGCGCCAATGGCGCGCAGCACATCGCCGGCAAAGGCCCCTGCCGTCCCGTTGCCGCAGGCGGCAACCACTTTCAGCTTCCGCGTAAGCTTGGTGTCGCCAACAACCGCCTTGATATACTTTTCACGGATACCTTCGATCCGGGCGTGCGTGCCGCCTTCGCGCGTCACGAATTTGCCGCCCATGACGATGTCTTTCAGGCGGCCCATTTCTTCGGGCCCGAACGTCAGCGGGCGGTTGGCGCCCATCTTCACGCCCGTCCAGCCATTTTCGTTATGTGAGGCGGTCACCATGGCGCAACATGCCGCGTCGAGCTCAAACTGGCTCCAATAGACCATCGGCGAGAGCGCCAGACCGACATCCAGGACCTCACAGCCCCCGGCAATCAGGCCCAGGGTCAGCGCGTTCTTGATCGGCTGGCTGATCGAGCGGTAGTCATGTCCCGTCACGACGGTCGGCTTCACGCCCAGCTCGTGAAACAGCGTCGCCATGCCCAGCCCCAGCGCCTGAACGCCCGTCAGGTTGAGTTCCGCCGGTTTTGCGTGACCGATCCCGTTAAACCACCAACGCGCATCATATTCCCGGAAGCCGGTGGGCTTCACCAAGGGAAGAATCTCGAATTCGAGCGTGTTCTGGGCGATATCTGCGAGCGGTTTTGGAAACATGTGTCTCTCCGTGAAACGGTTTGAGCCGTGTTGAACACGAGCCTTGGGTCTGACGCAACACAATGCAGACTTCGCGCCACAGGGGAACAGCTCGTGATCCTCACGAAAAATTCAGGAATAAAATATTGAACTATGAATATTTTATTCTAACTCCTTGATCAGATGCGGTGGCAGGCTCTCAGCTCCGGCGCATCCCCATCGAAAATCAGGAGATAGACGCATGAAATTCTACTCTGCCCTGGCGCTCGCAAGCGCTTTCGCCGCCAGCCTTGCCCTGCCTGCATCCGCGCAGGAATGGTATGTCAGCGGCTCGGCCGGATATGTCTTCCAGAATGACAGCTCCAATTCCGGCACCACCGGCGCCTTCACCACCGGCAACGGCGCCCCCGCCCTGCCTTTCGGCACCGCCATTGCCGCTGGAACGCCCTATGGCTGGGATACCGAGTTCGACAATGGCTACGCCATCGCCGGCGAGTTCGGCGCGTTCTACGACAACGGATTCCGCAGCGGCCTGGAACTGGTCTACAGCAAGGCCGATGTGGACACCCATAGCGGCGTAAACGTCGGCGGAACGGTCATCGACGGCGTTGACGCGGCCGTGCTCACCGGCTCCCCCACACAGCTTGGCGCAACCGTCGGCGCCGTCGTGGCCGATGGCCAGGGCGACCTCAAATCGACCAGCGTGTTCGCCAACATCTATTACGACTTCAACCGGGACGGCATGATCCGGCCCTATGTTGGCGCCGGCCTTGGCTATTCTGACGTCAGTGTTCGCTATCGCCCTTCCGGCGTCGGCATCATTGACGACAGCGAAGGCAAGCTGGCCTGGCAACTCAAGGGCGGCGCCAGCTGGGCGATCACCGACCAGATCGACCTCTTCGGCGAAGCTGCCTACCGGGCCACCGATGATGTCGAGCTGAGCAACCAGCTCTTCCCCGGCACGCTGAACATCGAAAATTCGCAAACCGTCCTCAGCGTCGGCGCGCGCTACCGCTTCGGCGGCTGACCTTCAGCAGGGCGCCGGGCTTCCTTCAGGAAGCTCGCGAGCCACTGGGCCAGAAACCGGCGGTCGCTTTCCTCCCCAAGGGAGGCGACCGCCGCATCTGCAAGATCTTCACTGAGCGACTTGCCCCGCCGCGCCGTATACAGCGCTGCGAGAAAATCCGGCTCGAACTCGGGATGGCACTGGAAGCTGATCGCCGGAAAGCCTTTATATGCGAGCCCGGCAAATTCGGTAAAATCCGATTGGGCAATCACGTCGGCGCCTGCCGGCCGGACGACAACCTGATCCTGATGGCTGACGCCCACGCGCATCTGCGCCGGCCCGGCCCCACCCTGCCAGCCCGGCAGCGCGTTGATCTTGTAGGTGTGCGCGCCAACGCCCCACCCCTTGTCAGACTTGGTGACCTTGCCGCCCAGGGCTTCGGCCATGATTTGATGCCCGAAACAGATGCCCACCTGCGGCCGCCGCGCCTGCGCGCCCGCCCGGATGAACGCCATCAGCGGCGCAATCCAGGGCTCGTCATTGTATACCCCGGCCGGTGAGCCCGTGTAGAGCACGGCTTCAAGGCTTGCCGGATCAGGCAGCGCCTCCCCCTTCACCAGAGACACCGTTTCGCACGCAATCCCGGCATCCACAGACGCAAACATCCGCGCAAACATCTCCGGATAGCTCGGAAACCGGTCGCGGATCGCGGCGGGCGCCTGCCCTGTTTCAATGATGGTCAGCTTCACTCTGCCGGCTCCGTTGCCAAATCTCTCTCGATCGGTTCGGGCTCGATCAGGAACCCGCCCGACTGGCGCGCCCAGAGCTCCGCATAGAGACCGCCCGCGGCGACCAGCTCATCATGCGTGCCCTGTTCCACGATCCGCCCCTGATCGAGCACGATCAGCCGGTCCATCTCGGCAATGGTCGAGAGGCGGTGGGCTATGGCCAGGACCGTCTTGCCCTGCATGAGGCGGAACAGATTGTCCTGGATCGCCGCCTCAACTTCTGAATCAAGCGCAGACGTCGCCTCGTCCAGGATCAGGATCGGCGCGTCCTTCAGGAAAATGCGCGCTATCGCGATCCGCTGGCGCTGGCCGCCCGACAGCTTCACGCCCCGCTCGCCCACATGCGCGTCAAAGCCGATCCGGCCTTTGGAATCTTCCAGCGTTTCGATGAACCCCATCGCCTGAGCCTTTTCGGCGGCAATTCGGATTTCCTCATCGGCAGAATCCGGACGCCCATAAGCGATGTTGTCGCGGATCGAGCGGTGCAGCAGCGAGGTATCCTGCGTCACCATCCCGATCTGTGCCCGGAGGGTATCCTGCGTGACGCGCGTGATATCCTGCCCGTCAATCAGAACCCGCCCACTTTCCGCATCATAGAAGCGCAGGAGGAGGCTCGTCAGGGTCGTCTTGCCCGCGCCCGAGCGCCCCACGAGGCCGATCTTCTCGCCCGGCCGGATGACGAGGTTCAAGCCCTCGATGACGCCTGCACCTTTGCCATAATGGAAGGTGACGTTCTCGAACGTCACCTCGCCCTTGACGCGCGGCAGGTCCGCCGCATCCGGATGATCGGTCACGGCAACCGGCGTCTGCAGCATCGCCATGCCGTCATAGACAACCCCGATATTCTCGAAGAGGCCGGCCACTTCCCACATGATCCATTGCGACATGGACTTGATCCGCAGCGCGAGGCCGACAGCCGCCGCCACCGCGCCCGCCCCGACCAGATCCCCCATCCACAGATAAATGCCGCCTGCCGCAATCAGGAACACCAGCAGCGAGTTGTTGAGATACACAATGACGTTGAAGCTCGTGACCATCCGCATCTGGCGGTAGACCGTCTGCAGGAACCCATCCATCGATCCCTTGGCGTAGGATTCCTCACGGCCCGAATGGGCAAACAGCTTCACCGTCTGAATGTTCGTATAGGAATCGACGATGCGGCCCGTCATGATGGAGCGCGCGTCGGCCTGCGCCTCGGCAATCTTGCCAAGGCGGGGCACGAACCAGCG
>JBKBRT010000069.1:0-13632 GCA_046291585.1 Hyphomonas sp.
GCGCCGGCCCGGAAGCTGTTTCAGGCCATTGGCGGCAAGGCCGCCGGGCGCGACGGGAATGTAATTTCCTTTGCATTTGACGCGCGGGAGGTGGCGGAGCGGCTGGCCGATATTGGCGCGGGCGAGGCGATGGACGATCTGCGCGAGGCGCTCGGCGTCCATCCCCTGCCCCGCCGCAGGACGGCGGCGGCCTAAGCCGCGCCGTCGAGGATGTCCTTGAAGCCGCTGGGGGCGTGCTTGCCGAGGAAAAGCTGTTCATACGCGCCGACGCCGACCGAGACCTTCCCATCGGGGCCTTTATGCGTGGCGCGGACGATTTCCTGGATGTGGAGGTTTTCGATCTCGTTCCAGGGGGATTTGGCGACATCATAATCTTCGCGCGCGGTCACCAGCTGGTCGCCATGGAACACGCCGTGGCGGTATTTGGCGTGGTTGTAGCCGATGCCCTTCATCAGGAAGGTGCCCATGGGCTCGTAATCGACCGTATGCGGATTGCCGGAGGCGTCTTTGGCCGTGAGGGTAGCCGTCGCCATGCGGCGGGTGCCCTTGGCGTAGCGCACGTCCATGTTGACGTCGCCCAGATGCAGGCCTGCGCCCTGGGGCGCGCCGTCCGGGCAGATCGAGGTGCGCGTGTTCCAGCTGTCGCCATGTTCGTCATGGTTCACATGGTAGAACATCGCCATGTCGGCAAAGTTGGTCGGCACCCAGATCCAGTAGAATTGCGGCGGCATGGGCGGATAGAGCGGCTGGGGATCGGGCGCGCCAATGGGCCGCACGCCCCAGGAGCGGTCACGCGTGCCGGTGAAGTCGTCTGGCTTCACCGCGATTTCCTGGCCGTCGATGCGCAGCTTGCCCGACCAGCTGCCATTCTGCGTCATGCGCGTGAGGTCCATCATCATGCGCGGGCCGATGCGGCGGGTAAAGCGGGGCTCCTCGATCGGGAATGCGCGGCCGGTGAACTCAACATCGAGCGCGATGCCTTCGGTTTCTTCCAGCTTCAGGCGGATGCGTTTGAGCGGCTCGATCACGGTGACCGAGAGGCCGCCGACGAAGGTGTCCATCCGCTCCATGTTCAGCGGGCGGGAGAAGAAGACCGAGGATTGTTTCCCGTCGCGCAGCACCGAGACGGCGCCGTCGATGACGTTGAGGTGCGGATAGACCCCCATCGCGGCGGCGAAGAAGGTTTTGCCGTCAGCGCTGTAGCCGTTGAAGAAATACCGGTCGTAGAAATTGCGGTCAGAGCCGGAAAACGCGACGGGCTCAGGCGTCTGGTGGATGGGGTATTCGTCTCCGGCAGTCAGCATGGGGTAGTCCTTCCTTAAGGTGACCTCTTGGCGGGCGGGTCTCAGGGGTTAGGTTTGCGCGAGGCGCCGCGCCGATCAAGCGGTGCCGCGACGGGAGGGCGCCATGACAAAGTTCACAGCCGAAGAGGCCAATGCGTTTCTGGACAAGGCCTTTCCCGGGCGCGGGCACCAGAACCAGGTGCGGGTGATGGAGCCTGGCCAGGCGGTGATCGCGCTGGAGGCCGACGAGACGCATCTGCGGCCGGGCGGCTATATCTCCGGGCCGACACAGATGAGCCTGTGTGACACCGCCGCCTATATGGCGATCATGACTTTAACCGGCTTTGAGCCGATGACGGTGACCAGCAATCTCAACATCAACTTCCTGCGGCCCTGCATCGGCAAGGTGGTAATCGCCGAGGGGAAGATCCTGAAGATGGGTCAGGCGCTGGCGATCATCGAAGTGGATGTGCGGATTGAACACGCTGACAAGCCTTCGAGCCACGCTATCGTGACCTATGCCCTGCCTCGGAAGGGCTGAACTGTCACTGATCCTTGCGAAGGTTTGCCATGAACCGACTTGTCCCTGCTGCTGCCCTGATCGGGTTTCTGTCTGTCGCGTTCGGCGCGTTTGGCGCCCATGCGCTGGACGGAACGCTGACGGAAGAAGGCATCGAATGGTGGCAGACGGCCACGCTCTATGGCCTGACCCATGCCGGCGCGGCGCTGGCGGCGGGCCTCTCGGGGCGAGGCGGCAGGATCGCGGTGGGTGGCTGGCTGATGGTGGGCGGCGCGGTGATCTTTGCCGGGACACTGTATGCGATGGCGCTGGGCGCGCCGCGCTGGTTTGGCGCGATTACGCCGGTGGGCGGGCTCACCCTGCTGGCAGGCTGGATCATGATCGCGATCGGCGGGAGCGCCTCAGCGCGCCGGTCTCAGGACGAAACGCCGTAAGAGCCGGTATAGCGCTCGGCCAGATCATCGGCGACGCTGCGGGCCTGATCGATGGAGGCGTCAAAGGCGTTAAGCTCCGCCTTGATCGGGGAGACATCCATATCGGCGCGCGCGGTGACGATATCGAGCGCTTCCCGGAAGTTGCGATGAGCCATCTGCGCACGGACGAGCGCGCGCTCATAGGCAATCACGTCGTTGCGGTTTGAGGCGTCTATCCGGGATTTGTCGATCACTTCGCGCGCTTCGCGGGTGACATCTTCCAGGCCTTTGCGGGCCGATTCGCTGTCAGCAGAAATCTTGGCGAGCACCAGAACCGGGGCCCGCGAGGCCGCGCCGATATCGGTTGCGTAAGCGGGGGGGGGCTGCTGCGAAGCCGTCCGCCCGCGGATCAGCAGATCGGCAAAGCCGGCCAGGCCCTTGTCGGCCTCGGCCCAGCCACGGTCTGCCAGAAGGTCACAATAAGCATCCGAGGACTGGCGCAGCGCAGACTGGCTCTTAGTCAAAGCCGTCTCGACCGTCGTCTCGCCTTGTACGACCGAAACAGTTGCGCATCCCGCCAGAAGTCCTAGGGATACACAAACAAGAACGCTACGCATCAATTGACACCCGTCAGCAGCCAGCTTCCCCAAGTGAAATTAACACTATGGGTGTGGATAAAGGAAGTCCAGTCACGCTAGGCATTGTGGCTGACCATAAGTGAAGAGCGCATGAACAGACGCCAGTCCCGCCGTATATTGTATCATCGACACGAACCACATGCTTCCGGGCGCCTTCGTGTCTCCGATCTTCATGAAATCTACTGGGAAGAGTCCGGAAATCCGAAAGGTATCCCCGTAATTGCATTACATGGCGGCCCCGGCGGCGGCTCAAGCCCGGAAATGCGGCGGTTCTTTGATCCTGATCGCTACCGGATCTTCCTGTTCGACCAACGCGGCTGTGGCCGCTCGACACCCCATTCGGAGCTTCGGGAGAATACGACCTGGGATCTGGTGGCCGATATGGAGGCCCTCCGCAAACATGCCGGGGTCTCCAGCTGGCTGGTGTTTGGCGGGTCCTGGGGCTCGACGCTCGCACTCGCCTATGGGGTGACCCATACGTCCAAAACACTGGGCCTCGTCCTGCGCGGGATATTCCTCGTCAGCAAGGCGGAGATTGACTGGTTCTACCAGTCCGGCGCGAGCCGCCTCTTTCCCGATGCGTTCGACCAGTATCTTGCCCCGATCCCACCGGAAGAACGCGGCGACCTGCTTCAGGCCTTCCACAAGCGCCTGACAGGCAGCGATCCCAAAGCGCGGATCGAAGCGGCGCGGGCCTGGTCGCAATGGGAAGGCCAGACCCTGTCGATCAAGGGCCCGCTGACCACGCCCCCGCGCTTCAATGAAGACGACTTTGTCGACGCCTTCGCGCGAATCGAATGCCATTATTTCGTCAATGGCGGGTTTTTCGAGAAAGATAACTGGCTGCTGGAACAGGCAAAGCTCAAGCTGGGCAAGGTGCCCGGCGTGATCGTTCACGGAAGATATGATGTGGTGACGCCGCTCTCGACCGCCTGGGAACTGTCGAAAGCCTGGCCGTCCGCGCAGCTGCATGTTGTGCCCGATGCGGGCCACTCCTCCATGGAGCCTGGCATCATCGACCGCCTGGTTCAGGCGACCGATGATTTTGCCGATCAGCTGGGCCCGCGCTTCCGGGTTTAGCGGGGCGCGCGGAACCTCCCCTATTCCAAACCGCTCAGATCATAGTTGGGACCGAGCAGCAGCTGGAGCGCGCCCGGCAGCTGGACGTGGTACTGGTCCTGGATCTTGTCGAGGAAGCCGAAGACCAGGACGAGGCCGATAAAGGGCGGCACGAACCAGCGGATCAGGAAGCGCCAGACATTCATCAGCGTGCCCTCGCCGAGCTCTGAGGTCAGCATCTCGCGGCTGAGGATCCAGCCGGCGAAGATGGCCGCAAGGAACCCGCCGAGCGGAAGCAGCAGGCCTTCGGTCATGAAGTCCATGAAGTCGAGATATTCGAGCGAGAAGACATAGGCCGCCCCGACCATGAACAGGACGAAGCCGACGCCCGACGCCGCGCCGATGCGGGTGACGCCCTGACGTTCTTCCAGCCAGGATACGCCCACTTCCATAAGCGAGATCGAAGAAGTGAAGGCGGCAAAGAGGGCGAGCGAGAAGAATACGAGGGCAAAGATGGAGCCGCCCGGAATGGCTTCGAAGGCAACCGGCATCGAGACGAAGAAGAGGCTCGGGCCAGCCGCTTCACTCAGGCCGGCAGCAAACACGATCGGAAAGATCGCAAAGCCGGCGATCAGGGCGACGAAGGTATCTGAGCCGGCGATGATGGCGGAGGATTTGGGGATGCTCGTCTCACGGTCGAGATAGGCGCCATAGGTGATCATCAGGCCGACGCCGACGCCGATGGAGAAGAAGGCCTGTCCCAGGGCCGCCAGGAAGGTCTTGAAGCCGACATCCTCCCATTTGGGTTCAAAGATGAAGGCGACGGTGCGCGTGACATCGCCATTGGCCAGAGAGAAGCCGACCACGACCAGCACCATGATGAAGAAGAGCGGCATCAGAATGGTGGCCGCCCGCTCCAGCCCGCCCTTAACGCCGCGCCCCACCACGAACACATTGGCCGCAATGAACAGGCCGAGCAGCATCAGGATGTACCATTTGGAATTCAGGGGGTGTTCCCCCTGCCCGATGGTATTGAGGAAGTTCTGGCCCGATTCCTCGGCGGTGGTGCCATTCAGGTTGCCGCCGATGGCCTGGATCACATAGGCCATGAGCCAGGCCGAGATGACCACGTAGAAGCTCAGAATGAAGAAAGCGGTGATCGACCCGATCCAGGTGACGATGCCCCAGTTCTGGCTTTTGCTTTCGGCGCGGGCGAGGGACTGGACGCCTTCGATGGCGGACATGCCGGATTTCCGGCCCATCGCATATTCGGCCATCAGCAGCGGCAGGGCGATGAAGGCCACGCAGAGGATATAGATGAGGATGAAGGCGCCGCCGCCATTCTCACCGGCCGTGTAGGGGAACCGCCAGAAATTGCCGAGACCGACGGCCGATCCGACCGAGGCCATGATGAAGCCGAACCGCGAGCTGAACGTGTCCGACTTGCGACCAATATCTGCCATGAATTCCGCTCCCCAGAGGCAATGTTTGGCGGGACCGTAGCGACACGCAATCAGAAATCAACGCAATTGGCGCATTTACGGGTCAAAGAGGACTATGCGTCGAGAGTTTCTCATCCCGGTGAAGGTGGGCTGACAGAATGAGCCCGAAACAGGCCATGACCGTGATCAGCGCCGTGCCGCCATAGGAGATAAGCGGGAGCGGCATGCCCAGCACCGGCAACAGGCCGAGCACCATGCCGCTGTTGAAGATGGTGAAGAAGGCAATCGTGCAGGTGGCGCCGATGGTGGCGAGGCGCCCGAACCAGCTGCGATTGCGCGCGGCCACCCGGAACGACCAGACGAACAGAAAGGCAAAGATGGTCAGCAGCGCCACCGAGCCGATGAAGCCGAACTCCTCGGCAATCACCGTCAGGATAAAATCGGTATGCTGTTCGGGGACATATTCCTGCTGGGACTGTATGCCCTGGAGATAGCCCCGGCCGTTGACGCCGCCGGCGCCGATGGCGATCTTGGCCTGCTCGATCTGGTAACTTTCGCCCAGACCATTGGTCGTATGGCCAGTGATCCCGGCGATCAGTGTGTCGACGCGCTCGCGCTGATAGGGCGCCAGGACGAAGGTGTAAATGGCGGGGATGGCGGCGATACCGGCGATGATGGTGCCGATCACATAGCGGAAGCCGATACCCGCGAAGAAGATGATGATGACGCCCGAGGCCGTCAGCGCCAGGGCGGTGGAGAGGTTTGGCTGCTTGAAGACGAGGGCCGCCGGGATGAGGATGATGGCGAGCGCGCCCAGATGCACCCAGAGCGGCACCGAGCGTCCATTGAGCGGCATCATGCGCTGATAATAGCTGGCAACGGCCAGGGTGACGGCGAGCTTGGCCGGTTCAGACGGCTGGATGACCAGCGGGCCGACCTTGAGCCAGCGGGCGGCGCCCCCGCCCATGATGCCGAAGAAATCGACCATCACCAGAAGCACGACCACGCCCAGATAGGCGAGCCAGGAGAGCCGCGACCAGATGCCCAGCGGCAACAGCGCCAGCACGATCATGACGACAAATCCGATGCCGAGGCGATTGAGCTGTTCCCGCCAGAGCCCGGATTCCCGCGCCGAGGGCGCCTGCGCGACCGGATCCCAGCCGACCGAGAACAGCATGGCGACGCCCACAAGCCCGACGCCGAGAATCAGGAGGACGATGCCCCACGGCATCCGGGCGAGTTTGCTGAAAGGGCCAAGCTCGGCAAATTGCAGGGAAGACGACGCCGTGCGGACTCGCGCTTCGCCGCGCGTGAAACCGGTAAAGCCGTCGCGGCTCATGCCGGGTCCCCGGTGTTGATTTCCGGCGGGACGACTTCGGGCGCGGCAGAGGCGCGGCGGGCATAGTTGGGCGCGCGGCCGCTGTTCATCCGGATGGCGGCGGCGAGAATATCGCGCGCCACCGGCGCCGCCGTGCGCGAGCCGCCTTCGCCATGCTCGACGATGACGGAGATGGCGTATTTGGGATTGTCGGCCGGGGCATAGGCGACGAACAGGGCGTGGTCGCGCAATTCTCGGGCAATGGCGTCACCGCCGCGCACAACGCCGCTTGCGCGCTCTGCCGAGGTGATGCGGCGCACTTGGGCGGTGCCTGTCTTGCCGGCCAGGCGCGGGCCGCCCAGGCCAAGATCGCCGGAACGCAGGGCCGTGCCGCCGCCTTCCGAGGTGACCCCAAACATGCCCGCCTTCATCCGCTCCATGATCCCGGCATCGAGGTGATCATCGAGCAGGGCGTCATCTTCATCATTCGGGCCAAGGCCGATCATCCGGGGGCGGATCGGCGCGCCGGTGGCCGCAATCCGCGCCGTCATCAGCGCAAGCTGCAGGGGCGTGGTGCCGAGCTGGCCCTGGCCGATGCCGAAGTTCAGCGTTTCGCCTTCAAACCAGGGCTCGCCGCGCGCTTTCTGTTTCCATGCAGGATCGGGCACAAGGCCGCCCCGCGCGCCCGTCATGCCGAGCACCCAGGTGTGACCAAATCCGAACTTGCGCGAGACCTCGGCGATCTTTTCCACACCGGCACGCCGCGCGATCTCGTAGAAATACACGTCGCACGACTGTTTGATGGCGTTGTGCATGTTCATTGCGCCATGGCCCGGGCGCCTCCAGCAATGCCAGGTGCGATTGCCGAAGCGGTAATGGCCGGGACAGCGGATGTGATCTTCGGGCCGGATGACACCAGCTTCAAGCGCGGCGGTCGCCACCACCATCTTGAAGGTCGACCCTGGGGGATACACCCCGCCATGGGCGCGCGGATAAAGCGGCGCGCGCGGATCATCCCGCAGCAAGGCATAGTCTGCGCCGGAAATGCCGTTGACGAAACCGTTTGGATCGAAGGCCGGTGTAGAGACCATCGCCAGCACATCGCCGTTCTCGATGTCGACAACCACGGCGGCGCCGCTTTCGCCCTCGAAACGGTCAATCGCGATCCGCTGCAGCTCCGAATCGATGGTGATGTAAAGATCCTTGCCCGGAACAGCAGCCTGTTTGGGGTCCTGCTGCAATTCCCAGAGCGGGCGGCCATGGGCGTTTGCCACCACGCGCCGCCGGCCCGGACGGCCGCGCAGCCAGTCTTCGGCAAACCGCTCCATCCCCTGCCGGCCGGTGCGCATATCCGGGTGGCGGAACATTTCCTGATAGATGCGGGCATCTTCCGGCGCGAGGCCGGTGGTCAGACGCTCCAGATCCTCGCCGCTGGCGCGCGCGACATAACCCAGCACATGGCCAAAATCGCGGCCCCTCGGATAGGACCGGGTCGAGGCCATCTGCACATCGACGCCTTCCATCTCCACGGCATGCACCTGCATGCGGGAGAAGTCCTCGAAGGTTAGCTCCTGCGCGACGATGACGGGGAGAAACGCGGCATTGCGGCGGCGCGCATTGCGGATGTCTTCCAGCAGGCGCGTGCGGCGCGCATCCGGCAGGTCGATCAGGTTTGAGATCCGGTTGAGCACCGCCTCGGGGTCACTCATCTGTTCCGGGATGACCGAGACCCGGCCTGCCTGGCGCTGAGACGCCAGGGGACGCCCGAACCGGTCAAGAATTTCGCCGCGCTCGGGCGGCGCCATCACCAGCTTCACATGGTTGGCTTCGGCCAGATCCTGGTAGCGCTCGGCATCGAGAAACTGCAGCTGGAACAGGCGCCCGACCAGCGCCGCCCAGACAAGCCCGCCGGCCCCGGCCGCCATGAACATGCGGCGGTCGAACATCTCATCGGCGTTTTTAGTTTTCCGGCTCATGTCGTCTGCCCTGATGGCTCACCCGGCCGCCGCCCAAGATCGAACATGCGGTATCCTACAAGATAGACAAGCCCCGTTGTGATGATCGAGGCGAAGATCGGCGTCGAACGGACGAGATGGTCACTGGTGACACTGGCAAAAACCCAGATCATCACCAGCGCGATAAGAAGCATCACGACGGGGCCGAGAACGGCGACGAGAACATCCCGCATCCCGTCGGTCTGATGGGTGATCCCCGCGCTCAATCCGTATACAGCCAGATTGATCACCGCAAAGCAGCCAAGCGGCGCGTTGGAAACGACATCCTGCATCAGGCCGAACAGCACCAGCAGGATCATCGGGCGGATGGCAAGGCCCACCCTGCCCCAGCCCATCGCGCCCCAGAGGGCGGCAAAGGGCCAGGCGATGGCGATGCCGAAAATCTCGCGCGGCAGCATGCCGATCGCGCCTGTCAGCACAATGAAGAATGCCCCGAAGGCCAGCCGCGCGCTGGGCGCTGTCTGGCTCCACAGGGACTTCTTCCGCCGTCTGAGCTTGCCGCTGGCCATGTCTATTGCCCCTCCTCAGGCGGGGTGGCCGCAGGCTGTGAGGAGGCAGAGGCCGCCGGGGCAGCTTCTGGCGCAGGCGTCGGCGCTTGCGGTGTGGCTGCGGGCGGCGCGGAGGGAGTGGGCGTTGGCGTCGCCGGGCTGTCAGATGCGGGGGCTTCCGGCAAAGGCGGCACAACGGCCAGGGGCGCGAGGATCTGAGGCGGCTGGATCATCCGGACATAGGTGCCGCCATGATCGCGCATGGCCAGACGCACACGCCAGCCGCTCGGATCCTGGCGCGCCGTGCCGACGACCAGGCCGCGCGGATAGGCGCCACCATCGCCGGATGTCAGAATGCGTTCGCCTTCAACAAAATTTGCGTCTTCTGGCAGGTCGCTGAGGCGCCCGCCTTCCCGGTCCTGACCGTACATGATGGCCCGCAGACCGCTGACTTCGCCAACGACGGGCAGACGGCTGGAATAATCACTGATCAGCAGAACCCGCGACGAGCGCTCGCCCAGATGGATGACGCGGCCGACAAGGCCGCCTTCATTCACCGCCACGGCGCCCGGCTCTACCCCCTGCAACATGCCGGCATTGGCCAGCAGCGTCTGGGAAAAGGGCCCGTCGACCTCGGTGGTGACGCGCGCAGTGACCCCCTTCTCCGGAGGCTCTCCCATCAGGTTGAGGATGCGTTCATACGCTTCTAGACGGTCGGCCATGGAGATGGCGGCAGCTTTGTAGCGGGCAAGATCGCGCACTTCATTCTCGAGCGCGCGGATGCGCCGTTCGCGCTCGGCCTGGCCGGTAATGCGTGCCCAGAGGCTGATTTCGCTCGGCGCGCGCAGGCGGTCGCTGACCGTGGTGCGCGCGGGGACGAAAAACTCGGAGATCTGGGGCGCAGACTGGGCGACGAGCAGCGCAAAGGCAGCCGCCATAAAGATGCCAAGCGTGAGCCGGCGTGCCCCTCGGGCCGCTGTTTTCTGACCTGTTGGTCCGAAGCGCGCCATTTATTCTGGCTCCCTCGCCGTCCGCGCTGCCTGCGACTCAGACTTCCGGGCAGAGGACGCTTTTCATTTTTGAATAATTTTCGAGGACATGACCACACCCGTTGACCACACATTTCAGCGGATCATCGGCGATCATCACAGGCAATTGGGCCTGATTGCGGATTACAACGTCAAGATTGCGCAGCAGCGCGCCCCCGCCGGTCAGCACGATGCCGCGGTCGACAATGTCGGCGGCAAGCTCGGGCGGCATGGCTTCGAGCGCGATTTTCACGGCGTCCACGATATCCGTCACCGGTTCGCGCAGGGCCTCGGCGATCATCGCTTCGGTGATTTCGGTTTCTTTCGGAACGCCGTCCAGCGTGCCGCGGCCGCGGACAGTCAGGGCCATGCCGGTGCCGTTTTCGGGCGGCATGGCGGTGCCGATTTCTTTCTTGATCCGCTCGGCAGACATTTCGCCGATCAGGATTTTCTGCTCGCGGCGCAGATAGTTGACGATGGCCTGGTCCATCTTGTCACCGCCGACGCGCACGGAGCGCGAATAGACGATTCCCCCGAGGGAGAGGACCGCCACTTCCGATGTGCCCCCGCCGATATCCACGACCATCGAGCCGGCCGGATCGTCGATCGGCAGGCCGGCGCCGATCGCGGCAGCCATGGGCTCTTCGATCAGTTCGACATGGCGCGCGCCGGCAGCCAGGGCAGACTGGTGGATGGCGCGGCGCTCGACGCTGGTGGCGGAGCTGGGCACGCAGATGATGATGAGGGGGGAGACAAACGCCCGGCGATTATGAACCTTCCGGATGAAATGCTTGATCATTTCCTCGGCGACTTCGAAGTCTGCGATGACGCCGTCGCGCATGGGGCGGATGGCCTCCATGTTCACAGGCGTCTTGCCGAGCATGTTCTTTGCCTGCTCGCCGACCGCATAGACGATCTTGCGGCCGCCCTGGGTCATGTACGCGACAACCGACGGCTCATCGAGCTGAACGCCCTGACCCTTGACATAGACAAGGGTATTCGCGGTCCCGAGGTCGATGGCCATGTCTGTAGACAACAGGCCGAGAAGGCTACCGATCATGCTAATCTCAAGCTCTTTCTGAAACGGTCCGGATCGTTCCGTCCGGCAACGTGCACATTCCTGATATCAGCCCCATACACCATCTGCCGTTAACGCCGCTTTAAAGCAAGGTCCGCTCATCACATAATCGGAACGTCGCGTTCCACTTGTAGAGATGCGTTGATTCCAAAGGCGCTCAGCCCTGCCCGGGGCGCTGCCCGGATCGCAAGCCACCGTACGCCGCGTACACCAAAGATGAACCGAAGGGCCGGTTTTGTTAACCTCTGACACCCCGTGACCGCCCGGCGAATCGCCGATGCGGAGAGAGGAACGGCCCGTCTCAGGCTTTTGTGACAAAGGTGGCGATGACTTTCTTGCGGCCGGTCTTGTCGAAATCGACGGTCAGCTTGTTGCCCTCTGAGAAGGCGACGCGGCCATAACCGAACTTGTCATGAAAGACGCGGGCGCCGGTGGTGAAGCCCGAGGTGCCCGAGGCGGTGGCGGTGAGCCCGGCCGCGTCGCGGGGCGGAGCGCCGGTGGGCCGGCCGGCGTTTTCCTTCAGCCGCTTCCAGCCGGGGCTCTGATAATTGGAGCGTTCGCCGAGGTCTTCGATCGTTCCGGTAAATGCGTCAGCGCTGGCAGGCAGGCCGGAATAGCCGGTCTCGGAGACCGCATCGACATGTTCGGGCGGCAGTTCGTCAATGAAGCGGCTGGGCATGACCGCCTGCCAGCGACCATAGATCTGGCGGTTAGCGACGAAGGAGATGTAGCAGCGCTCCCGCGCGCGGGTGATGCCGACATAGGCGAGGCGCCGCTCCTCCTCGAGGCCCTTGAGGCCGCTTTCATCGAGGCTGCGGCGGGAGGGGAAGACTTCCTCCTCCCAGCCGGGCAGGAAAACCACCGGCCATTCAAGGCCTTTGGCGGCGTGCAGCGTCAGGATCTGCACCTGATCCTCCCCGTTTCCGCCAGCCGAGGCGTCCATCACCAGTTCCACATGCTCCAGGAAACCCGGCAGTGTGTCGAACTCGCCCATCGCGCGGACGAGTTCCTTGAGGTTGTCGAGCCGGCCCTGCGCCTGCGGGCTGCGATCCTTCTGCAGCATGTCGGTATAGCCGGACTCTTCGAGGATCATCTCGGCGAGCTCTGTATGGGGCATCCCGTCGGCGAGCTTGCCGCGCCAGAGGTTGATCTGGTCGATGAACTGGGTGAGGCCGCGCTTGGCCGCGCCTTTGATCTCATCGGTCTGCAGCACCATCGGGGTGAGCGTGAACAGGCTGCGCCCATCCTGGCGCGCATAGGACTGCAGCTTGGCGAGGCTTGCATCCCCTACCCCGCGCTTGGGCTCGTTGACGACCCGCTCGAAGGCCAGGTCGTCATCAGGGGAACGGATAAGGCGCAGATACGCCATCGCGTCACGGATTTCGGCGCGCTCGAAGAAACGCGGGCCGCCAATGACGCGGTAGGGAATGCCCAGAAGAATGAAACGCTCCTCGAAGGCCCGCATCTGCCAGGAGGCGCGCACCAGCACCGCGCAGCCATCATGGCGCCCGCCGCCGCGCACCCAGCTTTCGATGTCGTCGGCGATCAGGCGGCTTTCCGCCTCCCCGTCCCAGAGGCCGCGCACCTTGACCTTGGGCGCATCGGTATCCTCGTTTACCGCGCTGTCATTGCCGACATAGAGCGTCTTGCCGAGCCGGCCCTTATTATGCGCGATGACGCTGGAAGCGGCCGCCAGGATGTGGCGGGTGGAGCGGTAATTGCGCTCAAGGCGAACCACCTTGGCGCCGGGAAAATCCTTGTCGAAGCGCAGGATGTTATCGACCTCGGCGCCGCGCCAGCCATAGATCGACTGGTCGTCATCGCCCACGCAGCAGAGGTTTTTCGAGCCTTGGGCGAGCAGGCGCAGCCAGAGATACTGGGCGACGTTGGTATCCTGATACTCGTCGACCAGGATGTAACGGAAGCGGTCATGATATTCCCGAAGGATATCAGGGCTTTCCTGAAAGATCGTGATGTTGTGGATCAGAAGATCACCAAAATCGCAGGCGTTGAGCACTTTCAGACGCGCCTGATAGATCTCGTAACATTTGATCGCCTTGCCATTGCCGAAAAGTTCAGCCTCTTCGGGCGGCACCTTGCCGGGCGTCAGGGCGCGGTTCTTCCAGCCATCGATGAGGCCTGCCAGATAGCGGGGTGTCCAGCGCTTGGGATCGAGATTCTCAGCCTGAACGATCTGTTTGCAGAGGCGAATCTGGTCGTCTGTGTCGAGGATGGTGAAGCTCGATTTGAGACCCACCAGTTCGGCATGTTTGCGCAGGATCTGCGCCGAGATGGAGTGGAACGTTCCGAGCCATCTGAGCCCCTCGCCCGCATCCCCCAGCAGCGCCAG
>JBKBRT010000070.1:0-13548 GCA_046291585.1 Hyphomonas sp.
CTCTCCGCCTTTGCGCTCGGCCTTGTGCTGTTTGCCGTGACGCTGATCTTCAACGTGATCGCCCTGCGCGTCGTCCAGAAATACCGGGAAAAGTATGACTGATCAGGCCAACTCTTCCTTTTCGACCCCCGAGGCGCTCAAGCGTCTCAAGCGCCGCCGAGCCTCGGATGTGCGCTTCCGCTTCTATGGCATGGGCGCCATCTTCCTCGCGTTGAGCGCGCTGTTGCTTCTCGCGCTGTCGATCGGCTCGCAGGCCGTTTCGGCGGCCACCTATCACGTCGTGCGCTATGACGTGACGCTCGACCGTGCCGTCATCGCGCCGCCTGGCGAGGAAACGCCCGAGGACATTTCCCGGAATGTCGACGGCTTCTGGGAACTGGCGCGCGACAATCTGATCACCACCTTTCCAGAGTCCGACCAGAACCGGGCCAAGCGTCTGGAAGTGTCGCAGTTCATCACGCGCCTCGCCGTGCTGCCGACCGCGAAAAGGGTTGCCGCTCAGCCTCAACTGATCGGTACCCGGATCGAACTCGTCGCGCCGCTGAATGACGACCTTGATCTCTATCTCAAAGGCCAGGCCTTTGGGGAGCGCCGGGTCCGTGTCGGCGAGGTCGCCGCCGTTCGCCCGCAGGAAGACGGCCGCGCAGTGCTGGAAGGGCAGGGGGCATTTGCGCCCATCCTCACCGCCATCACGACGCTTGAAGCCGATGGCATCAACATGGAGGAGGCGTCCGTCCTGCTCACGTCCGGGGCCTCGACCGGCCGACTGGAGGCGATCGAGCCCGGCGCCGCCCGTCTCGAACTGCTCACCGGCACGCTCGACGCCTTCCAGAGCGGCGCCGCGACCGCGCGCATTATTGCGCTGCCCGAAGCCCAGCGCGTCATCTCTGATCAGCAGATCGCCTGGACGCTGGCCCTCAAGGACATGGACCGGATTTCCCGGGTGCCCCGCTGGAGCCTGCTGACCCATTCTGACTCCACCTATCCGGAACTCGCGGGCGGCCTTGCGGCGCTTGTCGGCTCTCTCTTCACGATGCTGGTGACTGCGCTTGTGGCGATCCCCATCGGCATCCTCGCAGCGGTCTATCTGGAAGAGTTTGCGCCCAAAAACCGCCTGACCGATTTCATCGAAGTCAACATCAACAACCTCGCCGCGGTGCCGTCGATCGTGTTCGGCCTGTTGGGCGCAGCGGTCTATATCAACTTCCTGGGAATGCCCCGGTCGGCGCCGCTGGTCGGCGGGCTCGTGCTGGCGCTGATGACGTTCCCGGTGGTTATCATCGCCGCTCGCGCCGCGCTCAAAGCCGTGCCGCCCTCGGTGCGCTCCGGCGCCCTGGCCATCGGCGCCTCGAAGATGCAGACGGTGTTCCACCATGTAGTCCCACTGGCAGCCCCCGGTATCCTGACTGGCGCGATCCTCGGCATGGCCCGCGCGCTGGGCGAGACCGCGCCGCTGCTCCTCATCGGCATGGTCGCTTTCGTGGGCGATGTGCCCAGCAGCCCGACAGACGAATCCACCGTCATGCCGGTCCTTATCTTTACCTGGGCAAACAATGCAGAACGCTCCTGGGAACCGATGACATCCGCGATGATCATCATTCTTCTGGCGGTCCTTTTGCTGATGAACGGGATGGTGGTATTCCTCAGACGTAAATATGAGCGGAGATGGTAATGGATACGGATCACACACCGCAGGCAGACGGCGCCGTTATGGCGCCCGCTGCAGATGCGCCGACCGCTGCTGCCCCGCGCATCGATTGCCGCGATATCCGCGTTTTCTATGGCGCCGAGCAGGCGATCCACGGCGTGTCGATGTCCTTCCCCGACCGCGCCGTCACGGCGCTCATCGGCCCGTCGGGTTGTGGCAAGTCCACCTTCCTGCGCTGCCTCAACCGCATGAATGACACGATCGAGAACTGCCGCGTCGAGGGGCAGATCCTCATGGACGGGCAGGACATCAACGATCATGCGATCGACCCCGTGCTCCTGCGCTCGCGTGTCGGCATGGTGTTCCAGAAGCCAAACCCGTTTCCCAAATCGATCTATGACAATATCGCCTATGGCCCGCGCATTCACGGTCTGGCGTCGGGCCGCGAAGATCTCGACGCCATTGTCGAGAAATCGCTCCGCCGTGCCGGCCTCTGGGAAGAGGTGAAAGACCGGCTCCAGGCACCTGGAACCAGCCTCTCGGGCGGTCAGCAGCAGCGCCTCTGCATCGCGCGCGCCATCGCCGTGCGCCCCGAAGTCATCCTGATGGACGAGCCCTGCTCGGCGCTGGACCCGGTCGCGACCGCGCGCATCGAGGAACTGATTGATGATCTGCGCAAGCGCTACTGCATCGTAATCGTCACCCACTCCATGCAGCAGGCCGCCCGCGTCAGCCAGCGCACGGCCTTCTTCCACCTCGGCAATCTGATCGAGATGGGCGAGACAGAGCAGATCTTTACCAATCCGCGCGAAAAGCGGACCGAAGACTACATCACCGGCCGGTTCGGTTGAGGGAGAAGTATATGTCCGACCATATCGTCTCTGCCTATTCAGATGAGCTCGACAAGCTCTCGTCAGACATCATGCGCATGGGCGGTATCGTGGAAACGATGATCGCCGACTCCTGCCGCGCGCTCAGCACCAATGATCCGGTCCTGGCCAAGGAAGTGATTGCGCGCGATCCCCAGGTCGATGTCATTGAAGCGGAAGTCGAAAAGCAGATCGTCAGCCTGATCGCGCGCCGCCAGCCGATGGGCCATGACCTGCGCATGATCCTCTCTGCCCTGAAGACCTCGAACGAGCTTGAGCGGATCGGCGACCTCTCCAAGAACATCGCCAAGCGCGCCCTGCGTCTGGATGATTATGTCAGCGCCGAGATGCGCAACGCCATCCTGCGCATGTCGCGCCCGGTCGGGCGCCAGCTCAATGAAGTGCTCGACGCCTACGCCTCCAGCAACTCAGCGCTCGCCAAGAACGTCTGGTCGAGCGACGATGACATTGACCAGCACTATAACGCGGTCTTCCGTGAAATGATTACCTATCTCATCGAAGACCCCCGCCGCATCAGCGCCGGGGCACATATGCTGTTTGTAGCCAAGAACCTGGAACGGATCGGCGATCACTGTACCAACATCGCCGAGTTCGTATACTACCAGGCAGTAGGGGAATACCTGTCAACCATGGACCGGCCGAAGCTGGACCAGGTTTGACGTCCATCGGAACAATTTACGGAGCCGAACGATGAAACCCTACGTGCTTGTCGCAGAAGACGAAAGCGCCGTATCCGAGCTTCTGCTCTATAATCTCAAGCGGGAAGATTATGACGTCGCCGTCGCCGCCGACGGCGAAGAAGCTCTGATGATGATCGACGAACGCACACCAGACCTGCTGCTACTGGACTGGATGCTTCCCAAGGTCAGTGGCATCGAGATCTGCCGCCGCGTCCGCGCCACGGGCGTCAATCCGAACCTGCCGATCATCATGCTCACCGCCCGCGGCGAAGAGAGTGACCGGATCCGCGGCCTTGATACGGGTGCGGACGATTACGTCACCAAGCCCTTCTCGACCACCGAGCTCATGGCCCGCGTCCGCGCAGTCCTCCGCCGCATCCGCCCCGGCCTGAAGGAAGACCGCATCACGGTCGGCGACATCGAGATCGACCGCGTCGCCCACCGCGTCTCCCGCAACAATGAAGACATCCATCTCGGCCCCACGGAATTCCGCCTGCTGGACTATTTCATGCAGCACCCCGGCCGCGTCTTCTCGCGCGAACAGCTCCTCGATACGGTCTGGGGCTCGGATGTTTATGTCGAGGCCCGCACGGTGGATGTGCATGTCGGCCGCCTGCGCAAGGCCCTGCGTCAGGCCGGCGGGGAAGACCCCATCCGCACCGTCCGCTCCGCCGGCTACGCCCTGCGCGCGGACTAAAGCCGAGCCTATTCCTCTGCGCTGATCCACCGGACGGCTCACCCTGAGCGAAGTCGAAGGGCGGGCCGGGGCTAGCGTTGCGTTGCGGGGCCATCCTTCGACTTCGCTCAGGGTGAGCGTTGGAGGCTTTGTGAACGATGTTTTTGAAAATTTCGGCATAGAAAAAGGCGGAAACCCGCAAGGGTCTCCGCCTTTACCGTATTCAGAATATCCGTTTTCGGATCAGTCCCGATCAGCCAAACAGCTCGTTCAGGAATGTCTTGAGGTAAGCAAAGCTGCGGCGGTCGGCGTCGGCATTGTAAACCGTGCCCATCTCCGGATTGTTTGCGCCAACGGTTGTGAACGAGTGGTAGGAATGGCCATGCACATGGGCTTGCCAGTCGGCGCCCTCAAACTCTTTCGAGATCGCGAGAAAATCTTCCGGCGTCGCCATCGGGTCCAGCCAGCCGTGCTCGATCAGCACCTTCGCCTTGATCTTGGGCTTTGCAATATTCTCCGCCGGGCGGAAAAGCCCGTGGAACGAGGCCACGCCCAGCACGTCCTGGTTGGCCCGCGCCATGTCCAGCACGCAGAGCCCGCCAAAGCAGAAACCGATTCCTGCGGCTTTCGACGCGTCCACGCCGGCCTGCGCCTTGGCCGCGGCCAGGCCGCCTGCAAGGCGCTTCTGCAGCTCGGCCCGGTCACCCACCAGCGGGTTCATCAGCGCCTGACACTCTTCCACCGTCTCGCCGCGCTTGCCCTTGCCATACACATCGATGGCAAAAGCGGCATAGCCAAACTCTTTCGCGATGATGCCGGCTTTCTGCTTCTCATTGTCCGTGAGGCCGCCCCAGGCATGGGCAATCACCACGACCGGAACATTCGTCTTGCCTTCGGGCATGACCAGCCAGCCCTCATAGGTCTTTCCGTCCACCTGATAGTCAACTGCGCTCATGGGAGATCTCCTCTTTGTAACTGCCCCCGTGGATAGAGGCCTTACCTAGCGGGATTCAAGCACGCAGCGGCGATTAGTATGCGCTTTCTAGACTTTTTCCCTAAATCCCATCCCATGAACCAAGCCGCCAGGGAGAAACTCATGGCAACGAAGACCCCCAAGACCGCCGCGCGCGCCAAAGCAAAGGCTGCAGGCAAGGAAATCGAGGCCCAATCCTCGGAGATGGCCTACAAGATCTGGCTCGCCGGCGTCGGCGCCTATGGCAAAGCCTATGACAGCGCCCTTGCCGGCGCCACTGTGGTGAACAAGCAGTCCGCTGAAGTGTTTGAAGACCTCGTCAAGCGCGGCGCCGCCATCGAGCAGGACGTTCGCGCCCATCTGGCTGGCAACGAAAACTTCACCAAGGCCAGCGGCCGCATGTCCAAGGCTGTCGACACGGCCCGCGACTTCCAGTCCAAAGCCCGTGACCAGTTCGACACCCGCATGGAGCGCATGCGCGACCTGCTCGGCGTCAAAGGCCTCGGCACCGCCCGCGAAGCCTTCGCCCGCCGCGTCGACAAGCTGGAAGACGAAGTCGCCAGCGTCAAAGCCAAGGCCCGCACCAAGGCCAGCGACCTTCACCTGAAAGAGCGTATCGCGCGCCTCACCGCCGAGATTGAAACGGTCGCTTCGGAAACCGGCGCCGGCGTCGCCAAGCGCGCCAAAGGTGTCGCCACCCGCGCCAGCAAGGCCGTCAAAGCCGCCATGGAGCCCATTGAAGCAGACGTCGCTGACGATCTCTCGCTGATCAACGGCGTTGGCCCGGCCATGGTGAAAAAGCTGCACGCAGCCGGTATCACGCGCTTTGCGCAGATCGCCGCCATGAAAAAAGCCGAGCTTGAAGCGCTGGATGCTGAGATCGGCGCCCGTGGCCGCGTGCTGCGGGACGAGTGGGCCAAGCAGGCGAAGAAACTCGCCCGCTAAGCCAGGTCCGAGATGGGGCGGGGCGCCAGAACAGCGCGCCGCTCTTCTCAACCCGTTCGGATCAGGATTGTGTCTGCTTGAAGTGCCGGATCATGCCGCTCAGGGCGCCATGACCCTCCTCACCCATATACGGCACGATCAGGCACATCACCTGGAACACCGTCTTGTGGATCAGGGCAGGGCCATCATGGCTTTCCCGGGTCAGACTGTCCCCCGCCAGCCAGAAGGTCAGTGTGGTGATGATCTGATCGGTCAGGGGCGGCATCAGGCGTGGATCAATCTCGATCACGCCCAGCCGCGCCAGATCATCCAGTATACGTAAGATAGTCTGCCGTTTCTCGGCGATCAGCGCGCGAAAGCGGCCAGCCAGATCGGGGTAACGCGCAATCAGGCCGGCAAGGTCGCGGTAGAAGAAGCGGAAGTCATAAATCTCTTCCAGCAGGATATAGATGTAGACCCAGTTGTCCTCGATCGAGGCAACGCCCCCGCTTGAGCCGCGCAGGATAACGCGCATCTCGTCTTCAAACCGCTCATAAAGGGCCCGGATGATCGCGTCCTTGCCCTTGAAATGGTAATAGAGGTTGCCCGGGCTGATCTCCAGCGCATTGGCAACATCCACAGAAGACAGCTGCGCCTCGCCCTCTTCATTGAAGAGAAGCAGGCTCACCTGAAGGATGCGGTCGCGTGTTTTCATGGCCAGAACTGTAGTTTGACAGAGAATACTGACTGTGAAACGAATTTTGTCATAAACTTTGCCATGTTCTCTTTCAGGAAAAGAAAGGGATCATGGTTAAAACCGGCGGCCGGGTATCAAACCTGGCGACAGACCGGATGCCTGTGGGGAGGAAATACCGTGACGTCACCAAAAGACGAGATCGCTCGAAATGCCGCTGAGAATACAGCCGCGCTGAACCCGCTTCTGGGCGGCTTCAACCGTCAGGAGCTGCTCGGCGCCGTTGGCCTGATGCTCCGCTCGACCATGACCAACCCCGTCACGACTGCAAAAACGGCCGGCAAGATCACGGCCGAGAATACGCAGATCCTGCTCGGCAAGTCGGCGCGTGAAGCCGACAAGAAAGACCGCCGCTTCAAGGATCCCGCCTGGCAGCACAACCCCTTCTACAAACGCGGTATGCAGACCTATCTGGCCACCCAGGAACACCTCCACGCCTGGGTCAGCGAGATCAAGATGGGCGAGCTGGAACAGGCCCGCGCCAAATTCGTCATGGGCATGATCACCGATGCTCTGGCGCCCACCAACTCGTTGATCGGCAATCCGGCGGCCACCAAACGCGTCGTGGATTCCGGCGGCCTCTCCCTGCTCAAGGGCATGAAAAACCTCTATGACGACCTGACCAAGAATGGCGGCTTGCCCGCCCAGGTCGACAAGCGCCCCTTCAAGGTGGGCGAAAATCTTGCCGTTTCGAAAGGGCAGGTGGTCTGGAAGAACGAGATGCTGGAGCTGATCCAGTATGCCCCGCTCACCGAGAAGGTCCACAAGACCCCCATCCTGATCATCCCCCCACAGATCAACAAATTCTACGCGATGGATCTGACGCCGATGACGTCGATGGTCCAGTTCCTCCTCGCGATGGAACAGCAGACCTTCGTCATCTCCTGGCGCAACCCCACCAAGAAGCACAAAGACTGGGGCATGAACGACTATATCGACAGCCTCGTCCAGGCCAGCGAAGTCGTCCGCAAGATTACAAAATCTCCCAAGCTCAACGTCTCGGGTGCCTGCTCAGGCGGCATCACCACGGCCACCTTCGCCAGCCTTCTGGCGGCGGCGGGTGACAAGCGCATCAACTCGCTCACCTTCATGGTCTGTGTGCTGAACCCCCAGCGCGACGACAGCGACATCGGCCAGATCGTCTCCGATGGCAGCCTCGAAATTGCGCGGAAATACTCAAAGTCGCGCGGCATCCTGAAGGGCGATGATCTCGCCCGCATGTTCGCCTGGATGCGCCCGAACGACCTCATCTGGAACTATGTCGTCAATAATTATCTCATGGGCGAAGACCCGCCCCCCTATGACGTTCTTTTCTGGAACAACGACACAACCAACCTCCCGGCCCAGCTGCATTCGGATTATCTGGATATCGCCCTCAGCCAGCCATTCGATAATCCGGGAACGGTCGAAGTCGCCGGCCATATGGCAGACCTCAGCAAGGTCACGGCAGACGCTTTCGTCGTCGCCGGCGTCACAGACCACATCACCCCCTGGAAAGCCTGCTACCGCACGCCCGCTTTGCTCGGCTCGAAGAATGTCGAATTCATCCTCTCCTCCAGCGGCCATCTTCAATCCCTGATCAATCCGCCGGGTAATCCGAAGGCGAAGTATTTCCGGGGGTCTGAGATCAAGCCGACCGCTGATGAATGGGCCCTGGCCGCAGAAGAACAGGCCGGCTCCTGGTGGCCGCTCTGGGGCGAGTGGCTGAAACAGCGCTCGGGTGTGCTGAAAGCTGCACCTGCAGAGCTTGGCAACGAAGCCTTCCCCCCCATCTATGCAGCGCCGGGCCGCTACGTCTTCAACGACTAGGCCCTTTGAGAAAGACCCGCTGATGCCTACGCCACCCCGCACACCCGTCATAACGATGGAAAACGTTGATGGCATCACCCTGCGCGTCGCCCATTGGCCGGTGACAGGGCAGGCGGCAGACCGCCCGCTGGTCTTCTTCAACGGCATCGGCGCCAATCTCGAACTCGCCTCCGGCCTCGGCGAAATGTTTCCAGACCGCGAAATCCTCACGCTGGATGTTCCCGGCGTCGGCCTCAGCCCGGTCACCCAATGGCCTTATCGCCACTGGATGCTCGCTCGCTGGATCCGCAAGATTGTCGACCGCAACGGCATCGATGAGATGGATGTCATGGGCGTTTCCTGGGGCGGGGCGCTGGCCCAGCAATTTGCCTTCCAGTATCGCAACCGCGTCAAACGCCTCATCCTCTGCGCCACCACGGCCGGCGTCACCATGATCCCCGGCCGCCCGGCCTCGCTCTCGAAAATGGTCGATACGCGCCGCTACTCCGACCCCGAATTCATGCGCGAAAACTTCGCCAAGCTCTATGGCGACGCCGCCGACGCCTCGGCTGGCCAGCACATCAACAGCCTCATGCCGCCAGATCCGAAAGGGTACATCTACCAGATCCTTGCTTTCGCGGGATGGTCGAGCCTGCCGTTCATCCGTTTCCTGAAGATGCCGGCTCTTGTCATCATGGGAGACGCGGATTCGATCGTGCCCGTCGCCAACGGCCACATCCTGAACTTTGCCCTGCCAGACTCCCGCCTGCGTATCATCAAGGGTGGCGGCCACCTCTTTCTGGTCACCCGCGCCGAAGAAACCGGCGCCCTGATCCGCGAGTTCATGGCCGAAGAAACCGAAGCGCTGAGCGAAGCCGCCTGAGCCGCGCTCAGTCGTTCATCAGCCGCTCGGCCGCAATCCCCACCGCGCCATAATCCACCTTGCCGGTCCCCAGCACGGGGATCTCCGCCACGCGGAACACCCGCCGCGGCACGGAAATCTCCGGCACGCCATGGGTCTTAGCCCAGTTCAGGATCGGATCGCGCGTTGCCTCGGGCGCATCGGTCAACAGGATCACCTGCTCGCCTTTCTTCGGGTCGGGCAGGGTGACGGCCGCATGCATATGATCGGGCCACACAGCCGCCGCGCAATTCTCCACCACGGCGAGAGACACCATTTCCCCGCCAATCTTCGCAAACCGTTTCACCCGCCCCATGATGCGGATGAACCCGTCCGCGTCGATGGTCACGATATCGCCGGTATCATGCCAGCCATCGATCAGCTTCTCGATCATCCCGGGATTGGACGGGCGCAGATACCCCAGCATGATGTTGGGCCCGCGAATGTGCAGCCGTCCGCCCTCGGGCATGCCCTCCACCGGCACCAGCCGCGATTCCATGTCCGACATCAGCTGCCCCACCGTGCCCGGACGATTATCCTCCCACTGATTGGCCGCCACCACCGGTGACGCTTCCGTCGCGCCATAGCCCTCGAGGATCTCGATATCGAACTTGCGCCGCACATAGGCCCGCGTCTCATCCTTCACCCGTTCTGCGCCGCAGACCGCCAGGCGGATGGAGTTGAGATCGCCATCTTCAGCGGTGCGCGCATATTGGGAAATGAACGTGTCCGTCGCCAGCATGATCGTGGGTCTGTGCTCCCGGATCCGCCGCACAATCTCCTTGGGCTGCAGCGGGGAGGGGTGGAAGAACACCTTGATGCCTGCCACGATCGGCAGGATCGCGCCCACCGTCAGCCCGAAACAGTGAAAGGTCGGCAGCGGATTGAACAGCACATCCGTATCCGGACCAAGCCCGATATGCGCGCGCACCTGCTCGACATTCGCCATCACATTCTCATGGCTGAGCACAACGCCCTTGGGCTCGCCCTCGGTGCCGGAGGTAAAGAGGATCACCGCCGGCTTCTTGTGGCTCGGCCCTGCCGCCACCAGCCCCGGCAGCAGCGTCCCGGCCACGGCCGTCAGCTTGTTGCCGAGCGAGAGGCTCTCCCGCACATCCTCCAGATAGATGATTTCGGCAACCTGTGAGAGATCGGCAATCAGCGTCTCCAGCCCGCCCAGTTCCACGAATTTGTGCGCGGTGATGATGCGTTTGACCTGCGCGGCCTTCATCGCCGCTTTCAGGTTCTTGGAGCCTGCGGTGAAATTCAGCATCGTCGGCACGCGCCCGAATGCGCTTACCGCATAAAACGCGATCACCGCCCCTGCGCCGGTCGGAAGCATGATGGCCACCGCCTCGCCCTTCTTGGTGCCCTTTTTCAGCGCCGATCCAAGACCGAAGGCCGCCCGGATGATCTCCTTGTAGGAAAGCTCCCGTTCGTCCCCATCGACGACAATCGTCTTGCCCCCGCCAAACTCGCGCGAGGCGCGAACCAGCGCGGAAAAAAGGTCGGTCCGGGTGCGCTGAGGCCTGTAGGCCAGCGGCGCCGGCACCAGTGGCTGGATCGATTGCTGCATAGGTTTCCGCCCTGAATCATTTCAGCTTTCGCTGAGTTTTGAAATATTCTGTCATTTTGCGTCATATCTGCAACAGATATTGCCAGTGCGGCCTCGCGTGCGGCATGAGGGCTATGCAGAGGGTTCCGCTTGATGGAATCGTCCCGAAAGACCATTTTGCACCCCATGGCCAATCTCATCGACACCAGATCCGGCGCCCCGCGCGCGCGCCACCCCGAAAAACAGGCGCGCCCTGATACGCCCGTCCTGCGCAAGCCGGACTGGATTCGCGTGAAGGCGCCCACGTCCGAGGGCTATAACGCGACCCGTAATATCGTGAAGTCGAAAGGCCTCGTCACCGTCTGCGAAGAGGCCGGCTGCCCCAATATCGGCGAGTGCTGGGACAAGAAACACGCCACGATGATGATCCTTGGCGAGATCTGCACCCGCGCCTGCTCCTTCTGCAACGTCGCCACCGGCAAGCCAAAGCCCGGCGTGGAAGAAGACGAGCCCGCCCGTGTCGCCGAGGCTGTCGCCGAAATGGGCCTCTCCCATGTCGTCATCACCTCGGTGGACCGCGACGATCTGGAAGACGGCGGCGCGATGCACTTCGTCAACACGATCAACGCCATCCGCGCCCGCTCGCCCGGCACGACGATCGAAATCCTAACGCCCGATTTCCTGCGCAAGGATGGCTGGGAAAGCCGCGTCATTGATGCGCGCCCGGATGTGTTTAACCACAATCTGGAAACTGTCCCGCGCCTCTATCTCACCATCCGCCCCGGCGCGCGCTATTTCCATTCCCTCCGCCTGCTGCAGAAGGTCAAGGACCGCGACCCCGCCCAGTTCACCAAATCCGGTCTGATGGTCGGCCTCGGCGAAACCAAGGAAGAGGTGATGCAGGTGATGGACGACATGCGCTCGGCCGGTGTCGACTTCCTCACCATCGGCCAATATCTTCAGCCAACGCGCAAACACGCTGCGATTGACCGGTTCGTCACCCCGGAAGAATTCAAGGCCTACGAAGAAATCGCGCGCGCCAAGGGCTTCCTCATGGTCTCGGCCAGCCCGCTGACGCGTTCCAGCCACCATGCCGGCGAAGACTTCGCCCAGCTGCGCGCCGCCCGCGAAGCCTTTCTCGCCGCCCGCAAAGCCTGAGCGATGCCGCGCTTCACAAAGACAATGCGCGTGCCCTATGGGAGAGCGCAGTGCTTTGCGCTGGTGTCGGATATTGCCCGCTATCCCGATTTCATCAAATGGATCACGGCCCTGCGCGTCTCCGAAGTGCGCGAGATCGGCCCCGGCGTCACCGAATGCCTCGGCGAAGCGGTCGTCGGCTTCAAGGGCTTCACCGAACGGTTCACCACGCGCGTCGTCGCCGATGAACCCGCCGCCCGCGTCACCGCCTCCCTCGTCCGCGGCCCGTTCCGCAAACTCTTCGCCGAATGGCGCATCACCGAAAGTGTCCAAGGCGCCTGCGATGTCTCCCTCGAAATCAACTATGAATTCCGCAACCCCGTCATCGCCTTCCTCGCCGCCGCCAACCACGACCTCGCCGTCAGCCGTATACTGAACGCCTTCCTCGAAGAAGCCCAGCGCCGCTATTCCCCCCCTTAATCCCTCTCCCGCTTGCGGGGGGGAGGGACCCGCACTCGAAGAGTGTGGGAGGTGAGGGCCTCCACCCTATCCAACAATGCCAACGCCCATCCCAAAAAAAAATCCGCTGCCCAATCAACCGCTTACAAAATATCCCCCAAAACCTTATCCACCCCCACCCAAACCGGGCGTATCCTCCGCCCCATGATCAACCTCGCCGCCCTCCACCGCGTCCGCAAACACCCCACTTTCGCCGGGTATTTCGACGCCGTGCTGCCGATCTTCTGGCCGGTTGTGTTCTGGTATCTCCTCCGCGTCGCCGATCAGATGGACGCGCATGGAAATTGCGATGTGCTCGTCCAGGTCCACTGGTGGGGTCGCATCGACATCACCTATTACGGCGATCCCGCGCCCAGCCCCTCCGCCTACAGACCAATCCCGCCAATGCGCAAAGCCTGGGATGATCCAACTTGGGCAACCGCCATTCCAGCAGGGCTTTGCATCGAGCCACGCGCTGTTATCTTCCCCTGCTTCAGCGGGGGAAGTGGCAGGGCGCAAAGCGCCCTGACGAAGGGGGCCTGCGCCCTCACAGCAAAAGCCGACACCTCCTAGCTTTTCCAGAACCCCGAACTCAGCCTCATCCACCGGCCAGCCCACGCTGCGTCCGGCTAAAAGTGCTGCCTGCAACCAAACGCCGCCTCTCCGCCTTCGTCACCCTCGACGGGCGCAGCCCGTCTGAGGGCCCATCTCCCGCCCCATCCCCAAGCGCCTCAGGAAAGCTCAGAAGATGGGCCCTCAGATGCGCTACGCGCATCGAGGGTGACGAGCGGATGATATGTCCGGAAAGATTCAAAACTCATCCCGAGCAAAGTCGAAGGATGAAATCGGGCAGGTCGCCCGCTACCGCGTCTGCGCCTGAATCAAATTCAGCGCCGTCTCCACCGCCGCCATGCGGATGCCCTCGCGCCCGATATCGCCCAGTTGCAGCATCTCATGCAGCACGGCCCGGTTCTCCCGCGCGCAGGCGATGTGCACCGTGCCGACCGGTTTCATCCGTGTGCCGCCACCTGGCCCCGCCACGCCGGTAATCGCCACGGCAATGTTCGCCCGGCTATTGGCCATCGCGCCTTCGGCCATCATCCGCGCGACCGGCTCGGACACCG